>DATMBX010000131.1:0-5275 GCA_035558955.1 Solirubrobacterales bacterium | reverse complement strand
CCGTTCCCGGCGAGACCGTGCAGTCGCTCGCGGTCGACCCCGACGGCGACCTCTTCGCCGCCTATCAGGGCAAAGACGACGTGGCCAAGCTCACCCCGGCCGGCGCCCCCCTTTGCTCGCTTGACGTCGATGGCCCGACCGCGGTCGCGACCGCCGCCGACGGCAGCGCTTACGCACTAGACACGGCGGACATCGAGACGATCTCCGTCCGCAAGTTCGACTCCGCCTGCGCGGAGGTCAGAAACGCCGAGTTCCCCTTCAGAGTCCCCTTTTCCACCTCCACCGGCATCGCGACCAGCTCGGCCTGCGGCATTCCCGGCCACGACCTCTACGTCTCCAAGGCGGACCAGGCCAACAGCTTCATCCGCGCCTACGGCCCGGCGCCCACCGACATCGAGGCCTGCCCGCCGCCGGCGGTCCCGCCGACGATCGCCGATCAGTTCGCGCTCTCCGTCGGCGCCGAGGATGCCACGCTGGGGGCGAAGATCAACCCCCACTTCTGGGCGGACACCGTCTACTACGTGCAGTACGGCAGTGCCGAGTGCTCCCTCGGCGGCTGCGCCTCTGAGCCGCTTGGCCCCGTTGACCTCACCGACGCCGTCCTCGACGCCGAGCTGGCGGCGGAGGTCGAGCTCAGCGGCCTGCAGCCCGCCACCACCTACCACTTCCGCTTCGTCGCCTCCTCGGGCGGCGGCGGCCCGGTCTTCGGCCCCGACGGGACCTTCACCACCTTCCCCCTTCCTTCGAGAGCGAAAACCGACTGCCCCAACCAGCAATTTCGCACCGGCCCCTCGGCCTTGCTTCCCGACTGCCGCGCCTATGAGATGGTCAGCCCGCTGGACAAAAACAACAGCGACATCGCCACCGACGAGGTCCAGTTCAGCTTCGACTCGCCGAACTTCCACATGGCCTCCCTGCAGGGCGATCGGGCCACCTACTCCTCCTTCGGCGCCTTCGGCTCCCCCAAGTCCGCCCCCTTCCACAGCCAGCTGCTCTCAAGCCGCGACCCCGGGGCGGGCTGGTCGACGCACTCGATCTCCCCCCCGCGCACCTCGGTCCCCTTCTTCCCCTCCCTCTCGCACGCCAACACGACGCAGTTCAAGGCCTTCTCAGAGGACCTCTGCAGAGGCTGGTTCATCCAGGACACCGACCTCCAGCTCCTCCCCGGCGCCGCCCCCGGCCTGCCCAGCATCTACCGCCGCGACGACGGCGATTGCGGCGAGGAGGGCTACGGCCTGATCAGCTCGGTGGCCCCGCCCGGCTACCCCGGCGAGGACGAGAGCACCGACAGCACCTACGCCCCCCAGGTGCAGGGCATCTCAGCCGACGGCTCGCGCACCCTGCTGCGCGCCGCCGCGGTGCTCACCCCCGACGCCTGCACGACGACGCCTGGGACCGACCAAAGCAAAGGGATCTACCAGCTCTACCTGCACATCCCCGGAGCGGGCAACGGCGAGCTGCGCCTGATCAGCGTGCTGCCGAGCGGCGACGCGGCCTGCGTTCACTCCTCGGGGGGGACCGCGCAGGGTGCTTTCGGGATGTCGCGCGAGGACAGCGTGCACCATGCGCTCTCAGCCGACGCCTCGGCGGTCTTCTGGTCGACCAGCTCGACTGCCCCGGGCAATCAGGCCCCAGCCTCCTCAGGCGGCGCCGGCGACCAACCGGGCCCGCTCTACGTGCGCCTGGACCCAGAGGGCCCGCCGAGCCTCAGCGGGAGCTGCGCGGGAGCGGCGCCGGGGCAGGCCTGCACGACCCAGATCTCCGCCGCCCCCGACACCCGCTTTTGGGGCGCGGACCCCACCGGCGCCACCGCCCTCTACACAACCGGCGGGGGCCTCTACGCCTATGACGTCGAGAGCGAAACGAGCACCCAGGTCGCGGCCACGGGCGTCAAAGGCGTGATGGGCTACAGCACCGACCTCTCGCGAGTCTACTTCGCCTCGACCGCGGTGCTCAGCGGGGCGGCGCAAAACAGCGAGGGCGACAGCGCGATCGACGAGCAGCCGAACCTCTACCTGTTCGAGAGAGGGGCGGGGACGACGTTCGTGGGGACGCTCACAAGCGCCGACGCGCGGGGGGTCGTGAACCACTTCGGGGCGCCGGGCCCGATCGTGACCCTGCCCGACCGCCGCACCGCGCGGGTCAGCGCCGACGGCTTGCACGCCGCCTTCACCTCCTCGGCGCCGCTGACCGGCTATGACAACACCGACGTGGCGAGCGGGGAGGCCGCCGCCGAGGTCTTCCTCTATGACGCCGAGGCTGGGGGAGGGGCGGGAGAGCTCGCCTGCATCTCCTGCAATCCGAGCGGGGCCCGCCCGCAGGGGCGAAGCGCCCATTTCAGCGGCAACTTCTGGGCGGCGGCCCAGATTCCCGGCTGGGAGTACCAACTACACCCCACGCGGGCGCTCTCAGCCGACGGGGAGAAGCTCTTCTTCGAGAGCTTCGAGGCGCTGGTCCTGCGCGACACCAACGGCAAGCGCGACGTATATGAGTGGCAGCGCGCCGGCGGCGAGCAGGAGTGCATCGAGGAGATCGGCGCCGAGCTCTACGTGCCCGACGCCGGCGGCTGCCTCAGCCTGATCTCCTCGGGGCAGGGCAACGTCGACTCCGACTTCTTCGACGCCTCCGCTTCGGGCTCAGACGTCTTCTTCGCCACCACCGACAGCCTGGTCGATCACGACTTCGGCCTGATGGACGTCTATGACGCCCGCGTGGGCGGCGGCTTTCCGCCGCCGCCCCCCGCTTCGGTCCCCTGCCAAGGCGACGGCTGTCAGGGCAACCCCGCCAACCCCCCCGCCGCGAACTCGCCGGGCACCTCGGTCTTCAACGGCTCGCCCAACCTGGGCCGCGACTGGACTCCCAAAGCAAAGCGCTGCCCCAAGGGCAAGCGCAAGGTCGTTCGCAAAGGCAGAGCGCGCTGCGTCAAGCGCCCCGCCAAAAGACGCCGCCGAGCCGCCCAAAACCGGGAGGCTTCGCGATGAAGCGCCTGGCGCTCTGCCTCACCGCCACCGCCCTGGCCCTCTTTGCCCTGGCCCCCGCCGCGAAGGCCGACTTCGGCCTCAAAGGCCTCGAGGTCGCCTTCCTCGACTCCCTCGGAGCGCCGGCCGACCAGGCGGGCTCCCATCCCCATGCCTGGGACACCACGCTCGCCTTGGAGACGAGATTCGATTCCGGCCTCGGCTTCGAGGTCCCCGACGGCTCGGCCAAGACGATCAGGGTGAGCGCCCCCCCGGGCCTGATCGCCAACCCCACCACCACCGCGCGCTGCACCACGCTTGAGTTCCTCGACGAGGTATGCCCGGTCGGCTCCCAGGTCGGGGTCACCGACGTCACCTACTCACAGCCCGACATCACCGAGCGCTCCCCCGTCTTCAGCCTTGCCGCCCCGCCCGGGGTGGCGGCAAAGCTCGGCTTCTTCGTCGCCGACGTGGTGCCGGTGACGATCGAGGGCTCGGTCAACCCCAACCCCCCTTACAACATCCTCGCCACGCTCAGATACATCTCCCAGGCCCTCCCCTTCTACAGAGCCAAGACGACGATCTGGGGCAACCCCGCCGATCCCTCCCATGACCCCGATCGCGGCGGCCCCGCCGGCATCCCCGAGAGAGCCTTCCTCACCTTGCCGCGCTCCTGCTCGGGGCAGCCCCTCAACACCGGCTTTCTCACCGACTCTTGGCAGAGACCCGGCGCCACCGGGCCAGACGGCTCCCCCGATCTCTCCGACCCCAACTGGCTCAGCGAGAGCGCCGGCTCGCCGCCGGTAGTCAACTGCGCGGGGCTCGGCTTCGATCCCGAGGTCACAGCCGCGCCGACCACGCCCAACGCCCAGAGCCCCTCGGGCTTTGATTTCTCGATCGACGTCGATGACCCGGGCCTCACCGACCCCGACGGCTCCGCCGAGTCCGACATCAAGAAAGTCCTCGTCACCCTGCCCGAGGGCCTGAGCGTCAATCCCTCCTCCGCCGACGGGCTGGGGGCCTGCTCGGAGTCCCAGCTCGCCAAAGAGAGCGCCTCCTCTGACTTCGGCGAGGGCTGCCCCGCCGCATCCAAGGTGGCAGAGGTGGAGGTCCAGACGCCGCTGTTGGAGGAGACCCTGGGGGGCTCGGTCTTCCTCGCCACCCCCTTTGAGAACCCCTTCGACACCCTGCTCGCCGGCTACCTGGTGATCAAGAGCCCCGAGCGCGGGGTGGCGGTGAAGCTCGCCGGCAAGATCGAGGCCGACCCGAACACGGGACAGCTCAGCGCCAGCTTTGACGAGAACCCCCAGCTGCCCTTCTCGGCGCTCGACGTCAGATTCAAGATCGGCAACCGGGCGCCGCTGATCACCCCTTCCACCTGCGGCGTCTATGAGATCGAAACCGAGCTTCACCCCTGGTCGGGCAACCCACCCATCCTCGAGACCGACACCTTCACGATCGACCACGGCCCAGACGGCGGCGCCTGCAGAGCGGGGGACCCCGGCAAAGCCGCCAACTCCGCCGACGCCGCGAGCCTGCCCCTCTCCCCGCTCTTTGACGCCGGCACGCTCTCCCCGATCGCCAAGGCCTTCAGCCCGCTTTTGGCCAGGGTCTCTCGCCCCGACGGCTCCCAGATCCTCAAAGGCCTGAACCTGGACCTGCCCCAGGGCCTCACCGGCAAGCTGGCGGGAGTGGCCACCTGCCCGCAGTCCTCTTTGGACGCAGCAACGTCCAAGAGCGGCCAAGCAGAGCTGGCAAACCCCAGCTGCCCGGCCCAAAGCCAGGTCGGGACGGTCGACGTCGGCGCCGGAGCGGGCCCGACTCCCTTCCACGCCAAGGGCACCGCCTACCTCGCCGGCCCCTACAAAGGCGCGCCGATCTCGGTCGCGGTGATCACCCCGGCGGTCGCCGGCCCCTTCGACCTGGGAGTGGTCCTCGTCAAGGCGGCGGCCCAGGTCGACTCGAAGACCGCCCAGATCCACGTCCAAAGCGACCCGCTGCCCCACATCCTGCAGGGCATCCCCCTGCAGGTGCGATCGGTGCACGTCAACACCGACCGCCCCGATTTCACCCTCAACCCGACCTCGTGTGACCCGATGAGCCTCGACGGCACGATCTTCGGCTCCCCCGGGGCGGCGGCGGTCTCCTCTCGCTTCCAGCTCTCCGACTGCACCCGCCTTGCCTTCAAGCCGAGAATGACCCTGCGCCTCAAAGGCCCGACCAAGCGCAGCGGCCACCCGGCGCTGACGATCGCGCTGAGACCCCGAGCGGGCGACGCCAACATCGCCTCGGTCTCGGTCGCCCTGCCACGCTCGGAG
>DATMBX010000130.1:0-16558 GCA_035558955.1 Solirubrobacterales bacterium | reverse complement strand
GCGCCGGCGGCTCTGGCGCTCGTCCGCGACTCGCTCGGCGTGGTGATGGTGCCGCCGGGCCTGCTCCAGGCGGCGACCGAGTCCACGGCGCTGCAGGCGGGCACGGTCGTCCTGCGCGCCGACCTGGGCCGGGACCGGGCGCTGACCGCGCTGGCCGCCCGCGACCTGCTCGCCCGCGGCGTCGCCGTCGCGGTCGCCAAGCGGCCCCTCGCCTGGGTCCCCTCGCGCCGGGCGCTGTTCGGAGCGCTGCCCGCCGGCGCCTCGGGCGGGCTGCCGGCGCGGATGCTGCGGCTCGTGGGTCCGGACGCATGAGCCCGCGCCGAGAGGACGGACAGGCGCTGCCGCTGGCGCTGGGCGGCTGCTTCGTGCTGATCGCCGGGGCGCTGGCGCTGGTCGCGATCGCCGGCGCGGTGGCCGGCAAGGCCCGGGTCCAGCGGGCGGCCGATCTGGCGGCGATCTCGGCGGCGCGCTCGATGCGCGACGACCTGCCGCGCCTGCTCTCGCCGCCGACCCTGCCCAACGGCCTGCCGAATCCGCTGCACATGGAGAAGTTCGTCTACCTGCTGCGGGCGCGCGCGACTGCCCTGCAGGTCGCAAGAGCGAATGGCGTCGCCACCAGACGCCTGCGTATCTCCTTCCCGGACGCGATCTCCTTCGCTCCGGTCCGCGTCAGAGCTTCTGTTCTGGCGGACCTCGAAGTCGGCAAGGGCCAGGCTCGCACGGAGGCCACCGCGGTCGCCGAGGCCGCCGCACCGATGGCCGCCGGCGGCATGCCGGCAATGGCGAGCGGCGGCGGCTACAGCGGCCCGCTCGCCTATCGCCAGGGAGAGGACATGCGCCCCGACGTCGCCGCCGCCTTCGACCGGATGGCGGCCGCCGCCTCCCAAGCGGGCATATCACTCGTGATCAATTCCGGCTTCCGCTCCGACGCCGAGCAGGCAGCCCTCTTCGCCGCCAACCCCGACCCGCGGTGGGTGGCTCCCCCCGGCCAGTCGCTGCACCGCTGCGCGACCGAGCTCGACCTCGGTCCCTCATCAGCCTACGGCTGGCTGGCCGCCAACGCGACCAGGTTCGGCTTCGTCCAGCGCTACTCGTGGGAGGCGTGGCATTACGGCTATACCCAGGGACCGCCGCCCTGCTCGCAGGCCGGCAACACGGTCGGCGCGGGTGGGGGAGACGGCGCCACGTCGGGCGCCGGCGGCCTGCCCTCCTTCGTCCCCGCTCGCTACCGCCAGCCGCTGCTCCGCGCCGCCGCTCGCTGGAACGTCTCGGCGGCCTTGCTCGCCGCCCAACTGATGGCCGAGTCGAACTTCAACCCCTACGCCACCTCATCCGAGGGGGCCCAGGGCATCGCCCAGTTCATCCCCTCGACCGCCGCCGCCTACGGCCTAGACAACCCCTTCGACCCCGAAGCCGCGATCGACGCCCAGGCCCACCTGATGTCCGATCTGATCCGCCAGCTCGGCTCCCCGACCCTCGCCCTCGCCGGCTACAACGCGGGCCCAGCCCCCGTCGAAGCCTGCAACTGCATCCCCGCCTACCCGGAGACCCAGGCCTACGTGACCCGAATCCTCGCCCTTCTGGGAGGAGCTGGCGCCCTCACCCTCCCGACCTTCGAAGTTCGCCTGATCAGGTGATGCGTGTGCACCTATACAGGGCCTCGCGGGGAGTTGATGCATATGAATGCTAGAATGCATCCACCGATGCGCACGACGGTTGAACTCAGCGATCGCACCTATGTGAGGCTCAGGGCCGAGGCCGCGGAGCGAGGCATGCGAGGCTTCTCGGCAATCGTCGAGGAGGCGCTGGAGCGTCACCTGGAGAAGGGAGGCGAGGACGATCTTGACGCGGCGCTGGCAGAGGCGGAGGGGGCCTGGAGCCGGAGCGACGTCGAGGAATGGGAGCGGGCGCGCGAGGAGGCATGGGCGACATGGCAGGACCGGTCCTCGACTCCGACGTCCTGATCGACTACCTCCGCGGCGCCGGCCCCGGACGCGACCTGGTCAGGGCCCTGGCCGGAGGCGCGGGCTACCGAGTCACGGCCGTGACCGCGTTCGAGCTGGCCCTCGGGCGCTCCTACCGGGACAACCCACGCCCGGTCCACGCCCTGCTGGCCGCTCCCCTGCTGACGCTCACCCGCAAGGCGGGGTTGCGGGGTGGGTTGCTGCTCAGCGAGCTGCGCGGCAGGGGAGAAGCGATCGACATTCGCGACGCCCTGCAGGCCGGCATTTGCCTCGAAGCCGGTGCGACTCTGATCACCCGCAACACCTCTCATTTCGAACGCATTCCCGGCTTGCGTCTCTCCCATCCCGCCGCGCTGATCTGAAAGACTGCCGCGCGATGGCAACTGTCGAGGTCCAGGGCGTCGAGGGAATGCAGGAGCTGCTGGGGCGGGAGATCGGCCCGAGCGAGTGGCGAACCGTCACCCAGGAGGACATCGACACCTTCGCGCGAGTCTCCGGCGACGACCAGTGGATCCACGTCGACGTAGAGCGGGCGAAGACGGAGAGCCCCTTCGGGACGACGATCGCCCACGGCAACCTCACCCTCTCGCTGGTCGACGGTTTCCGCAAGGACCTGATCTCCTCGACCGGCTTCACCCTCGGCGTCAACTACGGCTGGAACAAGATCCGCTTCCCGGCCCCGGTCCCGGTCGACTCCAAGGTCCGCGGCAAGGCCGAAGTCGTCTCGATCGACGAGAAGGGCGGCGGCTGGTGGGAGGTGGTGACCCGCTTCACCCTCGAAGTCGAGGGCAACGAGAAGCCGTGCTTCGTCGGCGACTCGGTAACGCGCGTGATGGCGCCCGAGTAGGGCACCGCAATCGTGTCGGATGAGTGGGGAGATCCGGGGCGCGTTGCCGAGTACCTCTCGCGAGAGATACCGCACAGGGCCATCGCGGAGGAGATGCTGCTAGAGGCGCTTCCCTCGCGAGTAGAGCGAGTCCTCGACCTGGGTACTGGCGATGGGCGACTACTTGCTGCAATTCGCGAGCATTACCCCGACGCACTGGCGGTGGGGATTGACACTTCCGAGCCGATGCTCGCTCGCGCCGCCGGCCGATTCGAAGCCGACCCATTGGTGGAGCTCCGCACTCACGACTTGGCGTTTCCGCTTGCAGATATGGGACCCCTCGACGCCGTGGTGTCCGGCTTGGCGATTCACCACCTTGAGGATGAGCGCAAGGGGGAATTGTTTGAAGAAATCCATACCCTTCTTTCGCCGGGCGGCGTCTTTGCGAACCTCGATCTCGTGACCTCTGCCTCCTCTCGTCTACATGAGCGTTTTCGCCGCGAGATCGGGCGGACTCAGGATGACCCAACGGACCGCCTTGCAGATCTTTCAGATCAGATGGACTGGCTTCGGAACGCTGGCTTTACCGAGGTGGACTGCCACTTCAAGTGGCTGGAGCTCTCCCTTGTGGTTGCGGTGAAGAAAGACTAGGCAGCGACGTGCTCGCCGGCTGGAACGAAGTGCTCCAAATTGGCTTCACGCTGTAGGGCGAACGGGATAGCCTCTTCAGCGAGCTTGACGACGTCGGCGTAGGTATCGCCGGCAGCGGACCAGCCCTCGACATCGGGGGACTCGGCCCACCAGCCATCAGTCTCGTGGTGGTAGATGACGCGCACGGTCTCCATTCGATCCTCTATCTCAGAGTAGCTTCCGGGCCTCTTCTTCCGCAAGGCCCACGTTTCTGACGAGGATCTTGCGCACTAGTCCGACTGGAATTGTCGCGTTATCGTGGAATGCAAAAGTCAGCGGAGGCCAGCCTGACGCCTCCATCCGGCGATGCGAGCCAGCTTGGCGGACGACGCGGTAGCCGAGCGGCTTTCGTTCCAAGACCGCCAGCAACGCTTCGCCTTCATCGACGGAAACTGCCCCATATTCCGCGACCCTAGGGGGACTTTCGGATGGTTTTGTCTGCGTTGAGTCCGTGGCCGCACCGAGGTCGTCTCCGTCGACAAAATCGGCGGCGGCTGGCACCGAGCCGTCACCCGTTACCTCAAGTCAAGGCAACGAGAAGTTTTGCTTCGCAGCGACGCTGTCACCCAGCGCAATCCCAGAATTAGAACGGCGGCCGCATGTTGCGAGGGTCGCGCTTCTCCTCGCTGTGCCAGAGGATCGCCAATTCCCAGACGGCGAACTCTCCGATTGCGAGCAGGACGCCGACGACAAGTAGGACGATCTCGATTGTCATGAACTAAGGCTGAGCGCTATCTGACGGTCAGCGTGCCTTCCATGCCGGCTTCTTTGTGGCCGGGGACTGTGCAGTAGAAGGTGTAGCTGCCAGGTTTCATGTTTTCGAGGACTAGGGTGGTGGCGTCCTGGGCGATCAGGTCGGACTTGCCGATGTTGTTGCCGCCGGAGTCGTCTACCGCGACGTCGTGGGTGATCGAGGCGGGGTTGTCGAAAGCGATCGTCAGGTTGCCCGCTCTGGCGGAGAGGGTGTCGGTCGTGTAGGCGAGCTGACCGTCGGGGTCGGCCTCGAGGTTGATCGTCTCGCCGGCTGGGGCCTTGCCGCCACCGCCGCCGGCCGCTGCGCCACCCGTCGCTGCCCCATTGGCCGCTCCGCCGGAGGGTTGAGTGGTCGTGCCGTTGTCGTCGTCATCGCCTCCGCAGGCGACGAGCGCGACAGAGGCGAGTGCGAGTGCGAGGAATGCGGCGACCTTCTTCATGGAAGAGTCCTTTCCGGGTGGGAGCCAGGCTCAGGGGCACTGTAGCTCCGTGGGGGCGCGGTTCGCAAGGCGGCCGCTCAGCGGCCGCTGAACTCGGGCTTCTCGCCGGCGAAGAAAGCTGTAACCCCTGCCCTCAGATCCTCGGTCGCCATGCTGTCGGCGATTCCGTGACGCTCCAGCTGCAGGTGCTCGGTGAGGTTGTTCTCGATGCTCTGCCCGACCAGCCACTTGGCCATCTTCACGTAGTAGGGGGCCTTGGCGGCCAGCTTCTCCGCCTTGGCCCGTGCGCGGTCCATCAGGTCGTCCGGCGCGACGACCTCGGCGACCAGCTTCTCCGCCAGCGCGTCTTGGGCGCTCATGTTCGGGTCGTTGAGGAGCAGCTCCAGCGCTCGGCTCGGTCCGACGACCCGGGGCAGGAAGTAGGTCATGCCCCCGTCCGGGGAGGCGCCGATGCGCCCGTAGGCGCAGGCGAAAAAGGCTGCTTCGGAAGCGATTCGCGTGTCGCAGGCGAGCGCCAGCGAGAAGCCGGCGCCCGCTGCGGGCCCGTTGACCGCGGCGATCACCGGGTAGGGAATCCGCCGCAGGTCGACGATCGCCTGGTGCAGAGCCTCGGCGCCGCGCCGCACCTGCGAAGGCAGGTCGACGTCGGGGTCCTCGACGCCCGTTCTGAACCAGTTGACGTCGCCGCCTGCGCAGAAAGCTTTGCCCGAGCCGGTGACGATCAGCGCCCGCAGCGGCGCCTGATCGGCCAGCCAGGAGAAGGCGATGGTCATCTCGCCGATCATCTCCGGGCTCATCGCGTTGAAAGCGTCGGGGCGATCGAGGGTGAGAGTCCCGATTTCCCCGTCGATCTCGATCTTCATCGTGTTCAGCTCGGGCGGGCTCATGCGGCTGGCAGCCTACCCTTTATCGCGTGAACGACAGGATCCGCGAACTTCCCGACTCACCCGGGGTCTATCTGTTCCATGACGGGGATGGCGAGGTGCTCTACGTCGGCAAGGCGCGCTCGATCCGCAAGCGCGTCGCTTCCCACTTCTCCGGCGGCGAATCGCGACTGACCAGCCGCGTCGACCGGATCGAGGTCCTCGTCACCGCAACCGAGGCCGAGGCGCTACTCGCCGAGCAGAGCTTCATCAAGCGCCACCGCCCCCGCTTCAACATCCGCCTGCGCGATGACAAGTCCTACCCCTACGTCGCCGTCAGCCTCGACGAGGACTACCCCCGCGTCTACTTCACCCGCGAGAAGCACCGCCCCGGGCGCGCCTACTTCGGGCCGTTCTCCAGCGCCAAGCGGGTGCGCGAGACGCTGGACCTGCTGGGCAAGCTGTTCCAGTTCCGCACCTGCGAGGGGGTCGAGCCCGGCCGCCGCTCCGGCAGCCCCTGCCTCGACTACTACATCAAGCGCTGCGGGGCGCCCTGCGTCGACTACGTGACCAGGGAGGAGTACCGGCGCAACATCGACGCGATCGTGGACTTCCTCTCCGGTCGCTATCGCCAGGTGGAGAGCGACGAGCGGCGCAAGATGGACGAGGCCGCCGCCGCGCACGAGTTCGAGCGCGCGGCCCTGCACCGCGACCGGCTGAAGGCGATCGGCTCGCTGTTCGAGCGCCAACGGGTCGCCGGCGGCTCGGTCGGCACCGCCGACCTGATCGGCGTCGCCGTCGAGGGCGCCGACGCCAACGCGCAGGTCTTCCAGGTCCGCGACGGCATCCTCGCCGAGCGCCAGAGCTTCTACCTCGACAACCAGGCCGAGCGCGAGCCGGCCGAGGTCGCGGAGGAGTTCATCGGCCAGTACTACTCCGCTTCGCCGGCGATGCCGCGGACGATCGTCGTCGGCCCCTACCTAAGAGAGCGCGCCCCGGTCCTGGCCGAGGCGCTGAGCGAGCGCCGCGGCGCCCCGGTCGATGTGCGGGTGGCCGAGCGCGGCGACAAGCGGCGGCTGCGCGAGCTGGCCGAGCGCAACGCCCGCCTCGCCCTCGACCAAGACCGGCTGCGCCGCGAGCACCGCCGTCAGCGCCGGGTCGAGTCGCTGGCGACGCTGCGCGAGGCGCTGGAGATGGAAGAGCTGCCGGTCCGGATCGAGGGCTTCGACATCTCCAACCTGGGAGGCGAGCACACCGTTGCCTCGATGGTCGTGTTCGAGGGGGGAGCGACCAAGAAGGCCGACTACCGGAGATTCATCATCAAATTCCGCCCGCGTACTCTGCTCCCGGACACGTCCAGAGAATCAGATATGGATGGCCGTGTCCTCCCGCGTCCGCCGCGGGCGGGTGGAAAACAGGACGACTTCGCTTCGATGGAGGAGGTCCTCGGCCGCCGCATGAACCGCTACCTCGACCAGGCCGACCTTTCCCCGCACGACAAGGATCGCGACGACAGCTTCGCCTCGCTGCCCTCGCTGATCGTGATCGACGGCGGCAAAGGGCAGCTCGCCGCCGGGATGCGGGCGTTGCGCCCCTTCGCCGACCTCGGCGTCACCGTGATCAGCCTCGCCAAGCGGCTGGAGGAGGTCTACGTCCCCGGCCGCCGGGCGCCGATCGACCTGCCCGCCGACTCCGAGGCCTCGAAGCTCCTGCAGCGGGTTCGCGACGAGGCGCACCGCTTCGCGATCGAGCACCACCGGGGGCGGCGCGACCGGGCGATGACCGGCTCCGTTCTCGACGAGCTGAAGGGGGTGGGCCCGGCTCGCAAGCGCGCCCTGCTCCAGCATTTCGGCTCTCCAGAGCGGTTTCTCGCCGCCAGTCGCGAAGAGTTGGAAGCGGTGCCCGGCGTGCCTGGCAAAGTAGCCCGTGAGATCCACGAGCAGCTCAACCGGACCGGCTAGGAACCGATGGCCAAGGCGCAGAAAACCGAAGCTCAGGGCAGGGGCTCAAACGGCGGTGGGCCCGGCAGAGAGGTGACGCTCGTCGTCATCACCGGCCACTCCGGCGCCGGCAAGTCGGAGGCGATCGCCGCCTTTGAGGACGGCGGCTACTTCTGCGTCGACAACCTGCCGCCACGGATGATCGGCAGCCTCGGCGAGCTGTTCCGCCACGACGGCAGCGGGGTCGAGCGCGCCGCGGTCGTTTCCGACGTGCGAGGGGGCGATTACTTCGATGACCTCGTCCAGGTGCTGGAGGACCTCGAGGCGGACGGGCTGCGGCCGAAAGTCCTCTTCCTCGAAGCCGACGAGGAGACGCTGGTCGATCGATACAAGGAGACGCGTCGTCGCCATCCGCTGGCGCCGGAGGGGCGGATCGTCGACGGGATCCGCGCCGAGCGCGAGCTGCTGAGCCCGCTGCGCGCCCGCGCCGACGTGGTGATGGATACCAGCGACCTGACCGGCGGCGTGCTGCGGCGGCGGATCGCCGAGGAGATACTCGGCCGCCACGAGAGCGGCAAGCTGGCGCTGACCCTGCTCACCTTCGGCTTCAAAAACGGGCCGCCGCGCGACGCCGACTTGACCCTCGACGTGCGTTTCCTGCCCAACCCGCACTACGTCGACGAGCTGCGCCCGCTGACCGGGCTCGATCGCGAGGTGCGCAAGTACGTCGAGTCGGGGACCCAGGCGGGCGAGTTCTACGGGCGGCTGCTTCCCTTGCTGGAGTTCCTCGTTCCCGCCTATGTGACGGAGGGCAAGAGCCACTTGACGATCGCGGTCGGCTGCACCGGCGGGCGACACCGCTCGGTTACGGTCGCCGACCGGATTCGCCGCGACCTCGCTGCCCGCGACGACGTGATCGTCCGGGTAAAGCATCGCGACGTCGAACTGGAGTGAGCCGGTCGGGGAAGCCTGCCCTCGCAAAAGCGGGGAGGCTCGGTTGAGGCTTCCCCGACCGGCTAACCCTAGAATCGCCGCCTTGTCAGAGCCAGTCATCTCTATAAAGGGTTTACGGAAGTCCTACGGCGATTTCGAGGCGGTCCGCGGGATCGACCTCGACGTCCATCCCGGTGAGGTCTTCGCCTTCCTCGGCCCCAACGGGGCCGGCAAGACGACGACGGTGGAGATCCTCGAGGGCTACCGCAAGCGCAGCGGGGGAGAGGTCAGCGTTCTCGGCGAGGACCCCCAACACGCCGGGCGCAAGTGGCGTGAGCGGATCGGGATCGTCCTGCAAAGCGGGCGGCTCGATCCCTACCTGACAGTGCGCGAGTCCCTGGACCTCTTCGCCGGCTACTACAGCCGGCCGCGGCCGGTGGATGAGGTGATCGGGTCGGTCGGGCTGGAGGGCAAGGCCGATGCCCGCACCAGTGGCCTCTCCGGCGGCCAGCAGCGCCGGCTCGACGTCGGCATGGCGCTGATCGGCGATCCCGAGCTTCTCTTCCTCGACGAGCCGACCACCGGCTTCGATCCTTCGGCGCGGCGCCAGGCCTGGGACGTGATAGCCGGCCTGCGCGACCTCGGCGTCACCGTCTTCCTCACCACCCACTACATGGACGAGGCGCAGCGGCTCGCCGATCGCGTGACGATCATCTCCCGCGGCGAGATCGTCGCCCGGGGGACCCCCGAGGACCTCGGCGATCGCGAGAACCAGCCGGCGACGATCAGCTACCGCGGACCCGACGGCGAGGTGCGGGTGCGGACGACGACCCCGGTCGAGACGCTCCACGAGCTGACCGGCAGAGCCCTGAAGCAGGGGGTCGACCTCGAGGGGCTGGAAGTGACGCGCCCCAGCCTCGAGGACATCTACCTGGAGCTGACCTCGGAGGCCGCGGAGTGAGCGCGCTCGCCCTCGTCGGCCACCAGTTCCGCTACGACCAGAAGGCGTTCTGGCGCAATCCGGCGTCGGTCTTCTTCACGGTGATGTTCCCGGTCATCCTGCTGCTGATCTTCGCCACCGTGTTCGGCGACGAGACGGTCGACGTCAACGGCGGGATCGAGACGACGACCTACTACGTGCCGGCGATCATCACCCTCTCGGTGATCTCCGCCA
Source organism: Solirubrobacterales bacterium (assembly GCA_035558955.1). Lineage (GTDB taxonomy): Bacteria > Actinomycetota > Thermoleophilia > Solirubrobacterales > 70-9 > DASVDE01. The sequence continues at coordinate 6,975 of DATMBX010000130.1, read as the reverse complement.
CGATGCAGACGCTGGCGATGTCTGTGGTGATCGCCCGGGAGGACGGGCGGCTGAAGCGGGGACGTGGCACCCCGATGCCCCCCTGGGTCTTCATCGCCGGACGGATCGGCAACTCGATCGTCGTCGCGCTGATCATGATGGCTCTGATCGCCGCCCTCGGCCGTCTCGTCTATGGAGTCGAGATTCCCTGGGACCGGCTGCCGGCGATCGTCGTCACCCTCGTCATCGGCGCCGCCGCCTTCTGCTGCCTCGGCATCGCGCTGACCGCGGCCATCCCCTCCCAGGACGCCGCCGCGCCGATCGTCAATGCGCTGCTGCTTCCCCTTTACTTCCTCTCCGGCGTCTTCATCCCAGACGATCAGCTCCCCAGCGGCGTCATCCACTTCGCCGATGCCTTTCCGGTCCGCCACTTCTTCGAGGCTTTCTTCGGCGCCTATGTCCCCGCGAGCGGTGGGGGAGCCGGGATCGAGTGGGGCAACCTCGCCGTCGTCACCGTCTGGGGGGCGGTCGGCCTGGCCTTGGCCGTCCGCTTCTTCCGCTGGACCCCGCGCGGCGGCTGAGCGGACGACCCGGAGCGACTTTCCCCGATAGCCTGCCCGCCGCGATGTTGCACCACGTCCTCTTGGAGGTCTCCGACCTCGAACGGAGCGCTTCCTTCTACGACGCGCTGCTCGCGCCGCTCGGCTGGCGGCGCCACTTCGAGGAGGACAACACGATCGGCTGGGGCATCGCAAAGCCGGTTTTCTTCATCTCGGCCAACCACGAGGCGAAGCCGGGCTTCGGCTTCATCAGCTTTTCCGCCCTGGGCATCGTCGCCGTCAAGGCCGCCTGGGAGGGGGGCCTCGAAGGCGGCGGCATCAGCCTCAGCGATCCCGGCGAGCGCCGGGCGCACGGCTCGGGCAGCTACTCGGCCTTCCTCAAGGACCCCGACGGCTACGAGATCGAAGTGACGATCGGCAGCGACTAGCATCGATATGCGGCTTCCCAAAACGATCCAGGAGGGTTTGACTCAATGGCAGTGAAGGTCGGCATCAACGGCTTCGGTCGCATCGGGCGCAACGTCTTTCGCGCGGCGCACGCGGCGGGGGCCGATCTCGAGTTCGTCGCGGTCAACGACCTCACCGATACCGCGACCCTCGCCCACCTGCTCAAGTACGACTCGATCCTCGGTCGCTTCCCCGGCGAGGTCAGTGCCACCGACGACTCGATCTCGGTCGACGGCGCCTCGGTCAAGGTTCTCTCCGAGCGCGACCCGGCCGCCCTGCCCTGGGGGGATCTCGGCGTCGACGTCGTGATCGAGTCGACCGGCTTCTTCACCGCACGCGACGACGCCGCCAAGCACCTCGAGGCGGGCGCCAAGAAGGTGATCGTCTCCGCTCCGGCCAAGGAGCCCGACGTGACCGTCGCCCTCGGCGTCAACTTCGACACCTACGACCCCGCCGAGCACCACATCATCTCCAACGCCTCCTGTACGACCAACTGCCTGGCGCCGCTGGCCAAGGTGCTGAACGACTCCTTTGGGATCGAGCAGGGGCTGATGACGACGATCCACGCCTACACCGCCGACCAGCGCCTGCAGGACATGCCGCACAAGGACCTGCGGCGAGCGCGGGCCGCGGCGCTCAACCTGATCCCGACCACGACCGGCGCCGCGAAGGCCGTCGGGCTTGTCCTGCCGGAGCTGAACGGAAAGCTGAACGGGCTGGCGATGCGCGCGCCGGTGGCGACGGGCTCGGTCGTCGATCTAGTCTTCTCCACTCCGGAGCCGGTCGACGCCGACCAGGTCAACGCGGCGGTGAAGGCCGCCGCCGAAGGGCCGATGAAGGGGATCCTCTCCTACACAGAAGACGAGATCGTCTCCACCGACATCGTTCAGGACCCGCACTCCTCGATCTTCGACGCCGGCCAGACGATGACGATCGGCGACGGGCGCCTGGTCAAGGCGGTCTCCTGGTACGACAACGAGTGGGGCTACTCCAATCGTTGCGTCGAGCTGGCAGGGAAGGTGTAGGCGGACATTTCTAGTCTCAGCCCGTAAATGACGGCCTCGGATCGCCGCCATGCTGTGTCCTCAGTCGCCCGAATAGCGCTGCTATTCGGGCTCCCTGCGTCCTTGCCTGACGACGCCCGAGTCGCGTCATTGACGGACTGATCCGTCGAAATGGCCGCCTACACCTTCCCAAGATCTGTTCAGGAGATTTCGGATGGCGGAACGCGTGCGCTTGTCCGCGTCGATTTCAACGTTCCTCTGGACGGCGAACGCGTTGCCGATGACACGCGGATTCGCGCCGCCCTTCCCACCCTCGAATTACTTCGCGAGCGGGGTCTTGCGTTGGTTCTCGTTTCCCATCTAGGCCGTCCCAAGGGCAAGGTAGATCCGGCTCTTTCCATGAAACCCGTGGGTGAACGGTTGGCTGAATTACTTGGTTGTGAAGTGCGTCAAGCATCGTCAGTCGTTGGTCCGGATGTCGAAGCGATGAGCAACGAACTCCTGCCTGGCGACGTCCTCCTTCTGGAGAACGTTCGATTTGAGCGTGGCGAGACCGAAAACGACCCCGACCTCGCCGACTCGCTCGCCCGTCTGGCGGATGTCTACGTCAACGATGCTTTCGGCGCCGCCCACCGGGCGCACGCCAGCACCGAGGGAGTCGCGCACCACCTGCCGGCCTACGCCGGACTGCTGCTGGAGCGCGAGGTGACCGAGCTGACCCGGGTGGTCGAGTCGCCCGAGCGCCCGCTTGTCGTCGTCCTCGGCGGGGCGAAGGTTTCCGACAAGGTCGGCGTCATCGACCGCTTCCTCGAGGTCGCCGACAAGATCCTGATCGGCGGCGCGATGTGCTTCAGCTTCTTTCGCGCCCAGGGAATCGGCACCGGCGAGTCGCTGGTCGAAGAGGAGGGCGTGAAGCTGGCGGCCGAAGCGCTGGAGCGCGCCGAGCGATCCGACTGCGAGTTGATGCTGCCGGTCGACCTGGTCTTGGGGGAGAGCTTCGACGCGGCGACCGAGCGCCGTGAGATCGACGATGTCGAGGTGCCGGACGGCTGGATGGGGCTGGACATCGGCCCGAAGACCGCCGGCGCCTACGCCGAGGCGATCGCCGGCGCCGGCACGGTGCTGTGGAACGGGCCGATGGGCGCCTTCGAGATGGAGCCCTTCGCCGCCGGCACCCGCGCCGTCGCCGAGGCCGTCGCTGCGGCGCCCGGGACGACCGTCGTCGGCGGCGGCGACTCCGTCGCCGCGCTGCGGCAGTTCGGGCTTGGTGAGAAGGTGGACTGGCTCTCGACCGGAGGAGGAGCGTCGTTGAAGTTGCTGGAGGGAAAGAAGCTGCCGGGAGTGGAGGCGTTGTTGGATGCCTGAGCGGACCCCCTACATCGCCGCCAACTGGAAGATGCACAAGACGGTCGCCGAGGCGGCCGATTTCGTCGACGCCCTGCTGCCGCGGATCGCGACGACGCAGAGCGACGTGGTCATCTGCCCGTCGTTCCTTTCCCTGGGTGAGGTGGTCGAGCGCTCGCGCGGCAGCGCGGTGCGGGTTGCCGCCCAGAACATGCACGAGGAGGAGTCGGGCGCGTTCACCGGCGAGGTTTCCGCCGCGATGCTGGTCGAGGCCGGCGTCGACGCCGTGGTGCTCGGCCACTCCGAGCGCCGCGAGCGCTTCTGCGAGACCGACGAGGCGCTCGCCCGCAAGATCCCGGTAGCCCTGGCCGCCGGCCTCGAGCCGATCCTCTGCGTCGGCGAGAGCGAGGAGGCGCGCGACGCCGGCCAGACCGATGCGGTGCTGGAGCGCCAGCTGCAGGCCGACCTGGCGCAGCTCGACGGCGGCAAGTTGGGCGGAGTCGTCATCGCCTACGAGCCGATCTGGGCGATCGGGACCGGCCGCACCGCGACCCCGGAGCAGGCCCAGGAGGCGTGCGCCTTCATCCGCGACACGCTGCGAACCCAGGGCGCGCCCGCCGAGGAGATTCGCATCCTCTACGGCGGCTCGGTCAAGCCCGCCAACGCGGCCGAGTTGATGTCCCAGCCCGACATCGACGGGGCGCTGGTCGGCGGCGCCAGCCTCGATGCCGCCGACTTCGCCGCGATCGTGGAAGCCGCCGGGTGACGCTTCCGGTTCCCTCGGTCGCGCTGGTCATCCTCGACGGGTGGGGCCTGGGCGAGCCCGGCCCCGGCAACGCGATCTCCCTCGCCGATACGCCGGTCTTCGACGGGCTTTGGGAGCGGTTCCCCCATACCCGGCTCTCCGCCCAGGGCCGCGACGTCGGCCTTCCCGACGGGCAGATGGGCAACTCCGAAGTCGGCCATCTCAACCTCGGCGCCGGGGCGATCGTCAAGCAGGACCTGGCGCGGATCGACGACGCGATCGCCGACGGCAGCTTCTTCGACAACGAGGCGCTGCTGGCCGCATGCGAGCGCGCCCGCAACAGCCCCCGCGGTCGCCTGCACCTGCTCGGCCTCGTCTCCGACGGCGGCGTCCACTCCGGCTGGGAGCACCTCGAGGCGACGATCGAGCTGGCCTCCCAGGAGGGCGTGCCCGATGTCGTCTTCCACGCTTTCACCGACGGCCGCGACACGCTTCCTCATGGCGGCAAGGGATATCTCGCCGAGCTCGAACGCTGGCTGCGCCACGCCGGCCGCGTCGGCACGGTCAGCGGCCGCTACTACGCGATGGATCGCGACACCCGCTGGGAGCGGACGAAGCTGGCCTACGACGCGATCGTCCACGCCGAAGGCCTGCGAGCGGCGAGCGCCGGGGAGGCGATCCTCGCCTCCTATGAGCGGGACCAAACTGATGAGTTCGTCGTGCCGACGGTGATCGGCGACTACGACGGCGTCGCCGAGGGCGATGTGGGCATCTTCGTCAACTTCCGCCCCGACCGTGCCCGGCAGATGACTCGCGCCCTGGCCGAGCCCGGTTTCGACGAGTTCCCCCGCGCCGGTGGCGCGCCGCTCGACCTGACCACGATGACCGAGTACCGCAAGGGCTGGCCTTACCGAGTCGCCTTCTCCGAGGCGCGGCCGAAGACGACCCTGGCCGAGACGATCGCCGAAACCGGCGGGCGCCAGCTCCACGTCGCCGAGACCGAGAAGTACGCGCATGTCACCTACTTCTTCAACGGCGGAAGAGAGCGGGAGTGGGAGGGGGAGGAGCGCCACCTGGTCGATTCGCCGCGCGACGTTCCCACCTACGATCACAAGCCGGAGATGAGCGCCCGCGCCGCCGCCGACTCCTTCGTCGATCGCTGGTCGGGGGGCGAGTACCGCTTCGGCATCGTCAACTTCGCCAATCCGGACATGGTCGGGCACACCGGGGTGATCCCGGCGGCGGTGAAGGCGGTCGAGGAGGTCGACGGCTGCCTGGGCGATGTGGTCGAAGCGGTGGCGAAGACCGGTGGCGCCTGCATCGTCACCGCCGACCACGGCAACTGCGATCACATGCTCGAACCGGACGGCTCCCCCAACACCGCGCACTCCCTCAACCCGGTGCCGCTGATCGTCACCGCCGAGGGTCTCGAGCTGCGGGATCACGGCATCCTCGCCGACGTCGCCCCGACCACGCTCCAGCTTCTCGGCACCCCCCAGCCGGAAGCGATGACCGGCCGCTCGCTGATCGCGCACCCGGAGTTGACCACACCATAGTGTGGTCAAAGTCGGTTACGCGAGATGAGGAACGACCGTGAGAGGCTGAGGTTCGAGATTGCCGCTAGGGACGGGGCGGCACGCGCGGGGGTGCTGCGCACAGCCCACGGGAAGATCCAAACGCCGGCCTTCATCCCGCTTGCCACCAAGGGAACGGTGCGGGGGTTGGACTCTGAAGAGGTTGCTGGGCTCGGCTATGAGCTGATTCTCGGGAACACCTACCACCTGTTCGTATCCCCTGGGCCGGATCGGATCGCGGACGCTGGCGGGCTGCACGGGTTCATGGGGTGGGAGCGGGCGCTGATCACCGATTCCGGGGGGTTCCAGGTCTTCTCACTTGCTCATGGAGGGGTTGCGAATGAGGTGAAGGGAAGCGGGCGACCCGGTGGGGACCACGGGTCCGTGGTCTCGATAGGCGAGGAGGGAGTTCGGTTTCGCTCCTATCGCGACGGGTCCTCGCTATTCATCTCGCCCGAGGTTTCGATGGAGGTGCAGGCGAAGCTTGGGTCCGATATCGCGCTCGTGTTCGACGAGTGCACCCCGTACCACGCCGACCGGGAGTACACGGCGCGGTCGACAGAGCGGACGCATCGGTGGCTCGATCGCTGCCTGGCTTGGCACGGCGAGAACGGGCCCGAGCGGCAGGCCGTCTTCGGAATCGTGCAGGGCGGAGTCCACGAGGACCTGCGGCGGGAATCGGCGCAGGCGATCTCCGAGGCCGGCGTGGACGGGATCGCGATCGGCGGAACCCTGGGGCGGGACAAGGAGGAGATGCGGGGAGTATTGGGCTTCACCGCGCCGCTGCTGCCCGAGGAGGCTCCCAAGCACCTGCTCGGTATCGGCGAGGTGGACGATCTCCTCGCCGGCATCGCCCTCGGCCTCGACGTCTTCGACTGCGCGGTCCCAACCCGCCTCGCCCGCCACGGAGTCGCCCTCGTCCCCGACCCCGAGTCCCGCTTCCGCCTCGATCTACGAAAGGCGGGCTGGGTAGGGGATAGGAACCCGATAGTCGACGGCTGCCCCTGCCCTGCCTGCCAACACCACGACCGCGACTACCTCAGCTACCTGTCCCGCGCAGAAGAGCTCACAGCGGTCCGCTTGCTGTGCCTCCACAACCTCACATACATGCATCGGCTCACGCACCACGCCCGCGCTGCCATAGCCAACGGAGGCTTCGCCTCCTACGCCGCGAACATCCTCGCTTCACGGACCCCCTGGGAGGCCTGATCCCCTCCCACCGCCTGGCTTACTCCGTGTTCTTTCTGACCGCGTCCTTGAACTCGCTGACAACCTGATCGACGGTGTCGCCGGCGATTCTGGTCACCTTGACCCCGGCGGCC
>DATMBX010000129.1:0-5963 GCA_035558955.1 Solirubrobacterales bacterium | reverse complement strand
CCAGGTGGTCGATCGAGGCTGTGCCTGGGATCGGGAGCATCGCCGGGGATTGTTGTAGGAGCCAGGCGATCGCTATCTGGGCGGGCGTGGCTTCGTGGCGCTTGGCGATCTCGGCTGTTGCGCTTCCCGGCTTGGTCAGGTCGCCCCGGCCGAGTGGGAACCAGGGGATGAAGCCGAGGCCTTCGCTTTCGCACTCCTCCAGGACGTCCTCGGAGCCGCGGTCATCGAGGTTGAAGCGGTTCTGGACCGAGACGACTGGGACTATCGTTCGGGCCAGGCGGAGTTGGGCGACGCTTACGTTGGAGACGCCTACGTGGCGGATCTTGCCTTCGTCTCGCAGGTCCTTCAGCGTGCCGACCGACTCCTCGTAGGGAACCTTCGAGTCGGGGGCATGGAGTTGATAGAGGTCGATCCGGTCCAGCTTCAGCCGGAGCAGGGAGCCTTCGCAGGCTTCGCGCAGGTGCTGGGGGCTGCCATCGCGTGACCACTCTCCCGGGCCGGTGCGGGTGAGGCCACCCTTGGTGGCGATTACGAGGTTTGCGGGGTAGGGGTGCAGCGCCTCGGCGATCAGCGCCTCGCTGACCTCCGGCCCATAGGAGTCGGCAGTGTCGATCAGGTTGATTCCCAGCTCCACGGCGCGCCGCAGGACCGCCAGCGCCGCCTCGTGGTTGGGCGGCTGTCCCCAAATGCGTTCGCCTGTGACGCGCATCGCGCCGAAGCCGAGCCGCCTCACCTCGAGGTCACCCAGTTGCAGCGTGCCCGCTGCTTCGTCGGTTAGCGCTTCGGTTGCCACCTCAACCTCCTCGTCGAATCTACTGTCCTGCCACCTACCCGCCCGCCGCCGGGTTAGCCTTCGCTCGCATGAGCGACCATCTCGAGCGGGCGGTGCGGGCGGTCGTCAGGGACTGCCTCGGTGTCGCCGCCGGCGAGGAGGTGCTCGTCGTTTGCAATCCCGCCACGCAGGGGTTGGGGGAGCGGATGCGGGCAGAGGCCCGTGAGGCGGGGGCGGACGCGACGTTGACGGTGATCGCCGAGCGGGACTCCCACGCCGCCGAGCCGCCGCGCCCCGTCGGCGCCGCGATGGCCGCCGCCGACGTCGTCCTCGCCCCGACGATCCAGTCGCTCTCCCACACCGCCGCGCGCAAGGCGGCCAACGAGGCGGGTGCGCGGATCGCCACCCTTCCCGGCGTCACCGAGGAGATGCTCTCCCGGGTGATGAGCGCCGACATGGCGGAGCTGCGCCGCCGGGGGGCCGCGGTCGCCGCCGCGCTCGACGCCGGCAAGGAAGCGCGGATCACCTGCGCCCATGGCAGCGACCTGCGGCTTGGACTCGAGGGGCGCGCCGCGATCCCCGACGCCGGCGAGCTGACCGCCCGCGGCGCCTTCGGCAACCTCCCGTGCGGCGAGGGATTCATCGCGCCGCTGGAGGGGACGGGGGAGGGGACCCTGGTCGTCGACGGCTCGATCGCCGGGGTCGGGCGGATCTCCGATCCGGTCACTCTCACGGTGCGCGAAGGTCACCTGACCGAGGCCACCGGCGCCGACGGCATTGCCCTGCTGGAGCTGCTCACCGCCCACGGCCCCGACGGCACCAACGTCGCCGAGCTGGGGATCGGGACCAACGAGAAGGCGATCCTCACCGGGGAGATCCTCGAGGACGAGAAGATCCTCGGCACCGCGCACGTCGCCTTCGGCGCCTCGGCGGCGATCGGCGGCACCGTCCAGGTGCCGGTCCACCTCGACTGCGTGGTGCTGGAGCCCACGGTGGAGATCGACGGCGAGCCGCTCGTCCGCGCCGGCGAGCTCCTGGTCTGAGCCACGTGCCTCTGCTCGCCGTCCCCAATGTCTCCGAGGGGCACGACGCCGGCCGCATCGCCGAGTTGGAGAAGGCTTTCTCACGCGGGGCGACCCTGCTCGACAGCCACTCCGACGCCGACCACAACCGCACCGTCTTCACACTCGCCGGCTCGCCCGGCGCTCTGCTCGACGCGCTGGCCCGCGGCGCAGAGGAGTCGATCGCGGCAATCGACATGAGCTCCCACGAGGGCCTGCACCCGGCGGTCGGCGCGCTCGACGTCTGCCCGGTCGTCTGGCTCGACCCCGCAGATCGCGACGCCGCCCGCACCGAGGCGGTCGAGGTCGCCGACCAGATCGGCGGGCTCGGCGTCCCTGTTTTCCTCTACGGGGGCCTGGCGACACGCCCCGAGCACGCCGAGCGCGCCTACTTCCGCAACGGCGGCCTCGCCGAGCTGTGGCTGCGGATGGAGGGAGGGGAGCTGCGCCCCGACCGCGGCCCCGAGCTGCCGCACCGCACCGCCGGCGTCACCCTGGTCACCGCCCGCCCGCCGCTCGCCGCCTTCAACGTCGAGTTGGAGGGAGGCGATCTCGACACCACCCGCGCCGTCGCCGCCGGGCTGCGCGAGTCTGGCGGCGGCCTCGCCGGTGTGCGGGCGATCGGCCTGCCGCTTTCCAGCGGCCGCACCCAGGTCTCGACCAACGTGCACGACCCCTTCGCCGTGCCGCTGGCTCGCGTGATCGAGCGGGTGCGCGACCTCGCCGCGCCGCTCGGCGCCCGCCCGGTCGAGGCCGAGCTGATCGGCCTCATCCCCGAGGCCGCCCTCGCCGGCTATCCGGAGGACGTGCCGATTCGCGGCTTCGACCCCGCCCTGCACACGATCGAGCGACGAATCCAGGATTGACCACACTCCAGAAGTGAATCCCGGATTCGTCGCAGAGTTCAGATCATCTAGATTCCGAGTCCATGGCTCAGACCAATAAGAAGCGCCGCCGCAAGCGCCGCGGCACCCAGGGCGGCCGGGTGGATACCAATCGCCGCGCCGCCCGCCCGCGCACCCGCGCCGAGGCCAAAGCCCGCGCCCGCTCTCAACGCAGAGTCCCCCGCGTCAACGCGCCGCCCACCTGGCGCAGCTCGATCGTTCGCGGCGTGGTCGCCGCCGTCATCTTCTTCGCCCTGCTGCTATTCGCCTTCGGCCGCCCGCTCGGCTCGGCGCTCGCCCTCGGCGCCTTCATGCTCGTCTTCTACATCCCCGCCGGCTACTACATCGACACGATGATGTGGCGCCGTCGAGAGCGGGCCAAACTTCGCGCCCGAGAGAAGTAGTGGCGTTAGACGTCGAGATGCTCACCGTCGGGCAGATCGCCGAAAACTGCTTCCTGTTTCGCAAAGAAGGGTCCGAGAAGGCGCTGATCGTCGATCCGGGCGAGGAGCCCGAGCGCATCCTCGCCGCGGTGGAGGAGATGGGCGTGAGCGTCGAGGCGATCCTCCTCACTCACTGCCACTTCGACCACATCGGGGCCGTCGCCCCGGTGGCGAAGGCGACCGGCGCGCCCGTCTACTGCCCGGAGATCGAGGTCCCGATCCTCGCCGACATCATGGCCTTCGTCCCCTGGGCGGGATTCGGCCCCTACGAGAGCTACGAGGCCGACCGCACGGTGAAAGGCGGCGAGACGCTGGGGCTGGCGGGACTGGAGCTGGACGTCATCTACACCCCCGGCCACAGCCCGGGCCACGTCACCTACTCAGTGCGGGGCGAGGACGCGATCTTCTCCGGCGACGTCCTCTTCCAGGGATCGGTCGGTCGGGTCGACCTGCCCGGCGGCGACGGGCCGACGCTGATGCGCTCGATCCGCGGTCTGCTCGACTCCCACCCCAACCAGACGACGGTCTACCCGGGGCACATGGGGATCACGACGCTGGGCGCCGAGCGCGCCTCCAACCCCTTCCTGCTGGAACTGGCGCGCTGACCCTGCCGCCACGCAGGTAAGGTCGCGCCGTCATGGCGAGCAAGTACCAGGCACCCCGCGGGACCTTCGACGTCCTGCCCGAGACCGCCCGCGCTCGCGCCCGCGTGAGGCGCGCCGCTGAGGCGATCTTCGCCCGCGCGGGCTACGAGCCCATCGCCACGCCCGCCTTCGAGGACACCGAGCTGTTCGAGCGCGGCGTCGGGCGCTCCACCGACATCGTCCGCAAGGAGATGTTCACCTTCGAGGACAAGGGCGGGCGCAGCATCACCCTGCGCCCGGAGGGGACGGCGCCGATCTGCCGCGCCTACCTCGAGCACGGCATGCACAAGCTGGCACAGCCGGTGAAGCTCTCCTACGCAGGGCCTTTCTTCCGCCACGAGCGCCCGCAGGCCGGTCGCTACCGCCAGTTCCACCAAATCGGCGCCGAGTGCATCGGGACCGACTCGCCGCTGGCCGACGCCGAGGCGATCGTGCTGCTCGCCGACCTGCTGGCCGAGCTGGGAGTGCCGGGGACGGAGCTGCGGCTGGGGAGCCTGGGATCGCTGGATGCCCGCCGTGCTTACTTGGAAGAGTTGAAGGCCCATCTGCACGCGCACGAGGGGGAGCTGTCCGAGGACGTGCGCGAGCGGATCGACGTCAATCCGCTACGCGCGTTCGACTCCGATGACGAGGGAACGCGGGGGGTGATGGCGAGCGCGCCGACGCTCGTGGATGCGCTCGAGGGCGAGGACGCCGAGCACTTCGCCGAGGTCCGCGCCCTGCTCGACTCCGCCGGGGTCGCCTACGAGATCGACCCCACCCTGGTCCGCGGCCTCGATTACTACACGCGCACGATCTTCTCCTTCGTCTGCGACGCGCTCGGCGCCCAGTCGGAGGTCGGCGGCGGCGGCCGCTACGACGGCTTGATCGAGCAGCTTGGCGGCCCCGCCACGCCGGCGGTCGGCTGGGCCGCGGGGATCGAGCGGATCCTTCTAGCCCTCGGCGAGGAGGCCGAGGCGCCGGGACGCGACGCTTTCGTCGCGGTCGCCGACGACAGCCAGCGGCCGCGGGCGATGGCGTTGGTTGGGGAGCTGCGCCACGCCGGGCTCTCGGCCGAGGCCGACCTGGGCGGGCGCGGGATGAAGGGGCAGCTGAAACATGCCGACCGGATCGGCGCCAAGCGGGTCGTCATTCTCGAAGCGGACGGCTCGGCGCAGCTGCGCGAGATGGAATCGGGCGAGCAGCGCGAGGTCGACGCGGCGAAGCTGATCGACGAGTTGACGGGAGGGGCGAAGTGAGCGAGTTCCCGGCGCTGAGCGCCAACGGCTACCGCGACACCTGGTGCGGGCAGGTGCTGAGCGAACGGGTCGACTCCGAGGCGCGGGTCGCCGGCTGGGTCCACCGCCGCCGCGACCACGGCGGCCTGATCTTCATCGATCTGCGCGATCGCACCGGCATCGTCCAGCTCGTCTTCAACCCCGACACATCTGGCGAATCCTTCGAGCTGGCCCATAGGCTCCGCGCCGAGGACGTCCTGAGCGCGGCCGGGACCGTCGTCCGCCGCTCCGAGGACACGGTCAACCCGGACCTGCCGACGGGCGAAGTGGAGTTGAAGGTTCTTGCCGCGGAGCTGCTCGCCGACGCGGAGACGCCCCCCTTCCAAATCGAAGGCTTCTCCGGCGAGGTAGGGGAGGACGCGCGGTTGCGCCACCGCTACCTCGACCTGCGCCGCGAGCAGATGCGCGACGCGATGGTCCTGCGCCACAAGGTGACGGCGGCGATGCGCGAATTCCTCGACGGAGAGGGCTTCCTCGACATCGAGACCCCGGTCCTCACCCGCTCCACCCCCGAGGGCGCCCGCGACTTCCTCGTCCCCAGCCGCCTCCAGCAGGGCTCCTTCTACGCGCTGCCGCAGTCTCCGCAGCTGTTCAAGCAGCTGCTGATGATGGCGGGATTCGAGCGCTACTACCAGGTGGCGCGCTGCTTCCGCGACGAGGACCTGCGCGCCGACCGCCAGCCCGACTTCACCCAGCTGGACATCGAGATGTCCTTCGTCGAGGTCGACGATGTGATCGAGCTGAACGAGCGGCTGCTGGCGCACGTATTCGAGCGGGCCGGCGGGCCTTCGCTCGAGTTGCCGATCCCGCGCCTGCCCTACGACGAGGCGATGGACCGCTTCGGCACCGACCGGCCGGACCTGCGCTTCGGGCTGGAGTTGG
>DATMBX010000128.1:0-10664 GCA_035558955.1 Solirubrobacterales bacterium | reverse complement strand
CCATGGTCGTAGCCGATCTTGCGGATCGTCTCGCGGACGATGTCGGGGACGTCGAGGTGGACCTCGGTGGAAATCTCTCCGGAGACGACCGCCATCCCGGTGTTGACCAAGGTCTCGCAGGCGACGCGCCCCTCCGGATCCTCCGCCATCACGGCGTCGAGGACGGCGTCGGAGATCTGATCGCAGATCTTGTCTGGGTGTCCCTCGGTGACGGACTCGGACGTAAAGAGGTACTCGCCTTCGGCGAGCGGCTTGGTCTCTGGCATGGAAGGAAGCCTAGTCAACTTCTCAGCGACGGCGGCCGGAGTGCGGCACGTAGTCGATTACGAGGGGAACGCCCTCCAGGCCGTAGGCCTCGCGCAGGCGGTTCTCGAGGTGGTAAGCCCAATCGCGGGTGATCAGCTTGCGGTCGTTGACCTGGATCGCGATCCGCGGTGGGCGCTCCTCCACCTGGGCGGCGTAATAGAGGCGCAGGCGGCGGCCGCGGCGGGCGGGCGGTGGGGTCTTGGCGACCACGTCGGAGACGAAGCGGTTCAGCGCCGGGGTGGGAATCCGCTCCGCCGCCTTGTCGGCCAGCTCCAGGGCGCGGGGCAGGAGGTTTGCGACATTGCGGCCGCGCGTCGCCGAGCAGGTGACGACGGCGGGTCGAAGGCGCAGCTTGCGCTCGACGCGGGCGCGAGCGTCGTCGATGTCGGTCGCGGTCACATCCCACTTGTTGAGCGCCAGCAGGGTGGCGCAGCCGGCGCGCATCGCCAGCTCGGCGACGCGGAGGTCCTCGGCCGTGATCCCTTCGGACGCGTCGCAGACCACCAGGGCCACGTCGGCGCGCTCGACCGCGCGCTCGGAACGCAGCTGGGCGTAGTAGTCGACCGTGCCCGCCACCTTGGAGCGGCGGCGCAGGCCCGCCGTGTCGACCAGGATCACGCGACGGCCGTCCACCTCCAGCTCGGTATCGATCGCGTCGCGGGTGGTGCCGGCCTTCTCGGAGACGATGACCCGGTCTGAGCCGAGGAAGGCGTTGACGAGGGACGACTTGCCGGCGTTAGGGCGGCCGATTACCGCGACCCGAGTCACGTCCTCTTCGCCGGGGGGGCGAGCGCGGTCGCCGAGCAGCTCCGTGATGCGGTCGAGCAGGTCGCCCGCGCCGAGCCCGTGGGTGGCGGAAACCGGGATCGGGTCGCCCAGCCCGAGCTTGTGGAACTCGGCGGCGATGTGCTCCTCGCCGGGACGGTCGACTTTGTTGGCGACGACGACCACGGGGGTTTCGCCCCCGCGCAGGGTCTTGGCCAATTCGGCGTCGCCGGCGCGAACTCCGGCGCGGGCGTCGACGACGAGCATCACGACATCGGCCTCGGCGATCCCGAGCCGTGCCTGGCGCTGAACGTCACGGGCAAGCTCAGCTTCGTCTTTTAGGTCGATCCCACCCGTGTCCACCAGCTCGAAGGCGACCCCGTTCCACTCGCAGGGCAGGCGCTTGCGGTCGCGGGTGACGCCGGGCTCGGCGTCGGTGACAGCCTCGCGCCCACCGACCAGCCGGTTGACGAGGGTGCTCTTACCGACGTTGGGAAATCCGACGACGGCGACCGTGGGTAAGCGGCTCACCATGCCTCCTCTTCGCGGTGAAACGTTTTGTCCCCCATATGGGAGGACAAAACGTTGCACCGGGTCATGTGAGGCCTCGCTCGCGGGCGAGGTCGACGATTTGGGCGACGACTTCGCTCAGGGTCAGGGATGTGGTGTCGAGCCCTACCGCGTCCCCGGCGGCGCGCAGGGCACTGTGCTCGCGGGTCGCGTCGCGCTCGTCGCGCTCGCGCTGGGAAGCCAGCACCGCCTCTGGATCCTCCCCGGTTTGCTCGGCGCGGCGGTGGGCGCGCTCCTCCTCAGAGGCGGTGAGGAAGACCTTGAGGGGAGAGTCGGGACTGACAACGGTGCCGATGTCACGGCCCTCGGCGACGTAGCGCCCGGCGGCGATCAGCTCGCGCTGGCGGGCGACCATCGCCTCGCGCACGCTTGGATGGACGGAAACGCGGGAGGACGCCTCCGTCACCCGGGGCTCGCGAATCGCGGTCGAGACGTCGTCGCCGTCGAGCAGGACGACGGGGCCGTTGAAGGAGATCTCCAGCGAGCGCGCCAGCGCCCCGATCTCCTCGGCGTCGTCGAGATCGACTTCGCGGTACATCCCGGCCAGCGCGACGCAGCGGTACATCGCCCCGGAGTCGAGGTAGGTGAAGCCGAGCGCCGCCGCCACGCCACGGGCCACGGAGGACTTGCCGGCCCCGGCGGGCCCGTCGATCGCGATGACCATGGCGGCAGAGTAGGCGTCAGCGGCCGAGCAGCGAGCGCAGGTCGTCCTCGAACCCCGGGTAGCTGACCCCGGCGGCATCCATTCCCTCCACCTCTACGCCGTCGCGGGAGGCGAGGCCGGCGACTGCGCCGAGCATCGCGATGCGGTGGTCGCCATGGGAGTCCACCGTGCCGCCGCGCAGGCCGCCTGTTCCCTCGATGACCATCCCGTCCTCGGTCGGCTCGACCTTGCTACCGAGCGCGGTCAACGCCTCGGCGACGGTCGCGACCCGGTCGGACTCCTTGCGGCGCAGCTCGGCGGCGTCGCGAATCGTCGTCGTGCCCTCGGCGAAGCAGGCGGCGAGCGCGACCAACGGCAGCTCGTCGATCGCCAGGGGCACGTCGGCGCCGCTCACCTCGGTACCCCGCAACCCGGCGGGGCGGGCGGCGATCGCCCCGATCGGCTCGCCGCCCTCCTCGCCCTTGGGCTCGACCTCGATCCCGGCGCCCATCCGCTCGAGGATCGTGAGCAGGCCGGTGCGGGTGGGGTTGAGGCCGACGCCTTCCAGGCGAACCTCGCTGCCCCCGACCAGCAGCGCCGCGACGATGAAGAACGCCGCCGAAGAGAAGTCGGCGGGAACGACGACCCTCTCGATTTCGAGCCGCTCGGCGGGCCTGACCGTGACCGCGTCTCCTTCGCGCGAGACCTCGGCGCCGGCGGCGGCGAGCATCCGCTCGCTGTGGTCGCGGCTCGGATGGAGCTCGGCGATCCGCGTCTCTCCCTCGGCGAGCAGGCCGGCGAAGAGCAGGCACGACTTGACCTGGGCGCTGGCGACCGGCAGCTCGTAGTCGATGCCGTGCAGTGGCGCCGCCTCGATCTCCAATGGCGGCAGGCGGTCTTCCCGGCAGCGCAGCCGCGCGCCCATCAGTCCCAGCGGTTCGGCGATGCGGTCGACCGGGCGCCGGCGGATCGAGTCGTCGCCGTCGAGAGTCCAAGCGCCCAACTCCTGCCCGGCCAGCCATCCCGGCAAAAGCCGCAACAGCGTGCCGGCGTTGCCGACATCCACTCTCGCGGGGCCCGCGCCGCGCAACCCGACGCCGCGGATGCGGATCGACGGGGGGATCTCCGCGCCGGCGGCTTTGTCGATTTCCGCCCCCAAGGCCGTAACCGCCGCCAGGGCCGAGCGGGTGTCGACCGAATCGAGATAGCCCTCGATCGCCGTCTCCCCCTCCCCCATCGCCGCGATCAACGCGGCGCGGTGGGAGATCGACTTGTCGGCGGGCGGGCGCAGCCTCCCGCGCAATGGGCCCGAGGGATCGAAGCGAGTCACTCAGGCCTCCGCGCCGAGCACGGTGACGGTGTGACCCAACTCACGGACCAGCGCGGCCGCACGCTCGGCCTTTTCGGCCCCGGACACCCAGAGCGAGACCGCTCCGGAGTTCATGTCCGGCGCCGGGTAGAGCGCCATGTCCTCGATGTTGACGCCGGCCTCGCCCAGCGCCAGCGCCAGCTCGGCGACCGTACCCGGGCGGTTGGCGACGACGACGCGCAACTCGCGCAGCGGACCCCCTTCCAGCTCGGCTTCGAGCAAGCCGCGGCGATCCTCCCCGGCGGCGGCGTGCCAGGCGGCGACGGCATCGGGATCGCCACCGCGGATCAGCTCCGCCGCTTCCCGCAACCTCTCCGTCGCGGCGTCGATCGCTTCGGCGACGGCATCGCGGTTGGTCGAGAAGATGTCCCCCCAGATCGCCGGGTTGGAGCCGGCGACGCGGGTCGTGTCGCGAAAGCTCGGGCCTACCTCGGGCATCCGTTCGGAGTCGCGAGTCAGCTCTGCCGCGGCCTGGGACGCGAGCACATTGGCAAGCACGTGGGGAAGGTGGCTGACCGTCGCCATCAGGCGATCGTGGGTCTCGGCGTCGATCGCCTGCGGCCGGGCGCCGAGATCGGCGATTACGCGCTGGAGGCGGTCGTAGAGCAGGCCGCTCGAACGCTCGGTGGGAGTCAGGTACCAGCGAGCGCCCTCGAAGAGATCGGCGCGGGCGTTCTCGACCCCCGCGGTCTCGGCGCCCGCCAGCGGGTGGCCGCCGATGAAGCGCTCGTCGTCGCCGAACCGAGCGACCAGCTCGCGCTTGGTCGAGCCGGCGTCGGTGACGACCGTTTCGGGACCGCCGGCGGCGAGCGCAGCCTCCACTTGCGCCGGGAGCGCCGCCACCGGCGCGGCGCAGAAGACGATCTCAGCACCCTCGCACGCCTGCGCGAGAGAGTCCGCGGCGCGGTCGATCGCCCCCAGCTCGATCGCGCGATCGAGGTTCGCCCGGGTCCGCCCCCAGCCGACCACCTCCGCCCCCTCCAGCCGCTCCTTCGAGGCGCGCCCGATCGATCCCCCGATCAGGCCGACGCCGAGGACCGCGATCTTCATCCGCCACGCCGGCCGCGCCGGGCTCGAACCGCCGTCGCCAGCCGGTCGAGCACCGAGACCGTCTGATCCCAATCGATGCAGGCGTCGGTGATCGACTGACCGTAGATCAGGTCCCCGTCGCCCTCCAGGTCCTGGCGGCCGCCGACCAGGAAGGACTCGAGCATCACCCCGACGATCGCCTCTCTTCCGGCCGCAATCTGGCCTGCGATCTCTCCGGCCGCCTCGATCTGGCGGTCGGGATCCTTGCCGCTGTTGTCGTGGGAGGCGTCGATGACGAGGCGCTCGGACAGTCCGGCGGCGCGCAGCTTGGCGAGGGCGTCCTGCACCCCGGCGGCATCGCAGTTGGGGGCGTTCTTGCCGCCACGCAGGATCACGTGGCCGTCGGGATTCCCCGTCGTGTGCAGGATCGCCGGGATGCCGCTGTCGTCGATGCCGGCGAAGGCGTGGGGGACGGCCGAGGCGCGGACCGCGTCGACCGCCACCTGGACGTTGCCATCGGTACGGTTCTTGAAGCCGATCGGCATCGAGAGTCCGGAGCCGAGCTGGCGGTGGATCTGGCTCTCGGTCGTGCGCGCTCCGATCGCCCCCCAGGCGACCGCGTCGGAGATGTACTGCGGCGTGATCGGGTCGAGGAATTCGCAACCGACGGGCAGGCCCAGGTCCAGGATCTGCAGCAGCAGCTCGCGGGCGACGCGCAGGCCGTGGTTGACGTCGCCGCTGTCGTCGAGGTGCGGGTCGCTGATCAGGCCCTTCCAGCCGGTCGTCGTGCGTGGCTTCTCGAAGTAGACGCGCATCGCGATCAGCAGGTCGTCGCCAAGCTCTCTCGCCTTCGCGCTCAGCCGCCCCGCGTACTCCAGCGCCGCCTCTGGGTCATGGACGCTGCACGGCCCGACCACGACCAGCAGCCGGTCGTCGCTTCCGTCGAGCACCCCGACGACCGCCTCGCGCCCGCGCACGACAGCCTCGGTCCGCTCCTCCCCCAGCGGCAACTCCTCCAGCAACCGCAAGGGAGTGGCCAGCTCGACGACGCGCTCGATGCGCCGGTCGCGCACGCGATCTCGCGTCATCCCTCTGTCTGTTCCGATCATCATCTATTTACCGCCGCTTTTCATGGAAAGCGGGAAGTTTCCAGCCTAACGTTAGGCGGCGGGCAGTTTCAGCCGAGCAGCTCGGCCAGGGCCGCAAGGAAGCGGTCGTTTTCCGCCGGGGTGCCGTAGGTGACTCGGATGTGGCCCGGGTCGCCAAGGGGAGTGCCCGGGCGGACGGCTATTTGGCGCTCGCTGAGGCCGGCGACTACCTCCCCCTCGTCGGCTTCGCCGAGGTCGATCCAGGAGAAGTTGGCCTGGGTGTCGGCGGTGACCAAGCCCATCGCGCGCAGCGCCGCTTCGACGCGCAGGCGCTCGGCGATCGTGCCCTCGACCCGCTTGTTGACGTCGTCCTGGTGGAGGATCGCCTCGGCGCCCGCCGCTTGGGCGAGGGCATTGACGCTGAACGGCTGGCGCACCGCGTCGACCGCGGCGCGGAACTTAGCCGAGCCGATCGCGTAGCCGACTCGCAGCCCGGCGAGGCCGTAGCACTTGCTGAAGGTGCGCAGGACGACCAGGTTCGGGAAGTCGGCGAGCAGGTCGACGGTCGCGTCGGGGTCGTCGTGCGTCTGGAACTCGACGTAGGCCTCGTCGAGGGCGACGGTCACGTGGGCGGGAATCCGCTCGCAGAACGCGGCGACCTCGGCGGCCGGCAGGTGGGTGCCGGTCGGGTTGTTGGGATTGCAGATAAGCAGCAGCTGCGTCGCCGCGGTGACCTCCGCCGCCATCGCGTCTAGATCGTGGACGTCGCCCTCGGCGAGCGGCACGCGAACCTCGCGCGCGCCCGTCAGCGCCGGCAAGTACGGATACATCGAGAAGGCCGGCCAGGAGTAGAGGATCTCGTCGCCGGGCTCGCAGAGAGCCTCGGCGGCGGCGAGCAGAATCTCGCAGGAGCCGTTGCCGACGGCGATCCGGCCGGGCTCGGCGTCGTAGCGCTCGGCGATGCGACGGCGCAGCAGGGTCGCGTCGGGATCGGGGTAGCGGTTCATCGCCCCGGCGGCGTCGTTGATCGCGTCGATCACCGCCGGGTGCGGCGGGAAGGGCGATTCGTTGGAGGCGAGCTGGGCGATTCCTCCCGAGGCGATCGCCTCGGGCGCCTGCCCGGTCGGCACGCCGGCCTGATAGCCGGGGATGCGGGCCAGCTTCTCCGCGAAGGTGACGGTCATGGGAGCGATTGTGACGAAGCCCCCGCTACTGGGCGGCGTGCAGGTCCGAGCGCAATGCCTGGGTCGCCCCCAGATAGACGTGCGCGGGCGTGTGGCCGATCCCGGCGTAGTAGTGGACCATCACCCGGATCACGCGTGGCATCGCGCCGGGGACCGCGATCTCCCGTGCGCAGAGCAGCGGGACCGAGTCGAGGCCGAGGTTGCGGGCGGCAACAGCGGGAAACTCGGCGTCGAGGTCGTCGGTGGTCGTGAACAGGCAGCTGACCATCGTCTCCGGACCCAGGGCGTTGCGGTCGACCAGCTCACGCATCAGCTCCTCGGTCGCGGCAAGAATGGCATCCGCATCGTTGGCCTCCGCCTGGGCAGCGCCCCGCACCGCGAAAAGTCGCTCGTCGCTCACCGCGGCATCTTCCCAAACCGTTCCGCTGCGACTTATCAACGCATGTCAGGGATAAGTCGCAGCGGAAGCTCTGAGGCTAGGCGTTGTGGAGGGATTCGACTTCGTCTGGGGTTAGGCGGCGTGCTTCGCCCTCGGTCAATTGGCCGAGGGCGATCGGGCCGAAGCGGACTCGGCGCAGGGAGACGACGCGGTTGCCGACCGCCTCTGCCATACGCCGGACCTGGCGATTGCGGCCCTCGCGCAGGACGATCTCGACCTCGCGCTCGCCGAGGCGACGGATCTTGGCGGGCGCCGTCACCCCGTCCTCCAGCTCCACCCCGCGCTCCAGCTTGCGCAGGTCGCCCTCCGAAAGCGGGCGGCGCAGCTGCACCCGGTAGGCCTTCGGCACCTCGTAGCGGGGGTGGGTGAGGCGGTTGGCCAGCTCCCCGTCGTTGGTCAGCAGCAACAGGCCGGTCGAGTCGGCATCGAGGCGGCCGACCGGGTAGAGGCGAGCCTTGGAATCGACCAGGGTGACGACCGCCGGCCTGTCGCCAGGCTCCTTAGCGGTCGAGACCACGCCCGCCGGCTTGTTCACCGCCCAAATCTCCCGAGCCTCCGTCCCAACCAAGCTTCCATCCACCCGCACGTCATCGCCGGCTCCAACATCCCTCGCCGGATCGGTAACAACCTCCCCACCAACCGTCACCCGTCCCTTGCCGATGATCTTCTCGGCCATCCGCCTGGAAGCAACGCCCCCATGGGCGAGGTATTTGGCAAGCCTCACGTTGCAGGAGGGGTAGGGGGAGGACCCGGCGGAGCCTCCCCGCTGTTGCTCCGACGGGTCCTCCCCCTACCCCGCCCCCACCTCATGGCTCGCTTCGCTGCTCCCCCGCTTTGAGCAGCCGCTCGCGCAGCTCGCGCTCATCCTCGGGGGTGGGATCGAACTTCGACGGGTCGGGCAGCTGCTCCAGCCCGGCGAGGCCGAAGAGCCGCTCGAACAGCTCCGTCGTCTTGAAGATCGCGGCCCCGAAGCGCGAGCGCCCCGACTCCTCGATCAGGCCCCGCTCGGCCAGCGTCTGCACTGCCGACTCCGAGGAGACGCCGCGGATGCGGGCGATTTCCGGGCGGGAGATCGGCTGCAGGTAGGCGACGATCGCCAGCGTTTCGGCCTGGGCCTGGGTCAGCGGCGGGGTGCGCGGCTTGGCCAGGAGGCGACGCGCGGCCCCCTCGGTTTCCGGCGCGCTGGCGAGGGCGAAGCCGCCGGCGACCTCGCGCAGGACGACACCCCGCTTGCCCTCAGCCAGATCCTCGCGCAGCAGGTCGATCGCCTCCGCGACCTGTCCCTCTTTGGCCTCGGTCGCCTCCGCCAGGTCGGCGGCGCTGACCGGCTGTGGGGAGAGGAAGAGCAACGCTTCGATCGTGCGGGCCAGGTCGTTCATCCCGTCGCATTCACCTTCTTGATCTCTATCGGGCCGAGCGGCCGGCGCTGTTCCCAGGTCACCTCGCCTCTGCGGTACAGCTCGAGCAGGGCGAAGAGCGTGACCGCCTGGGTCAGCCGGTCCTCGCCGCCGAATTGCTCGTCGAAGTCGAAGCTGGGGCGCCGGGCGAGGGCGTCCCGCAGGGCACGCAGCCGCCGTTCCAAGGAAACGGTAGGACGGATGTGGCTGACGTCGACCTCCGGCGGCGCCGTCAACAGGTCGCCGAGAGCGGCGCCGAGCTGCTCGGGGTCATAGGCGGCGGTCGCCGCATCCAGGGCGACGCGTCTCAGCTCCGGCGGCAGCGGCGCCGAGCGATAGAGATAGCCTCGCGCCGCCTCGAAGCGCTCCTCCAGAGTCTGCGCCGCGTCGCGGTAGCGGCGGTACTCAAGCAGCCGCGCCAGCAGCTCCTCGACCGCCTCCTCGGGGCCGAGCTCGTCGATCTCGTCCTCGGCGCCCGGCAGTAGAAGGCGGGACTTCAACTCCAGCAGCGAAGCGATCAGGACGAGGAACTCGGTCGCCACCTCCAGCTCCAGCTCCCCCTCGCGCTCGAGGTGCTCGACGTAGGCGACGACGACCTCGCCCAACTCGAGCTCGAGCAGGCTCACCTCCTCGCGCAGGATGACCGCCATCAACAGGTCGAACGGCCCCGCGAATACGTCGAGGTCGAGGTCCAGCTCGGCGACGGTCACAGGTTCAAGTTAACGCGGCGCGCCGATGCCCATGCGGTCCCGCACCTCGACGAGCGTCTTCGCGGCGATCGCGCGGGCCTTGTCAGCGCCCTCGGCGAGCGCCGACTCCAGCGCCGATTCGTCGGGACGAAGCTCGACGTAGCGCTCGCGCACCGGGGCGAGCAGCTCGACCACGCCCTCGGCGACGGCCTTCTTGAAGTCGCCATAGCCGGCGCCCTCGAACTCGGCCTCGATCGCGGCCGGGGCGACCCCGCGGGCGACGGCGAGGATGTCGATCAGGTTCGTGATCCCCGCCTTGTCCTCGCCACGGATGACCTCTCGCCCGGAGTCGGTGACGGCACTGCCGAGCTTCTTGCGGATCGCGTCGGGCTCGTCGAGGACGTAGACGGTGCCCGCCTCGGTCGCCCCGGTCGTCGACATCTTCCGCTCCGGCTCCTGGAGGTCCATGATCCGGGCGCCGACCTCGGGGATGCGGAACTCGGGCACGACCAGGGCCTCGCCGAAGCGCTCGTTGAAGCGGCGGGCGATCTCCCGCATCAGCTCCACGTGCTGGCGCTGATCGTCGCCGACCGGGACTTCGGTGGCGCGGTAGGCAAGCACGTCGGCGGCCATCAGCACCGGGTAGAAGAAGAGCGCCGCCGAGACCAGCTCGCGCTGGCGCGCGGACTTGTCCTTGAACTGATGCATGCGGTTGAGGTCGCCGTGGGCGGTGACCGCGGAGAGAAGCCAGGTCAGTTCGGTGTGCTCGTGCACGTCGGACTGGCGGAAGAGGATGCAGCGGGCGGGATCGAGGCCGGCGGCGAGCAGAATCGCGGTCGTGTCGTAGAGCCGCTCCCGCAGCTCGGCTGGGTCGTAGGCGACCGAGACTGCGTGCAGGTCGACGATGCAAAAAATCGCCGGGGCGCCGCGATCCTGCGCCTCGACGTACTGGCGAATCGCGCCGATGTAGTTGCCGAGGTGCTTGCGGCCGGTCGGCTGGATGCCGGAGAAGATGACGGGGTCGCTCACGGCGAGCAGCCTAGTTGTAGTTACCCAGAACGTTGTTCCAGCTCGGCGAGCCGAGCCGCGGGCGTCTTGTGGCCGAGAGAGCCATGTCGTCGCGTGAAGTTGTAGTGGGTTAGCCAGCCGGGAAGGGCTGCGGTTCGCTCGGCCGAGTTCGCATAG
>DATMBX010000127.1:0-15327 GCA_035558955.1 Solirubrobacterales bacterium | reverse complement strand
GTGCCGCCCCCGGACGCGGGAACGAATCCCTATCCATATCTGGCTCTTTAGGGATTCGTGGGAGCAGAGGAGGCGGCATTGATTTCTTGGATCTCGTAGTCCTCGATCAGCGGGTTCGCGAGCAGCTTCTCGCAGAGCTCCGCGAGCCGTTCGGGGTCCTCGGCCTCCAGCTCGACCATGCGGCCTACCCGCACGTGCTCGACGCCCTCGAAGCCGAGCGCCGGCAGCGCCCGCTCCACCGCCTTGCCCTGTGGGTCGAGGATTCCCTCCTTGGGCCGAATCAGAACCCGCGCCTTTGTCATCAGAACCGCCGCTCCGAGATTCGCTCGTAGGCCTCGACGTACTTCTCCCGCGTCTGTTCGACCACGTCGGGCGGCAGCTCCGGCGCGGGGGGGCTGTGGTCCCAGCCTGCCTCGTCGGCCCAGTCGCGCACGTACTGCTTGTCGAAGGAGGGCTGCGTTCTCCCCGGCTCGTAGCGGTCGGCGGGCCAGAAGCGGGAGGAGTCGGGGGTCAGCACCTCGTCGGCGAGAACCACCTCGGCACCGGCGTGGCGGCCGAACTCGAACTTGGTGTCGGCGAGGATGATCCCCCGCTCGGCCGCGTGTGCCGCCGCGTGCTCGTAGAGGTCGATCGAGACGCGCCGCAGCTCCTCCATCAGCGCCCGGTCGCCGACGATCTGCGCCGCCCGCTCGAAATCGATGTTCTCGTCGTGCTCTCCCAGCTCCGCCTTGGTCGCCGGGGTGAAGATCGGTTCGGGCAGTTTGTCGGACTCCAGCAGCCCCTCCGGCAGCTCGATCCCGCAGACCGAACGGCTCTGCTTGTACTCCTTCCAGCCCGATCCCGAGAGGTAGCCGCGCACCACGCACTCGACCGGGTACATCTCCAGCTTCCGCACCCGCAGCGCCCGGCCCTCGACCTCCTCGGGCACGTCCTCGGAGAGCAGGTGGTTGGGGACGATGTCCCCGGTCGTCTCGAACCAGAACACCGACATTTGGGTCAGCACCTTCCCCTTGTCGGGGATCGCCGTCGGCATCACCACGTCGTAGATCGAGATTCGGTCCGAGGCGACCATCAACAGGTCGTCCCCCCACTCATAGATCTCGCGGACCTTCCCCGACGAATGAAGCTTCAAATCTGCGACAGCCGGCATTCGGGGTCGATGCTAGCTGGCGCGAAGGCCGCGAGCATTTGGGTGGCGAGGGCACCTGTCCTCACCACCCCTGTCTGCGATCCTTTTCGGCGTGCTCCCGCCCGAGGTGAAAAGTCCGCCCGTGGCGCAGACCCTGCGCTGGGCGTTCAGGCCGCTGCCCTTCATGCAGGATTGCCGCGAGCGGCACGGGGACAGCTTCAGTGTCAGATTTCTCGGCTTCGAGCGGCCGATGGTGATGATCTCCGACCCGGCGGCGATCAAGGCCCTGTACACGGAGCGCGCGCACGGGCTGCCGCCGGGGCGCGACATCATCCTCAAGCCGATCCTCGGCGCCCGTTCGCTGTTGCTGCTGGAGGGCGCCGACCACCTCGCCCATCGCAAGCTGATGCTGCCCGCCTTCCACGGCGAGCGGATGCGCTCCTACGAGCCGATCGTGGAGGAGATCGTCGACGCCGAGATCGACTCCTGGCCGCTGGACGAGGAGTTCGCGATTCATCCGCGCATGCAGGCGATCACCCTGGAGGTGATCCTGCGCGTGGTCTTCGGCGTCGCCGAGGGACCGAGGCTCGAACGGCTGCGTCCTCTGCTCACCAACGTGTTGGAGGAGACCTCCTCGCCCTTAACGCAGCTGATCGGCCTGGCGACGCGCCGCTTCGGGGGAAGACCCTGGGCCAAATTCGAGGGCCGGCTGAAAGAGGTCGACGACCTGCTCTACGCCGAGATCGCCGAGCGCCGCGCCGAAGGGGGACTGGAGGAGCGCGACGACATCCTCTCGGTGCTGATGCAGGCGCGCTTCGAGGACGGTGACGGTGGGGAAGGGTTGAGCGACACGGACCTGCGCGACCAGCTGATGACCCTGCTGCTCGCCGGCCACGAGACGACCGCGACGGCGCTGGCCTGGACCTTCGACCTGCTGCTCCGCCATCCACGCGAGTTGGGTCGGCTGCGCGACTCAATGGAGACGGGCGAGGACGACTACCTGCGGGCGACGATCACCGAGTCGCTGCGCCTGCGCCCGGTCGTGCCGCTCGCCGGTCGCCGCCTCGCCAAGGAGCTGAGCGTGGATGGCCTGACCCTGCCGGCAGGCACCGACGTCACCCCGGCGATCTGGCTGGCCCACACTCGCGCCGACACCTACCCCGAGCCCTTCGCCTTCCGCCCCGAGCGCTTCCTCGAGGATGCGCCCGACACCTACGCCTGGGTTCCCTTCGGCGGCGGCGTCCGCCGCTGCCTCGGCGCCGCTTTCGCCGAGTTCGAGATGAGGATCGTGCTGCGCGAGGTGCTGACCCGCTGCGACCTCCACAAGGCCGACCCGGCCCCGGAGAAAATAGGCCGCCGCAACATCACCCTCTCCCCCAAGGACGGCACCCCGGTCGTGGTTACCGCGCGCCAACCGGCCCGCGAGTCGGTCGCCGCTTAGCGCGAAGCGGGGTGCTCGCCCGCCCAACGGGCAATCGTGCCGGAGCCGGAGATCACCTTGCCGTCGTCGAGGACGAGGATCGGCACCTCGTTAGTGCCGCTCAGCCTTCGCACCTCCGCACGCTCCTCATCGCGGCTGCCCCAGGTCCAGGGCATCAGCCTGTAGCCGCCGACCGTCTTGATCTCGTACTCGTACCCCGCCGCGTCAAGCGTTTGGGCCGCCTTTGCGCAGGGGTGTATAGCGGCCGGACCACGTTTCCTCTGCCCGCAGGTGTAGAGAACCATCGGGCGGAACCGTATCCGCTCCGCTGCGACTTATCTATGTATGTCAGGGATAAGTCGCAGCGGAGCGGCTAACGGAGGGACTCGAGGCGGTCGAAGATCGCGGGGAGGTGCGTCAGGTAGGCGCCGTAGTCGAAAACCGTGTCGAGGTCGAGGTCCGGGGCCGCCTCGGCCAACAGCTCGCGAAAGTGGGTTCCCGTGTCCCAGGCTCTTTGGGCGTTTTCCTGGACCACGCGGTAGGCGTCGTCGCGGGTCATCCCCGACTCCACCAGGGCGGTGAGGGCGCGCTGGCTGAAGAGGGCGCCGTGGGTCAGCTCCAGGTTCTCCCTCATCCGCTCCTCGCGGATCGTCATCCCGGAGACGACGCCCGTCGCCAGGTGCTGCATGTAGTCGAGGCCGATCGTCGCGTCGGGGAGGATCACCCGCTCGGCGCCGGAGTGGGAGATGTCGCGCTCATGCCACAGCGCGACGTTTTCCAAACCCGCCTGCGCGTAGCCGCGCAGGACCCGGGCAAGGCCGGTGATCCGCTCGGTGCGGATCGGGTTGCGCTTGTGCGGCATCGCCGAGGAGCCCTTCTGCCCTGCGCCGAACGGCTCCTCGACCTCACGCACCTCCGTGCGCTGCAGGTTGCGGACCTCGGTCGCGAAACGCTCCAGTCCCGCGCCGGCGAGGGCGATCGCCGAGGTCAGCTCCGCGTAGCGGTCGCGCGGGATCACCTGGGTGGCTACGTCTTCGCGGCGCAGCCCGAGTCGCTCCATCACCCGCGCCTCGACCGCGGGGGGGATCGACGCGTAGGTGCCGACCGCGCCGGAGAGCTTGCCGAAGGCGAGCCGGTCGAAGGCTTCGCTAAGCCGGGACAGATTGCGGTCGGCCTCGAAGGCGAAGCCGGCGAGGCGCAAGCCGAAGGTGGTCGGCTCGGCGTGGACGCCGTGGGTGCGCCCGACGCAGAGCGTGTCGCGATGCTCCAGCGCGCGCTCCACCAGCGCATCGCGATAAGCGCGCGCGCTCCCCAGGACGATCTCACCGGCCTGGCGCAGCTGCAGGGCCAGCGCGGTGTCGAGTACATCCGACGACGTCAGTCCATAGTGAATCCACCGCCCGTGCTCGCCAACCGAATCCGCCACCACGTCGACGAAGGCGGCGACGTCATGATCGGTCACCTTCTCCCGCTCGTTCACCGCTTCGACGGTGAAGGCGGCATCGGCCCTCGCGGCCTCGGCAGCTTCCTTCGGAACGACTCCCTCTTCCGCCCATGCTTCTGTGGCGGCGAGCTCCACCTCCAGCCAGCACTCCAACTTGCGCTGGGCGGACCAGACCTCTCCGATCTCCGGACGTGTGTACCGGGGGATCACGCGTTGATGATCCGCGCGGCGAGGATTCCGGCGTTTTTCGCCCCGTCGATGGCGACGCAGGCAACGGGAATCCCCGGCGGCATCTGCACGGCGGAGAGGAGGGCGTCGAGCCCGCCGAGGCTCTTGCCCAGGATCGGCACGCCGATCACCGGCAGGTCGGTGTGGGCGGCGGCGACTCCGGGCAGCGCCGCCGACATTCCGGCCCCGGCGATGATCACCTTCAGCCCCCGCATGCGCGCGTTGAGGCAGTACTCGCGCACCATCTCCGGGTCGCGGTGGGCGCTCATCACGCGGATCTCGGAGCGAATGCCGGCCTCCTCGAGCGCCTTCGCGGCCGGCTGCATCTTCTCCATGTCGTTCTTCGAGCCCATGATGATGCCGACCAGCGGAGTCTCGGCGTCGATCCCCTCGAATGCCTCCTCTACCTCGGGCATCGTCGCCTCTCCGCTCGGCCGGGGCTCCTCTGAGATCTCGTTCATCTCTTCCTCTCTGACTGGTCTAGCTGGGAACTCGCGCGGCTGCGCGCGCGGCGATGTCGGTCCGCATCTGCACTCCGTCGAAGGAGATCCGGCTCGCCGCATCGTATGCCCGATCGCGCGCTTCGGACGGGGTCGCCCCCAGCGCAGTCACATTGAGCACTCGTCCACCCGCGGTGACGATCGCCCCGTTGCGCGCCGCGGTCCCGGCGTGGGTGACCTCCGCCATCCTGGAAGCGGCTTCGAGCCCGTAGATGACATCCCCCTTCGAAGAAGACTCCGGGTAGCCGGCCGAGGCCAGCACCAGGGTCACCGCCCACTCGTCGGAGAACTCGGCGCTCACCCCCGCCAGCCCGCTCGGCTCGCGCGCCGCCAGGCAGAGGTCGACCAGGTCCGAGCGCAGCCGCGGCAGCACGGCCTGCGTCTCGGGATCGCCGAAGCGGGTGTTGAACTCCAGCACCTTCGGCCCCTCCGGGGCGATCATCAGTCCCGCGTAGAGGACGCCGTGGAAGGGAATCCCGCGCCGCGCCAGCGCCGCGACGACCGGTCGGTGCACGGTGTCGACGATCTCATCCACTTCGGCCGCCCCGAAGCCCGGCACCGGCGAGTAGCTGCCCATGCCACCGGTGTTCGGCCCCTTATCGCCGTCGAAGATTCGCTTGTAGTCCTGGGCCGGCGCCAGCGGCACGACGTTCTCCCCGTCGCAGAGCGCCAGCAGCGACAGCTCCTCGCCCTCGAGGAACTCCTCCAGCACCACCGTCGTCTCTCCGAAGCGCCGCTCGGTGAAGAAGACGTCGACAGCCTTGCGCGCCTCCGCCTCGCTCGCGCAGAGGATCACCCCCTTGCCCGCCGCCAGCCCGTCGGCCTTCAGCACCGCGGGGTAGGAGGCGCCGGCCAGTTGTTCGATCGCCTCCTCGCGGCTTCGCAGCAGCACGTGCGCGGCCGTCGGCACTCTCGCCTCCTTCATCAGCTCCTTGGCGAAGGCCTTCGACCCCTCCAGCTCGGCGGCGCCGGCACTTGGGCCGAAGGCCGCGATCCCTGCCTCCTCGAGCGCATCGACCACGCCGGCGACCAGCGCAGCCTCCGGCCCGACCACAACCAGGTCGACGGCGCGCTCCTTCGCCGCGGCGACGATCGCTCCGACGTCTTCGGCGCCCACCCCAGGGAGGCACTCCGCATCGGCGGCGATCCCCGCGTTGCCGGGAGCGCAGAGCAACTCGGGGGAGTGGGCCGAGCGCTGGAGGGCCCGCACGATCGCGTGCTCGCGCCCACCCCCTCCCACAACGAGCACTCGCATATTTGCGCTCAAGCCACCCTCGGACGCGGCAGCCGATGCCTGTCCATATCTGATTCTTCAGGCATTCGCGGGAGCAGAGGAGGTGGAGGCGCCCTTATAGAGAGCCTGCCAGCACGTCCGCCGGCATCGCCGTCAGCGTCTGGCTGGTCATCGTCCCGCGCGAGCCCAGCTCGACCGAGACCTTGGCCATCGTCTGCTCGTCGGGGGCTTCGACGATCGTCACGAAGTCGTACTGGCCGAGCGTCGCGTACTGCGCCACGACCTTGGCGCCGATCTGCTCGACTTCCTTGTTCACTTCGGAAACCCGTCCAGGGTTGTTCTTCAGCGTCCGCACACCGTCGGCGGTGAGGTTCGTAAGCATTACGTAGGTGGGCATCGCGGTCTCCTTTCGAGGGGACTTCGAGCCTACGCTACGCGAGGGAATTGAGAAAGGGGTCTCTCAGCCGTCGTATCCGGCGTGAATGTGATCGCAGTGGTCCGACCGGGCGAAGGCCGGGCCGGGACCGTCGACATCGAAGCAGTAGATCAACTCGGTCGGGTGAGCCGGCGCCGGCAGATAGGCCAGCGAGCGGGTGAGGTTGGCACAGGGCCCGTCGACCGCGGTGTCGGTGCAGGAGACGCCATCGACCGCGGCGATGTCGATCGCCCGCCCGTAGTAGTGGTTGGAGACGTAACCGCTGGTGGTGTACATCGAGTGGTCGGAGCGCAGCGAAGAGATGGTGATCTGGTGCTCCTGGGTCATCGCTCCGATCAGGCCGACGATCCGCGGGTCGATCGCCCCGGTCGTCAGGTCGCGCAGCTCCAGGTCGTTGGAGAGGGTGAGGTTCTCCCAGTCGATCGGGGCGAAGGAGGCTCTTGGCAGGGCGACCGCCCAGTCGAGCGTCTCCACTCTGCACTCACCCTCCAGCCGGCCGGCCTCTCCCAGCACGGCCTGCACATACCAGGCCGCCTGGTTGTGGGCGAACACGCCGGCGCGGATGCCGCCCTCCGACCAGATCAGCCGGGCCAGGGTGGCGGCGGAGTCCGCGGGGCTGGCGTGGCGGATGCGCCCATCCTCGTTTCCGTCCACCGCGTATCTGCTCCACTCGGTCGGATCGAGGCCGAGTGGTCCGCTCCGGCGCAGCTGCCGTTTGGCCATCCCTTCGCCGAAGTTCGACTCCAGCCGCGCCATCGCGGCCAGCGCCCAGACGCCGCCGCGGCCCAGGTCGTAACGGGCGGCGGCCTCCTCGAAGGCGGCCATGTACTCCTCCGGCACCTCTCTGCGCCAGGCCGCCCCGGGCTCGCAGCTGAGCACCTGCAGCTGCGGGGTCAGAGCGAAGGCGCCGCCGATCCCGCCTCCGAGCGACCCGTAGCAGGCGGCGTTGGCCAGAACTTCGGCGACGTACCAGTCGGCGTGGTTGTAGGCGAAGATCGCGCCGTAGGTATCGGCCGGCATCCCGGAGGCGCTGAGGTAGCGGGCGGCGGCGTGGATCGCGTCCTCGGGGTGGTACGGATCGCGGACGCCGTCGCCGTTGGCGTCGACCCCGTAGGCCTCCCAGGTCGCGGGCATGAACTGCATCCAGCCGATCGCCCCCGCCGAGGACGGCCCCATGTTGGAGCCGAAGGCGCTCTCGATCCCGTTGATCGAGGCGAGGATGCTCGGCCCCTGCGGCCCCAGCCCGTAGGCGTCGGATGCTTGCTGGTAGATCGGGATGAGGATCGGCGGCACGCCGGAGACAGCGCAGCTGGAAGTCGGAATCGAGGGGATGGCGAAGGTGGGGGCGGAAGTGGGGGCGGGAACCGCGCCGGCGTCGCCGGGCTTGGAAGCGGGCGACGGGCTCTCCGGCTCGGGCTTGGGCGTGGGCTTGGCCGGGGTGCCGCCCCCGTCCCCGGGCTTGACCGGGGCTACGGGAGGAGCGACCAGCGTCTCGCCCTGCTGGATGGCGGGAGTGGGCTCGACGGTCGTGTTCGCGCCCGGCGCCGGCAGCGGCGCCTCGACCGCCGATGCGCTCGGCGCGCTCACGGCGGCGCCGACAGCGGCCAGGGCGAGAGTGTTGCGCAGGCGTCCCATCAGCCGAGCACGCTAGTCACTCGGGGGCCGTCTTCGGTCTTCTGCACGTCGATTCGCAACTCGCTTGTCACCCCGACTCGCAGCAGCGAAGCGCTGAGAGTGAGGGTCGCCCCTCGCGCCGGGCCGGCCACCACATTCAAAACCTTGGCCTGGGGGACCTTGCCGCTTGCCGGCAGTCGTGGCGGCCGCCGCAGCAGAGCGCGGGCGAGCTGCGGCGTCGCGGTCTCGCGGAAGATGGCGCGAACCTCGTCGCCCCCTTTGCCTGTCTCATAGAGGACGAAGGCGCCGGCGAACCGGCGCGCCACCTTGGTCGCCGCGGGGACGGCGGGCGGCGCGATCGCGCTCGGCGTGCTCGGCGCGGTCGAAGGCTCCGGCGGCGCCGGGATGGCCTCCCCGCCGGCCGGCTTGGCGACGCCACCATCGGCCTCGGGCTTGAAGACGGGGGCCGTCCCTCGCAGCACCTCTGCCGGGGCGCTCTGCTCGGGGACGGGAAGCGTGGGGGCCGCGACCGGCGCCACTTTCTGGCGAGCGGTCGAGCCACCGCCGTCGCCGGAGGTTGCCCAGAGCAGCCCGGCCGCCACGGCGCCGATCGTCACCGCCGAGACGAGGGCGATCCCCGCACCGCGTCCCCAGGCGCCGGCCCGCTCCTCCAGCGGCCAGACCACCCACCGCTCCACCCCCCAGGCGACCCGCTCGAACGGCCACTTGACGACGTCGAAGATTCCCCGCAAAAGGTCCCCGCCGCCCAGGATCACGCGGTCCTCGACTGCCCACGCGGCATTGGCGAGAGAAGAGCGCAGCCGCGTCAGCGGTTGGGTCTGAGTCGACATCGATTCGAAGTTTGGCGAATGGCGTTCGCTAGCCCTATCGGAGTGTGCCTCAGGCGACTTGAGTATGCACCCCAAACACCAATTCTCCGTCCTCGGAGTGGACCTGCACGACATCTCCTTCGCGGAACTCACCTTCGAGGATCTTGAGCGCCAACTTGTCAACGAGTTGTTTCTGGACAACCCGCTTCAGGGGCCGCGCGCCGTAGGTGGGGTCGTAGCCGAGATTGGCCAGCAGCGTCCGCGCGTCGTCACTCAGCTCCACCTCGATCCCGCGCTCGCGCACCCGCCCGATCAGCTGCTCCACCTGCAGGTCGACTATCCGCTTGATGTCCTCCTTGGAGAGGCGGTGGAAGATCACCGTGTCGTCGATCCGGTTGAGGAACTCCGGCTTGAAGGTCGTCGCCAGGATCTCCTCGATCCGCTCGCGCATCGCCTCGTCGACCGACTCGCCGACGATCTCCGCCGAGCCGACGTTCGAGGTCATGATCAGGACCGTGTTGGTGAAGCTCACGGTGCGTCCCCGCCCGTCGGTCAGCCGCCCGTCGTCCATGATCTGCAGCAGGGTGTTGAAGACGTCGGGATGGGCCTTCTCGATCTCGTCGAGCAGGATCACCGCGTAGGGACGTCGCCGCACCGCCTCGGTCAGCTGCCCCCCTTCCTCGTAGCCGATGTAGCCGGGCGGCGCCCCGATCAGTCGCGCCACCGTGTGTCTCTCCATGTACTCGGACATGTCGAGCCGGACGATCGCCTGCTCGGTGTCGAACATGAACTCGGCCAGCGCCTTCGCCAGCTCGGTCTTGCCGACCCCCGTCGGCCCGAGGAAGAGGAACGACCCGATCGGCCGGTGCGGGTCCGAGAGCCCGGCCCGCGAGCGCCGCAGCGCGTTGGAGACGGCGGCGATCGCCTCGTCCTGGCCGATCACCCGCTCATGCAGGCGCTCCTCCATGTGTATGAGCTTCTCGACCTCTCCCTCCATCAGGCGGCTGACCGGGATGCCGGTCCACTTGGCGACGACCTCGGCGACTTCCTCCTCGGTCACCTCCTCGGTCAGCATCGCGCCGCCCTCGGCGTGCAGTTCAGCCAGCCGCGCCTCCCCTTCGCCGACGTGCTTCTCCAGCTCCGGGATCTCCGCGTAGCGCAGCTTCGCCGCTCGCTCAAGGTCGGCTTCGCGCTCGGCCCGCTCGGCCTCCCGATTGGCTTCTTCCAGTGCCACCTTCGCTTCTTTCAGCGCGACGATTGCGCTCTTCTCCTCCTGCCAGCGCGCTTTCATCTCGGCCGAGCTCTCGCGCAGCTCCTCCAGCTCCGTCTCGATCGCCTCCAGCCGCGCCTTCGAGGCTTCATCCTTCTCCTTCTTCAGCGCCTCGCGCTCGATCTCCAGTTGCTGGACCCGTCGCTCGACCTCGTCGATCTCGGTCGGCATCGAGTCGATCTCGATCTTCAGACGCGATGCCGCCTCGTCGATCAGGTCGATCGCCTTGTCAGGCAGGAAGCGGTCGGCTATGTAGCGCTCCGACAGGGTCGCCGCGGCGACAATCGCCGAGTCGGCGATCCGCACCCCGTGGTGCACCTCGTAGCGTTCCTTCAGCCCGCGCAGGATCGCGATCGTGTCGGAGACGTCGGGCTCGTCGACGTAGACCGGCTGGAAGCGCCGTTCCAGCGCCGCGTCTTTCTCGATGTGCTTGCGGTACTCGTCGAGCGTGGTGGCGCCAACCGCTCGCAACTCGCCGCGGGCCAGCATCGGCTTCAGCAGGTTGGCGGCGTCGACCGCGCCCTCGGCGGCGCCCGCGCCGACGATCGTGTGCAGCTCGTCGAGGAAGAGGACGATCTGCCCCTCCGCCTCCTGCACCCTTCTCAGCACCGCCTTCAACCGCTCTTCGAACTCGCCGCGGTATTTGGAGCCGGCCAGCAGTGCGCCGATGTCGAGCGCGACCACCCGCCGGTCGCGCAGGCTCTCCGGCACGTCGCCGTCGACGATCCGCTGCGCCAGCCCCTCGACGATCGCGGTCTTGCCGACTCCCGGGTCGCCGATCAGCACCGGGTTGTTCTTGGTGCGGCGGGAGAGAACCTGGATCACGCGGCGGATCTCCTCATCGCGCCCGATCACCGGGTCGAGCTTGCCCTCCTCCGCCTCGCTGGTCAGGTCGCGGCCGAACGCCTCCAGCGGGTCGACCTGCTCCTCCTCGGCGACCGGCATCTGTGGGCCCATGTTCTGTTGCATCAGCCGCTCCCGTCGCGCATCTGGCGTTGCAGCTCGGCGGCTCGCTGTCGCATCCGCTCCAGCTCCCCGCGCATCCGCTCCACCCGCTCTTCCATCGCCAGCACCGCCTCCACTCCGGCCAGGTTCAGGCCCTCCTCGGAGGTCATGCGCTGGATCCGGCGCAGCCGCTCGACGTCGCGCTGCGAGTAGAGCCGCGTGTTCTTCGGCGAGCGCTTCGGCTCGATCAATCCCCGGGCTTCGTAGATCCGCAGGGTCTGGGGATGCATGTGCGCCAGCTCGGCGGCGACGGAGATCATGAAAACGCCACGCTCCTCGTCGACCGTTGCCTCAATCCGTCGAGTCACCCGTCGCGCGCTCATCTCCGCGCTCCCTTGATCAGGCTCTCGCGCGGGTCGGAGCCGTTGAAGGCCTCGGCCAGTTTCTCCGCCGCCTCCTTCTGCTCCTTGCTCAGTCTCTTGGGAACCTCGATCTCCAGCCGGTAGCGAATGTCGCCGCGACCTTTGCTCCCCGGCTTCGGCGCCCCCTCACCACGCAGCCGCTGGATCGTTCCGTGTCTCGTCCCGGCGGAGACCTTGATCTTCTTCGTTCCCTCGAGAGTCGGCACCTCGATCGTCGCGCCCCGCAGCGCTTCGGGAATCGTGATCGGCACCGTCACCTCGAGGTTGCCGCCGTCGAGACGCTTGAAGATGGATGAGGGGGCGACACGCGTGACCACGTAGAGATCCCCGGGCCCACCCGGCCCGTCCTCGCCTTTGCCGGCGAGGCGTATCCGCGTTCCGTCCTTCACGCCCGCCGGGATGTTGGCCTTGAAGCGCTTGCCTTCCGCTCCGGCGACGTTCACCTGCGTGCCTCTGATCGCCTGGTCGAAGCTCAGCCGCGCCTCGGTCTCGAGGTCGCGGCCACGTTGCTGGGGCCATCCGCGCGGTCCGCCGCCGCCGCGGCCGAACATCGAGAAGAGGTCGCCGAGGTCGACGAAGCCGCCACCGCCACCCGGCCCGGCGGTGAACGGCCCGTGCCCGGCGCCGCCGAACCCCGCGAACGCCCCGCCCGCGTCGTACTCCTCGCGCTTCGCGCGGTCGGAGAGCGTGTCGTAGGCCCCCTGGACCTCCTTGAACTTCTCCTCGGCCTTCGAGTCGTCAGGGTTGCGGTCCGGGTGGTATCTCCGGGCGAGTCTCCGGTAGGCCTTCTTGATCTCGTCGTCCGACGCCTTTCTGGAGACGCCCAGAATTCTGTAGAGATCCTCGGCCACCGGTCCCCTTACTCCGCCACCACCACGCGCGCCGGCCGGATCAGCTGGTCGTCGAGGCGATACCCCTTCTGCATGACCTCCACGACGGTGCCGGGGTCCGCGCCGTCGACTGGCTGGGTGGAGAGAGCCTCATGCGCCTGAGGATCGAACTTCTCCCCTCTCGGATCGACAACCTCGATCCCGTGTCGCTGAAGCGTCTCCCGCAAGCTGCGAAAGACGAGAAGCACCCCATGCGACAGCCCATCCGGCGAGTCTCCTTCAGGATCCAGCCCGGCGGCCTCGAGCGCCCGCTCCAAGTCATCGAGCACCGGCACGACATCCCGCGCAAGCTCCCCCTTGCCGCGAGCGGCGGAGGCCCGAACGTCCGCCGCCATCCGCTTCCGGAAGTTCTCGAAGTCGGCCTTGGTTCGCTTGGCCAGGTCGAGATAGTTGTCACGCTCTTTGAGCAGCGCCTCCAAGTCCTGCTCGAGCTGATCCTCCGCCTCTCCCGCGGGTGGCGGGGTAGGGGGGACCTCCCCCGAGGAAGCTTTAGCTACCGGAGGGGGAGGTGGGTCCCCTGCCCCGACAGGACCCGCGGGCCGGGGCTCGTCGGTCCCGGTCTGCTCGTCCCTCATCTGTCCTCCTCACCCTCGTCGACCACCTCCGCATCGACTACTTCCTCATCGTCGGAAGAGGCCCCGTCGGATGAAGCACCCTCCGACTGCGCCGCCGCGTAGATCTGCTCGGACACCTTCTGGAACGCCGCGTTCAACGCCTCGGTCTTCGAGTTGATCTCCTCGGCGCTCTCGGAGCCCAGCGACTCGCGCACCTCCTTGATCGCCGCCTCGATCTCCTCTTTCGAGGACTCGTCGACTCTGTCGCCCAATTCTTCGAGTTGTCTCTCGGACTGGTAGGCGGCGTTCTCGGCGATGTTGCGAGCCTCGGCGAGATCGCGCTGTTTACGGTCCTCGTCGGCGTGGGCCTCGGCGTCGGAGACCATGCTCTGGATCTCCTCTTCGGAGAGTCCCGAGCCGGATTTGATCTCGATTTTCTGCTCTCTGCCGGTCCCCAGGTCTCTCGCGGTGACATGCAGGATGCCGTTGGCGTCGATGTCGAAGGTGACCTCGATCTGCGGCATCCCACGCGGCGCCGGCGGGATCCCCGTCAGCTGGAACTTGCCCAGGCTCTTGTTGCCGGCGACCATCTCGCGCTCCCCCTGCAGCACGTGGATCTCGACCGAAGGCTGGTTGTCCTCGGCGGTCGAGAAGGTCTCCGACTTCTTCGTCGGGATCGTCGTGTTGCGCTCGATCAATTTCGTCATCACGCCGCCTTTGGTCTCGATCCCGAGGGTCAGCGGGGTGACGTCGAGCAGAAGCACGTCTCTGACGTCACCGGCCAGCACGCCCGCCTGGATCCCGGCGCCGACCGCGACCACCTCATCGGGGTTGACCCCCTGGTGGGGATCCTTGCCGGTCAGCGCCTTCACCCGGTCGCGCACCGCCGGCATCCGCGTCATCCCGCCGACCAGCACGACGTGGTCGATAGAGGCGTCGGCGTCGCCGAGCGCACGTTTCACCGGGCCGACGATCCGTTCCAGCAGATCGGCGGTCAACTCGTTCAGCTTCGAGCGGCTGAGTTTCATGTCGAGATGCTTGGGCTGGCCCTCGACTGCGGTGATGAAAGGCAGGTTGATCTGCGTCTCCTGCGTCGAAGAGAGTTCGATCTTCGCCTTCTCGGCAGCCTCGTAGAGGCGCTGCAGCGAGTTCTTGTCCTGCGCCAGGTCGACGCCCTGGTCCTTCTTGAACTCGGCGACCAGCCACTCGACGATCGCCTTGTCCCAGTTGTCGCCGCCGAGGTGGTTGTCGCCGGCGGTCGCCTTCACCTCGAAGACGCCGTCGCCGATCTCCAGCACCGAGACGTCGAAGGTGCCGCCGCCGAGGTCGAAGACGAGGATCGTGTGGTCGGCTTTCTCTTTGTCGAGGCCGTAGGCAAGCGAGGCGGCGGTCGGCTCGTTGATGATCCGCTTCACCTCGAGGCCGGCGATCTTGCCGGCGTCCTTGGTCGCCTGGCGCTGGTCGTCGTTGAAGTAGGCGGGGACGGTGATCACCGCGCTGTCGACTGTCTCGCCCAGCTTCGCCTCGGCGTCGGCTTTCAGCTTCTGCAGGATCATCGCGCTGATCTCCGGCGGGCTGTACTGCTTGCCGCGCACGTCGATCCGCACATCTCCGTTCGGCCCGGCGACGACCTTGTAGGGGACGATCGTCTCCTCCTCTTTGACCTCCGCCTCCTTGCGACCCATGAACCGCTTGATCGAGAAGATCGTGTTCTCGGGGTTCATCACCGCCTGGCGCTTGGCCACGGTGCCGACCAGGCGTTCGCCGCTTTCGGTGAAGGCGACCACGGACGGCGTCGTCCGCCCGCCCTCGGCGTTCTCCAAAACGGTCGGCTCGCCGCCCTCCATCACGGCAACGCAGGAGTTGGTCGTGCCCAGGTCGATGCCGATTGTCTTGCCCACTTGTCGAGTACCTCCAGGAGTTTCGTTGATCAAGCCTAAGAAATCTAAGTGTCAGTATGGCAGATTTTGCACCCACAATGCAATCCCTCCCTCCGCTGCGACTTATCCCTGTATGTCAGAGATAAGTCGCAGCGGAAGGCCGCTCCGTTTGGGTTGGAGCGGGGTTGATGCGGGTAGCGGGCAGGGAAAGGAGCCCGTTTTGATTCGCATCAAGTGCACCGTTGCACCGTACGCCTCCTTTGTCGTGGCCGCGGCCCTTCTTCTCGCCCTCCCCGCGATCGCCCAAGGCAAACGCCCGGCCGGCCAG
Source organism: Solirubrobacterales bacterium (assembly GCA_035558955.1). GTDB lineage: Bacteria > Actinomycetota > Thermoleophilia > Solirubrobacterales > 70-9 > DASVDE01. Next base: position 203 of record DATMBX010000127.1, on the reverse strand, counting down.
CACGGCAAGTCCGAGGCCAAGGTCGTCAACGTGATGACCCGCAACCTCTACCTTGGCGCCGATCTCACCCCGGCGATCGAGGCCCCCGGTCTTGGCGCCTTCATCGAGGCCAACGGCAGAATCCTGCGCGACGTCACCGCCAACGACTTCCCCACCCGCGCCAAAGGACTGGCGCGGGAGATCCTCAGAAAGAAGCCCGATCT
>DATMBX010000126.1:0-2572 GCA_035558955.1 Solirubrobacterales bacterium | reverse complement strand
CACGCGGCGTTGCTGCGTCACGCTTTCGCGCATTGCGCAAGATTCCCCACTGCTGCCTCCCGTAGGAGTCTGGGCCGTGTCTCAGTCCCAGTGTGGCTGATCGTCCTCTCAGACCAGCTACCCATCGTTGCCTTGGTAGGCCGTAACCCCACCAACAAGCTAATGGGCCGCGAGCCCCTCCCAATGCGGAGGCCGAAGCTTCCTTTAGTACACAGACTTATGACTGTGCACCACATCCGGTATTAGCCCGAGTTTCCTCGGGTTGTCCCGGTCATCGGGGCAGGTTACTCACGTGTTACTCACCCGTTCGCGGCTTTGCCCCAGGGCAAGCCCTGGTTCGTCGCACCACTTGCATGTGTTAAGCACGCCGCCAGCGTTCGTCCTGAGCCAGGATCAAACTCTCCGTGAAGGTACTTCTCACAAAGAGATGTCATACCTAGCTGGCCACCGGGTACACATACTCGGCGACCGGTATGACGGGTCAATCTAGACCGCTCGGCACGCTGACGTGGCCGAGCGGATCGGGCTCAAACAATCCACAGGCCCGTAGGCCCGCGGAGTGCACGCTGCTCAGTTTTCAAAGACCGCTGCGCCGTCCGCGACGGGACTCGCCGCTCTTCAGGCACGGGGCAGGCACGAAAGGCCCAACCCCAGAAGGACGCGGGAGTATAGCGCCGCGGGCGCGCTTTGCCTAGGCCGCCGGCCCGAGGACGCGCAGGAAGCGGCGCTTGCCGACCTGCACGACCCTCCCCTCGAGCCGGCTGGGCTCGATGTCGAGGTCGCCGGGAGGAATCGGCTCCCCGTCGAGCTTGACGCCGCCTTGCTGAATCAGGCGACGCGCCTCGCTCGAGCTGGTCCCGAAGGCTTCGGAGATCAACTTCGGCAGATGCACCCGACCTCCATCGGCCCCCAGGTAGGGCTGGAGGTCGATCTCCTCGATGTCTTCCGGCGCCTCTCGTGAGACGTGGATCCGGTTGAAGCGCCGCTCGGCCTCCTCGCCGGCGCCCTCCTCGTGGAAGCGGTCGACGATGCGTCGTCCCAGCTCGCGCTTGGCCTCGTTTGGACCGGAAGCGGGCGGCTCCTCCCCCAGCAACAGCCGGTAGTAGTCCGCCATCGCCGTGTCGGGGATGCTCATCACCTTGCCGAACATCTCCTCCGGAGAGTCGGTCACCCCGACGTAGTTGCCCAGCGACTTGCTCATCTTCTGAACGCCGTCGGTGCCGACCAGGATCGGCATCGTCAGGATCGACTGTGGCTTCTGACCGTGGGCGGACTGCACATCGCGGCCGAAGAGGAGGTTGAACTTCTGGTCGGTCCCCCCCAGTTCGACGTCCGCCTCCACCGCCACCGAGTCGTATCCCTGCAAGAGCGGGTAGAGAAGCTCGACGGCTGCGATCGGCGCGCCGGCGGCCAGCCGCTTCTGGAAGTCGTCACGTTCCAGAAGTCGGGCAACCGTTGTCTGAGCGAGCAACCCGAGCAGCACTTCGGGCTCCATCCGCAGCCACTCGCTGTTGAAGCGGACCTCGGTGCGCTCGCGATCGAGCACCTTGAAGGCCTGCTCCTGATAGGTGGCCGCGTTTGCCGCGATCTCTTCGGCGGTCGGGACCGGGCGCTGAGCGGAGCGCCCGCTCGGATCGCCGACCCGCGCCGTGAAGTCGCCGATGATCAGGACGACCTGGTGCCCCTCCTGTTGGAACTCGCGCAGCTTCTCCAGGACGACCGTGTGGCCGAGGTGGATGTCGGCGGTGGTCGGGTCGATCCCCAGCTTCACTCGCAGGGGCCGGCCTTCGGCCAGCTGCTCGGCGAGCCTCCCGGCGGGCAGCACGTCGACGGCGTTTCTCGTCAGGTCCATGGCGGGGCAATGCTAGACTGCCGCCCTCTCTTGGCGGGCGAAAGTAGCAAGCCGCGCCTCAAAAAGCTGCGCATCCTCTTCGTATTGGTGGGGCTGGGCGTGCTGGGGCTGGTCTCGATGGTTTTCGGGATGATGATGGCTGTCTCCCAGGACCTGCCGGCGATCTACAACTTCGCCCAGTACAAGGCGTCGAAAAACAGCGAAGTGCTCGACGCCACCGGGGAGCCGATCGGCACCCTGACCAGCAATCAAAACAAGATCCTGCTCGCCAGCGGGCAGATCTCCCCCAACATCAAGAACGCCGTGGTCGCGGTGGAGGACGCGCGCTACTACGAGCACAGGGGCGTCGACTTCGAGGGGATCGGGCGGGCCCTGGTCCAAGACGTGCTCTCGCTCAGCGCCAGCCAGGGCGCTTCGACGATCACGCAGCAGTTCGTCAAGAACGCGCTCGCCGCCCAGGACAGCCGCACCGTGTTGCAGAAGTTCCGCGAGGCGGCCCTCGCCTACCGGCTCGAGCGCCACTGGGACAAGGACAAGGTCCTGACCGAATACCTCAACACGGTCTACTTCGGCTCCGGCGCCTACGGAATCGAAGCGGCCGCCCGCACCTACTTCGGCGCGGCCCATCCTGGCTGCGGCACCGAGACGGAGCCCTGCGCCTCGGTACTGGAGCCCTGGGAGGCGGCGCTGCTGGCTGGAGTGATCCAGTCGCCCTACTCC
>DATMBX010000125.1:0-5536 GCA_035558955.1 Solirubrobacterales bacterium | reverse complement strand
GAGGCCGACGAGCTGCCCGACCACGAGGACGCATTCCAGCGCCGCTACCTGAAGCCCGAGGAGTCCAAGAAGGCTTTCGCCGACCGCGGCTGGGACCGCGTCGTCGCCTTCCAGACCCGCAACCCGATCCACCGCGCCCACGAGTACCTGACCAAGGCCGCGCTGGAGACCTGCGACGGGCTCTTCATCCACCCGCTGATCGGCAAGACCAAGGCGGGCGACATCCCCGCCGACGTGCGGATGAAGTGCTACGAGGTGCTGATGGACAAGTACTACCCGAACGACCGGGTGGTGCTCGGCGTGAAGCCGGCGAAGATGCATTACGCCGGCCCGCGCGAGGCGGTCCTGCACGCGATCGTCCGCCGCAACTACGGCGCGACGCACTTCATCGTCGGCCGCGATCACGCGGGCGCCGGGGACTACTACGGCACCTACGACGCGCAGAGAATCTTCGACGAGATCGACATCGACGAGCTCGGCATCGAGCCGCTGATGTTCGAGCACACCTTCTGGTGCAACGAGTGCGAGGGGCTCGCTTCGAACAAGACCTGCCCGCACGACCAAGAGGCGCACCTCTTCCTCTCCGGGACGAAAGTCCGCGAGATGCTCGGCAACGGCGAAAGGCCGCCGCACGAGTTCTCACGCGACGAGGTCGCCGACATCCTTATCGACGCTTACAAGGAGGACTGACAGAACATGGCAAGCGAGAAGGGCTTCACCCTCTGGTTCACCGGGCTTTCCGGGGCCGGCAAGACGACGATCTCCCGGCTGCTGGAGGGGCACCTGCTCGAGCGCGGCTGCAAGCTGGAGATCCTCGACGGCGACGTGGTTCGCGAGAACCTCTCCAAGGGCCTCGGCTTCTCCAAAGAGGATCGCGACACCAACATCCGCCGCATTGCCTTCGTCGCCGACCTGCTCAGCCGCAACGGCGTGCCGGTGATCACCGCGGCGATCTCCCCCTACGCGGAGATCCGCGACGAGGCGCACCAGCTGATGGGCGACCGCTTCATCGAGGTCTACGTCAAGGCGTCGGTCGACACCTGCGCCGAGCGCGACGTCAAGGGTCTCTACGCGAAAGCCTTCGCGGGCGAGATCAAGGAGTTCACCGGCGTCTCCGACCCCTACGAGGCGCCCGAGAACCCCGACTGGGTCTGCGACACCGAGAACGAGACGCCCGAGGAGTCGGCCGACAAGCTGCTCGCCTACCTCGAGCAGCGCGACCTGATCCCGGGGCCCGCGGTAACGGCGTAGGGGGTTTGTTGGGTAAGACCGCCGCTAAGGTGGGCGCGTGGGCGAGCGCGGACTAGAGAGGCGCGGCAACGGCTCGCGCTCCGTTGCCGCGAGGCATTCCCATCGAGCGTCGGCAACCGAACGGTCCTTCGACGAGGCGTGCTCAACGCTTGCGGCTCGGCTGCGCGCCAGGATCCCCGAGATGGAAGCGGGCCTCGCCGACCTCATCGACGCAATCCCGGATCCCCACGACGGCGCGGACCCCACCTATCTACTCAATCTGAAACGCGATGTCCGCCCCGCGGTACTCGAATACGCCATCGACGTAATCGAACTGGGCGAGCGACGCGCGCCCGGCATCCCGCCGGTCATCCTCGCAGCGGCTCGGCTGGCTGCTCGCTCTGGCATTGCCCTCGACATCCTGCTGCGGCGCTATTCAGCCGGCATGGCTATGTTCGGCGATGTCCTCGCAGAGGAGGCGGAGCGCGCCGAAGTCTCACCCTCCACTCTCCGTCGCCTGCTGCGCAGGCAGGCGACGGTGTCCGATCGCTTCCTCAAGGCGGCGAGCGAAGAGTACGACCGCGAGGCCAAGAGCCGACCCACCACCACCGCGGAGTGGCGCCGCGAGTACGTCAAAGGACTGCTCGCCGGCCAGCGGCCCAGTGGCGAGGTGGAGCTCGACTATGACCTCGATGGCCACCACCTCGGCCTGATGGCGAGGGGGGAGGGAGCCGACGAGGTGATGCGCGAGCTGGCGAAGAGGCTCGACCGCCGCCTGCTCGCGGGCCGCCGCGAGGAGGAGCCGGTCTGGGCGTGCTGGCTCGGTGGCAGGCGTCCGCTCGCGGCGGAGGAGGCGCTGCGGGTGCTAGGCGACACCCTGCCGGACTCCCTCATCGTCACCGTCGGGGAGCCTGGTGAGAGACTCTCGGGCTGGCGGCTCAGCCACCGCCAGGCCAAGGCGGCGCTGCCGATCGCCGAGCGCCAAGGACAGTCCATCGTCCGCTACGCCGATGTCGTCCTGCAGGCATCGATCCTCCGCGACGACCTCGTTACCGCCTCACTCCACCAGCTCTACCTGGAGCCGCTCGAGAGAGCGCGGGACGGAGGCAAGGTGGCTCGCGAGACCTTGCGCGCCTACTTCGCCACCGAGCGCAACATCTCCTCGACCGCCGCTGCGCTCGGCGTCGATCGCCGCACGGTCACAAATCGAATTCGGGCCATCGAGGATCTCTTTGGCCGCCCTCTCAAGGACTACGCGATGGATCTGGAGATCGCGTTGCGAATCGCCGATGACTCCTAGCTCTCCCCGCTGAACCGCATCAGCGCACTTCGAGCCTGATCTGCATCCACGGGTGGAGTGTGCAAATGAGGCGGTAGGCCCCCCGCTGGGTGAAGCGCTTGACGAAGTTGATGCCGCGCTTGCTGGTTATGCGGGACCTGATGGGCCCGCCCGGGCCTCTTGTCTTGACCACGTTGTGGGGGTTGTTTCCGATCCACTCGAATCGGACCTTGGTCCCTCGCCTCACGGTCTTGTGACTCGGCTTGAAGAAGAAATCTCCCAACTTCACGGTGACCGTCGACGCCGGTTGCGCGACGCCGTCGAACACGGGAAGGGCCACCAGGGCGACGATGGCCATCAGGGTAAGAATTGTGATTCTGCGCATAGAGCCTCCTCTAGCTGTTAATGGAGGCAGGCTAGGACGGCCGTGTTAACGCTCGCTTTCCCAGTTTGCTGAATCCCGGGCAAGCGAAACCACACATTGGGGAAGTGGCGACCACACATAGCCGGGGAAGATCGATCGATGCGATCTCGAAAAACAGGGGGTAGGAAAATGAGGAACCTGATCCGCGCCACGGCGATCGGGGCCGCAGTGGCACTGATCGTCGCGGCAAGCGCTGTTGCCAGGCCTGAGACGGTTCGACTCGGGACACTTGTCTTTAGAGGTGACGGCGGAGTTTTCCCCGCCAAGCTGCCCAAGCACAGACAGGCGCCGATCGGCGGATGGGTAAAGGTTCGACTCGGCACCATCGACGGCAGCCATCCTCCCGCTGTCCAGAGAGCGATCATCGACTTCGACAGGGCGTTTCAGGTGAACGCGAAGGGGTTGCCCGTCTGCAAGGAGGTCAGGCTTGTGGCGCTCTCCACCCCGCTGGCGAGGAGAGCCTGCCGCGGCTCGATAGTCGGCTCCGGGGAAGGCGAGGTCGAAGTCGCGTTTGCCGACCAGAGGCCGTTTTCGGCCACGGGTCCGATCACACTCTTCAACGGTGGCGTCCACGGGGGCACCACGCTTCTCTTGACTCACGCCTACGTCGCGGTTCCGACCCCTACCGCTGTAATCACCACGACGAAGATAACCCGCGTTCCCCGCGGGCGTTTCGGCCTGCACACGGTTACCGAGATCCCGGAGATCGCGGGCGGCGCCGGCTCGGTCACCGGGTTCAGGTTCAAGATCAAACGCACGTTCAACTACAAGGGGAAGATGAGCAGCTTCATCACCGCCAGCTGCCCGACCGGTCTTTTCTTCGTGAGAGCGAGAGTCCAGTTCACCGGGGAGACCATGATGAAGTTGGGCAACGCCATCCCCTGCACCTCGCGGGACTAGCCGCCGGCGGATCGAGGTGGAGGCGATGACGAACGTGCTCGCCAAGGAACTGTTCGACCGCCCCCAGGCGTGCTTCGCATTCGTCTATTCGCTCAACCTCGGCGATCTCAACCGGGCGACCGCGTGCTTTTCTCGAGATGCGTGCCTGATCACGCCTGACGCCACGGCCGTTTACGGACGGGATCGGATTCGGCCGGTCCTCTCACAGCTGATCGCACGGCGGGCCGAGATAACGGTGGAATCGAGCACCGTGCTCACGGCCGGGGACGTCGCTCTGGCCAGCGAGCGTTGGACGATCCGCTCCATCGGCGTCGAAGGCTCGCGCTTCGAGCAGGCTCTCAGCCCCACTCTGGTCCTGCGCCGTATAGAGCAGAGATGGAAGCTTGCGCTCGCCGCGCCGTGGAGCTTCACCTGAGGCTATGGCTTTGGAGGCACCTGGGGCTCGGCAAGGCCGTAGGTGTCGTAGGCGCCGAACTCGGAGAAGGTCTTGTGAGTTGGGCCGTGGTAGTCGGATGAGGCGGTGGGGATGAGGCTCAACTCGTCGCAGAGCTCGAGTAGATGGGCAGTCTGCTCTTTGCTGTGGGTGGGATAGAAGGTCTCGATCCCGTCGATCGGCAGGGCGCGGATCAGGTCGTCTACCTCATGCGGCGCCGAGATGTCCCAGTAGGGGTGGGCGACGACGGCGACGCCGCCGGCCGCGTGGATGATCTCCACCGCCTGCTCGGCCGTCGGCCAGCGGCGCGGGACGAAGGCCTTGGCGCCGGGGACCAGGTACTCCTCGAAGAAGGGACCGAGGTCGCCCGTTGCGCCGGCGGCGCGGGCGATGTGGGGTCGCCCGATGGAGAGCGCGTCACCCGCCTCGCGCACCGCGTCCTCGAGGTGAATGTCGAACCCGAATCTCCGCAGGTTCTCGACGATCTCCCCGGCCCGCGTCACCCGCTCATGCTGAGCCCGCTCACAGGCAGGAGCGATCGACCCCAGCTCCACCCAGTACCCGCAGATATGCAAATCGTCCGCATATCTATGAACGCAGGACATCTCAATAGCAGGCACAAGCTCAATCCCCAACCGCTCGGCAGCCTCCCCCGCCTCCGCAACTCCGGCAATCGCATCGTGATCCGTCAGCGCCAGCGTCGTCACCCCCGCGTCCGCGGCTTTCTCCACAACAGCGGCAGGCAAGAGCTGCCCGTCGGAAACGGTCGAATGACTCTGAAGCTCAACAAGCATCGGCGGGCAGCCTATTGCCGCGGCTCCGATCGGGGGGATGGGGTGGCCTCTCGACGGGCGGATACTCAAAGTCGTTGACCTAATTAGGTCAACGACTTGTCCGGCGAGAGGCCACCCCATCCCCCCGCCGCTCGCGTAAATAAACTGCGCCGCCGTGTTCGAGAAGGTGCTGATAGCCAACCGCGGCGAGATTGCGATTCGGGTTGCTCGGACCCTGAAGGAGATGGAAATCGGGTCCGTTGCCGTGTATTCGGAGATCGATCGCGATGCGCCGCACGTGCGGGAGGCCGACGAGGCGTTCCTGATCGGACCTGCGGTGCCCGCTGAGAGTTACCTCAACGTTCTCAAGATCATTGACACAGCAAAGGAAGCCGGCGCTGAGGCGATCCATCCGGGGTACGGCTTCCTCGCCGAGAACGCCGATTTCGCGCGAGCTTGTGCCGAGGCGGGGATCGTCTTCATTGGCCCGCCGGCGG
>DATMBX010000124.1:0-14195 GCA_035558955.1 Solirubrobacterales bacterium | reverse complement strand
ATCGGCAACCCGCTGCCCCAGCTGGAGAGGCTCGGCCCGATTTCCCTGCCTCACCCCGAGCGCCTGCAGACTGCCCGCCCTGACTTCTCCGTCGCCCACTACGCCACCGATACGGGCGTCTGGCGCGAATACTTCGGCCCGGGCCTCGACCACGCCTTCGGAACGCTATGGCCTCTCGTCATCGGCCTGGCCATCCTCGGCGCCCTCTTGGCCGTCCTCCGACCGCCACTAACCCCCTCCGGTGAAACGCAAAAGGCAGGAAATAGGCCGTCAATGCGTTTCACCGGAGACCGGGTCGTGCGCTGGATGGGGGGAGTGGCCCTGTTCGGGATGTTTGCCTACCTTTTGACCCCACTCAGCGCCGCCGGCGCCGAAGGCGCCCCCGACGCTTTCGCAATCAACGTCCGCTACGCCATCCCCGCCCTGCTCGTCGGCCTAGTCCTCCTCCCCTTGGTCTCGATTTTCGACGACCATGACCCCCCTGCCACAACGAAGCGGACTTTGACCACACTCCAGTGGGGTAAAAGTCCGCAGCGGCTTCTGTTGGGGCTTCTGCTGCTGGTGTTGGTGCTCACAAACCGCTCGGACGCCGTGCTGCGGGACCCTGATCGCGTCTTCGGAATCCTCCTCGCGCTCCTCCTGGTCGTGATTCCGTCGGGTCTTCTCTACGCCCGCAAGCACGGCGCCTCACTCGCTGCTGTTTGTGCTGGGTTTGCGGCTCTTTCCCTCGCTGTCGTGGCCGTCGGCTACCCGCTCCAGCGCGACTACCTGGACGACCGCTTCCGCAACGAGGCCGCCGACACCAGCATTCCCGGAATGGACCTCGACTCCGCCTATCGCTGGGCGCGTGGGGTGGAGGACGCTCGCATCGGCCTGGCCGGCACCACCGCCGGCTTCCTCCAGTACGGCTTCTATGGGACCGACCTCTCCAACGAGGTCCGCTACCTCGGCGCCAAGGGCCCGCACGGTGCCTTCAACGCGATTCCCGACTGCCGCTCCTTTCGCGCCGCCGTCAACGCCGCCGATCTCGACTACCTGGTCACCGCTCCCTTCCTCAACTTCATCCACGCCGGCGAGCCGGTTCCCTCCCCCGAAGCAGGCTGGCTCCGAGGCGAGCGGGCGGTAACGCCAATCGACCGCAGCGGCGAGGTCACCGTTTGGCGCGTACGCGGCAGCCTCGATCCGAGCGCCTGCGGTCCCGCCAACGCCCCGTTGCGCCGCATCCCCAACGCTCCGTCCGGCTGACCCACTCCGCTGCGACTTATCCATGTATGTCAGGGATAAGTCGCAGCGGAGTGGTGGCTTCCACCCAGTTGGAGATGGATACCCTGAGTCGGGTGACCTACCCGGTCGAGAACGCGCTCTTCCAGTGGGAGGAGGGATGGCGGACCCTTCAGGACCTGAGCGACCCTCGCGCCCGACGCCTCGCCGACCGCGTCGTCGAGGCTGTGCGCGAGGAGCTGCGACGGCGGATCGGGCCCACTTTCACCGCTGCCGAACTGGCCGATCTTTACGGTCGCGGCACGGACTGGTGCCAGCAAGTGGCGATCGACGTCGCCCCCGGCCTAGAGACGGACCCGCAGTCGCTGGCGGACGCCGCCTTCTGGCTATACCTGCGCGGCGCGTCAGACTTCGCCGGCGGCCGGCGACTGCCCGTCTGACCGGCGCATAGCGGCGTCCTGGGTCGCTCGCGTGCAGAGCACGCCACGCTCCCTGCGCCCTTGCTCTGCTTGGTCAGACGACCAGTCGCTACTGATCCGACTCGGGCGCGGGGACGCCCGGGCGGCGGATCACTATCTGGTCGGGATCGATTCTGACCGTGACCTCGCGCTTGCCTGCCCAGTGCTGGGCGTAGACCGGGTTGTCCTTGACCGAGGGGTCGAGCCAGAGGCCGTAGCCGTCGCGCTCGCCGTGGTCGAAAGCCGCTTCGTACTCGGGCCGTCTGCGCCCGCGGCCGCCGCGCCGTCCCCGGCGCCGTCTGCGTCTCGGACGCCCATCGCCGCCGCTCTCGCCGTCGCGCCCGGCGGACTCGCGCTCACGGGGCTCGCGTCCGGCGCCTTCACGCGGCCTGTGGCGAGGGCGCTCGCGCGGCGCGTCCTCCTCGACCTCTTCCTCGGACTCCTCCTCGTCGAAGTCCTCCTCCTCGACCTCTTCCTCCTCCTCGGCCGCCGCGGCCTCGATCTCAGCCTCGATCTCGTCGCGGAGGTCGATCTCGCCTGAGCCGGTGTCCTCCTCGGCATTGAGGTCGTGCTGGCTGCGGAACTCGCGCAGCTCGGAGGCGCTCACCTCGAGCTGGTGGGCGATCCAGGCGTCGGTCCGCCCCTGGCGGACCCAGGCGCGGATCTGGTTGAGCTGCGGCTTCAGAGAGCGTCGTGCCATCGGCGGGCGAGTCTATTCAACGGCGGCGGTCGGCAGCTCGCTCAGGCCATCAGGAAAGCAAGCGCCTCGAACATGGCCACCACCACCACGATGACGGTCACGGTCAGGCAGACGGCAAGGATGCTGAACCGCACTTTCCCCTGCTGCTCGGTGCGGTCGATGCGACGAGCGCGCGAGCGGTTCGCGGCGCGGCGCCGCAGCTGCTCGCGACGATGACGCTCGAGCAACGCCTCCTGCTCGAAGGCGGTCTCGAACTGGGAGATGCTTTGGCGCATTCGCATAGTTCGGGTGGCCCGGGGGCCGCGGCGGACCGTAGCAAACACTCACAAACCGGCGCGGGGGAGGAAAGTGCTAAACAGCACGAATCCAGTGGTGAAACGTTTTATCCACCCATATGGGGGAGAAAACGTTTCACCGCGAAGGCGGCCGTCTGGTCAGGGACCGCAGGCGCCCCAGAGGCCGCGGCCGGCGCGCGCGGCGCGCAGCTCCAAGCGCCGGAAGAGCGGCGCGAAGCGGTCGTTGGGCGGGATCGTCAGCGAGCGCGCCAGCCCCCGTCGCACCAGTGCCGCATTGACGAACCGCCGCCCGAGGCGGACGTAGGCGAGCAGCCGCCCGTAGTCGTCGCGCCGCTCAACGCCGAAGACCAGCCGCACCCGCCGTCCCTCGACCAGGCGGTGGTTGAAGTCCGAGGCGCGCGGCCCGAAGCACTGCACCGGCGCGCCGGGCTTCACCGTCTCCGGGGTGTCGACGCCGATGTAGCGGACGTCCTCGACCTCGCCGCCGATCCACGCCTCGATCGTGTCTCCGTCGACCGCGCGCACGACCACTGCGCCGGCGCTCGCCGGTCCGCGATCCTCGCCGCCTTCCCACGGTCGCAGGATCAGCAGCGCCGCGACGACGAGCAGCAGGCAGCTTCCAAGCGTGCTCCTGTTCATCCCTCACCAAGACGGGGAGGGACGGTGCTTCGCCCCCTACGGGGTGCGGCGGACGTTTGAGAGCAGCGTTTCTTTGATCTGACCGATGATCTCCAGCGCGTCGTTCCACTCGCGCTGCCAGACGTTGCGGCCGAAGATCACGCCCGAGCCGCCCGCTTCCATCACCTGGCGGGTGTTGGTGAGCACGGTCTCGTCGTCGACCTTGGAGCCGCCGGAGAGCACCACCAGCGCCCGCCCGGCCGATTCCACGCAGTGGCGGATCGCCTCCTCCTGGCTGACGTCCATCTCGTTGTAGGGAGGCTGTGCGTCCTTGTCCTTGGCCGGGTCGATCTTCGGCATATTGAGCTTGACCACGTCGGCGCCCATCTCCATCGCCATCCGCGCCGCGTAGTCGATCGCGTAGAAGGAGCCGGCGCCGCCCTTGGCGTCGATCGCCTCTCCGCGCGGGTAGGACCAGACCACCAGCGGCATGCCGAAGCGGTCGCAGTCCTGGCGCACCTGGCGAAGCTGCGCCAGGTCCTCGTCCTGGCGCGGCGAGCCGACGTAGAGCGTGTAGCCGACGGCGTCGGCGCCGAGCCGCACCGCGTCCTCGACGCTGGCGTTGCACGAAGAGAAGGCCTTGGCTGAGGAGGGGATGTCGGTCTTGCCGTTGACCTTGAGGATCAGCGGCACCCGCCCGGCGTAGTCGGGGTAGTACTTCTCCGCCATGCCGATCTGGCAGGCGAGCGCCGAGTAGCCGGCCTCGGCGGCGAGCCGGAACTGGTAGTCGGGGTCCTTGGAGTCCGGGTTGGGGAAGAAGTCCCGCGGGCCGTGCTCGATGCCCTGGTCGATCGGCAGCAGCATCAGGGTCCCGTTGCCGGGGCCGAACTCGAACAGCAGCCGGTGCAGGCGGGCTCGTTTGCCGGCCGGCAGGGCGGCCAGCAGCGACTTCTGCTCGGTCAGGCTCTTCACTTCCACGCGGTTTCCTCCTCGAAGACGGGTACGGCCCGCAGTATGCCACCGCCGGGTTATCCTCGATAGACCGTGAGCGAGACCGAGCTCAGCGTCATCTGCAAGAACTGCGGCTCCGAGGTCAGCCCTTACGTCACCGAGTGCCCCTACTGCGGAGCTCGGATGCGTAAGCGGGCGCCGAAGCTCGAGCGCCGCGGCGACTCGCTGGAGGCGAAGCTCACGCGCCGCGTCAAGCGCCCGCGCCTGCGTCGCAGCCGGGCCGAGGGCGAAGCGGGCCCGGCGCGCCCCTACGCGACGCTGGCGGCGATCCTCGGCTCCGCCGCGCTCATCCTCATCCAGAAGGCCACCGGCGACCCCCTCTCCACCTTCGGCGGCCTGATCGTGCCGGTCGCGGGGGAGTGGTGGCGTTTCCTCACCGCGCCCTTCGCCTACGTCGACGTCGGCTACCTCTTCGTCGTCGCGGTCGCCCTGGCGATCTTCGCGATCCCCCTCGAGCGGCGGCTGGGCAGCTTCGCCACCGGCCTGTTGCTCGTCGCCTGCGGCTCGCTCGGGATGCTGGCGGCAGCGGGGATCGCCGATGCCCAGGGGCACATCGAGGTGATCGCCGGCGGCAACGGGATGGCGCTGGGCGCGGTCGCCGCCTGGTTCGCGATCCGCCGCGCCGAGGCGCGCGGCGCGATCGACGACGACTTCGACGCGGTCGGCGTGGCTGTCGCCGCCGCGGTCCTGCTCGCCCTGCCTATCTTCGAGTCCACCGCCGACGTCTTCGCCGGGCTGGCCGGCGCCCTCGTCGGCGGCCTGGCCGGCATCGCCGCGGCCACCATGCGCCCCAGTCAATAACCACAAGGAGAGACCCGAACGATGGAGATCCGCTTTCACGGCCACTCGTGCTTCGAGCTGAGCGACGGCGACACCCGCCTGCTCGTCGATCCCTTCCTCAAGCCCAACAACCCGGCCGCGGTGGCGAGCGCCGAGGACGTCGACGCCACCCACATCGCCGTCTCCCACGGCCACGTCGACCACATGGCCGACGCGGTCCCGGTCGCAACCCGCACCGGCGCCGAGTGCGTCGCCATCGTCGAGATCGCCAACTGGCTGGGCGAGCAGGGCGTCGAGAAGGTCCACGACCCCAACCTCGGCGGCACCGTTCGCTTCGACTGGGGATGGGTGAAGCTGGTGCCCGCCTGGCACACGAGCACGATCGCCGGCTCCGCCGAGGCGCCCTATAGCCCGACACCCGGCACCGTCACCGGCACGCCCGCCGGCCTCGTGATCTCGATCGGTGGGGTCACCGTCTACCACGCAGGGGATACCTGCCTCTTCGGCGACATGAAGCTGATCGCCGAGCGCAACCCGATCGACGTGGCGCTGCTGCCGATCGGCGGCCACTACACGATGGATCGCCACGACGCGGTCGCCGCCGCGGGGCTGATCGGCGCCGGCACGGTGATCCCCATGCACTACGACACCTTCCCCCCGATCGCCACCGACGCCGAGGCCTTCAAGTCCGAGGTCGAATCGAGCACCACCTCTAAGGCGGTCCTATTGCAACCGGGAGAGACGCATAGCGCCTGAGACAGTAGGCACAGGGTTGTCACCCTTCTTCATCGGCGAGCAGAAGGTGGCGGAGGTGCTGGCGTCAGGACGCCGCGGGTTCAGCCGAGTCCACCGATGCGGCCGGGTCCGCCGGTGGCGATTCCGCGCTGCTGCTTTCCGCCGGCGGTGGGTCCGCGGGGGGCGGGGGATCCGCCGGGGGCGGATCGGAGGCCGGGGGCGATGACGAGGATGCCGGCGGAGGAGAACTCGGCTGCGACCCGCCGACGGTGACGACGACGGTTGCCGGCTCGCCACCGGACGGGTTCGCCCCGGCCGGGGGAGTGGCGCCGCCGATGGCCTCGCTGTCGGGGAGGGCCGCCGCGGTGTTGGGATCGTCGGTTATCGAGCCATCGACCGGCGTCGCCGCCGAATCCGCCGGCGGCTCGGCCGCGACCGGCGCCGGCTCAGGAGCGGGAGTCGGATCTGCCGTCGGCACGGGGGCCGGGGCCGGGGCGAATGTATGCGTCTGGGCGATCACCGGGGAAGCGTGCTTGACCTTGGAAACGATGGCGCCCTGGCCCTCCTGGCTCGGGACGACCTGCTGCTTCACCTCGACCGCGCCGGCGGTGAGAACCGCGGCGGTGACGACGCCCGCGACAGCCTTGGTCCCGAGGGCCGCGCCAACCGCTCCGGCGCCTCCGCCCCCGCCGAGGGCCGCGCCGCCGACGCCGACGGAGCCGACAGCCCCGACACCCGCCGCTCCGGTCCCCACTCCGGCGGCCCCGCTGCCGCTCGCGGCCCCGCCAAGTCCCAGCTTCCCAAGGATGAAGCCCTTCATCGCCAGTAGCGGACCGACCGGGAAGAGCGCCGCCAGCGCCTTCTCGTTGGTCCGCACCTGGCTGCGGAAGTCGGCGCACTCGTCGCACTCCCGCATGTGGCGCCGCACCGGGCCGGAGACTTTGCGCAGCCCTTCGGCCGCCTCGGCCAGCTCCAGCCGCACGTCGCCGCAGGTCAGCAGCCGCGCCTGGCTCGCCTCCGCCAGCGAAATCCGCGCCCGCACCAGCAGCGACTTCACCGAGGGCACGCTGGTGTCCATCGCCACCGCGATCTCCTCGTAGGAGAGCGCGTCCATCTCGCGCAGCAGCAGCGCCGAGCGCTGCGTTTCGGGAAGCTTGCTCACGTCGGTCAGAAGCTGGCGGAACTCCTCGCGGTTGTGGACCCGCTCCGCGGTCGAGGAGGCCTCGACCGCCGGCACCATGTCCATCGACTCCTGCGCGTCGGCTCTCGGTTTGCGCAGGTGGTTGAGGCAGCGGTTGCGGGCGATCCGGTAGAGCCACGGCCGCAGGTTGATCTCCCGCTCGTCGGCCAGCATCGCTCTGTAGGCGTTGACGAAGACCTCCTGCAAGACGTCCTCGGCATCCTCCGTCGAGCCGAGCATCTGACGGCAGAAGCCGAGCAACCGGCCCTGGTAGCGATCGACGATCGTTTCGAAGGCGCAGGGGTTGCCGTTGCGCGCCATCGCGATCAATCGATCGTCCCCCTGCAGCTTGAGCAGAGGGGACCGCCGGGCGAGAAGTCCGCGTTGACTGGCGGTGGTTAGGGCGGAAGCCTCCAAGCCGATCTCTCCGATCTTTCCAGGGAAGGCGTCGTTTCCTACTAAGGAGACACCGTAGCAGTGCCTCAGTTGCGGTCGCCACCGCATTTATTGGGCTTTGTGCCGCATGGGCGCGGACGCCCAAAATCAGTGCCCGGGGCGGGACTCGAACCCGCAAGCCCCCTAAGGGGCAGCGCATTTTAAGTGCGCCGCTTTTGCCAGTTTCGCCACCCGGGCACAGTCGATGGTAATCGGGCCGCTGTGGCGGGTTTGTTTCGGTATCCGGCACAAACCCGCCACAGCCTCGAGCATCTCTCCGATACGCTCGTGAAATGGCGACCGAAGTTGAAAAAACGACCGCTGTGCATGGCGGGCGGCTGGTGGCGAAGACGCTGGCCTCGCGCGGGGTCAGCCATCTCTTCACGCTGTCTGGGGGACACCTGTTTTCCATATACGACGGCTGTAAAGACGAGGGCATCGAGCTCGTCGACGTGCGCCACGAGCAAACCGCCGCCTTCGCGGCCGAGGGGTTCGCCAAGGCGACCCGCCGGGTGGGCGTCGCGGCGCTGACCGCCGGCCCGGGCGTGACCAACGGCATCAGCGCGATCGCCGGCGCTCAGGCCAACTGCTCGCCGGTCTGTGTGCTCGGCGGGCGGGCGCCGGAGCTGCGCTGGGGATCGGGATCGTTGCAGGAGATCGATCACCTGCCCTTCGTTTCGCCCCTGGTCAAGTCGGCGGAGACCGTGAAGGAGCCGGGGCGGATCGCCGAGCGGACCGCGGCGGCGCTCGACCTGGCGCTGGCGGCGCCGAGCGGGCCGACCTTCCTCGACTACCCGCTGGATGTCGTCTTCACCGAGGCCGAGCCGGAGATTCCGGCGGCGCCCGCGGGCGGGGCGGGGGAGCCGGCGGCTGGGGTGGAGGAGGCCGCGGCGCTTCTGGCCGCCGCCGAGCGCCCCGTGGTGATGGCCGGAACCGGCCTTTACTGGGGCCATGGCGAGGAAGAGCTGCGCGCCCTGGCGGAGGCGCTCGGCATCCCAGTCTTTCTCAACGGACTCGGCCGCGGCTGCCTGCCGGCCGACCATGAACTGTCTTTCAGCCGCGCCCGGGGGGCCGGGTTGAAAGGCGCCGACGTGGCGCTCGTCGTCGGCGTTCCGATGGACTTCCGCCTCGGCTTCGGCGGCAGCTTCGGCGAGGAGACGAAGATCGTGCGGCTGGATGTGGCCCCTAACGCGCTGAGCGCCAATCGCGCCCCTGAGGTCGACCTCGTCGGCAATGTCGCCGCCACCCTGGCCGCACTCCGCGAATCCGCCGCCCCCCAACCTTCCGCTGCGACTTATCCCGGCATGCCAGGGATAAGTCGCAGCGCAGCGAGGACGGGGGCGTGGTTGGAGCACTTGAGCGCCGTCGAGGAGGAGAAGCGCGCCGCCGAGCGGGAGGAGCTGAACGACGCGCGGTCGCCGCTTCACCCGGTCCGTATATATAGAGAGTTGGGGGAGGTGCTCGACCGCGACGCGATCGTCGTCGGCGACGGCGGCGACTTCGTCTCCTACGCCGGCCGCTTCATCGACACCTACGAGCCCGGATGC
This sequence comes from Solirubrobacterales bacterium, assembly GCA_035558955.1. Classification (GTDB taxonomy): domain Bacteria; phylum Actinomycetota; class Thermoleophilia; order Solirubrobacterales; family 70-9; genus DASVDE01. The sequence continues at coordinate 5,214 of DATMBX010000124.1, read as the reverse complement.
TGGATGGACCCCGGGCCGTTCGGCTGCCTCGGGGCAGGGCCGGGGCAGGCGATCGGCGCCAAGGTCGCGCATCCCGATCGCCAGGTCTGTCTGCTGCTCGGCGACGGCGCCTTCGGCTTCGCCGGGATCGAGTTCGACACGATGGCCCGCCACGGTCTGGGCGTCGTCGGCGTGATGGGCAACAACGGCATCTGGGCGCTCGAGCACCACCCGATGAAGTTCCTCTATGGCTACTCGGTCGCGGCCGAGCTGCGGCCGGAGACCCGCTACGACCAGATGGTCGAAGCGCTTGGCTGCGACGGCATCCTCGTCCGCGACCCGGCCGAGCTTCGCCCGGCCCTGGAGCGCGCCTTCGAATCCGGCCGCCCCACCTTGGTCAACGTCCTCACCGATCCCGAGGTCGTCTACCCCCGCAAATCCAACCTCGCCTAACGTAACGGGGGGTTTGCCAAAAAAGAATCGGCCGCCACTTTCTGGCGGCCGATTCAGGTTGGCCCCTCAGGACGGGCAGGGGTACGTCTTCAGGGACCATGGTTATTCGGTGGGCTTAGACGGCGGGAGGCGCCATGATGCGGCAATCGCCTAAGCCCTAACCGGATCTGCGATGGGAGTTTGTCCCCCCACCTCTTACCCGGTGAGCCGATTATGGGAGCGGCTGTCCGCTGCGTCCAGTTGGCGTCTCGGCCGCTACACAGAATCAGGTACCCCTTGCCTACCTAGTTCTATGGGTAAGGCCTACCGCTTTGCCACTCTGTACTGGCGCGTTCAGCTTGGCTGTCCACATGGTCAGGAGGGGTTGACCGCGACGCTTGATCCGTAGTTTCCCCCATCATCAAGCCGAAGAATGGATCGAATCGAGCGCCGTGCCGTAGAGGATGTCGTGCTCGGACACGGCAATTCGGTCAAGGCCGAAGGCTCGCATCGCCTCGACCAGGATCACCACGCCCGCGACGATCGTCGGGGCGCGGTCGGGATGCATGCCGGGGATCTCGGCCCGCCGCTCGAGCGGGGTGGAGGCCAAGCGCGAGAGCATTCGTTGGATCGAGGTGAGAGTGAGCACGTGGCTGTGGACCCGGGTCGGGTCGTAGGGCTCCAACTCCATCTCGATGGCGGCAAGCGAGGTTGGAGTGCCCGCGACCGCAATGCCGGCCATGGCCTTCGCCTCGGGGTGTCCGGCGATCGCTGCATCGATCGACCCCCGCACATCCGCGGCCAGCCCCTCCAGCTCGGCCGCGGTGGGGGGGTCGGAGGCGATGTGTCGCTCCGTATGCCGCACGACGCCCACCTGCAGCGAGGCATGGAAGGCGATCTCCTCGCCGCCGCCGACGATCAGCTCGGTCGACCCGCCGCCGATGTCGATCACCAAGGTGGGCTCGATGGGGGACTGCTCGGAGGTGGCGCCCAGGTAGGCGAGTTGCGCCTCCTCTTCGCCGTCGAGGACTCGCGCCGAGAGCGCGAACCGCTCCCGCAGCTCGGCGACGAAGGCGCTGCCGTTCTCGGCGTCGCGCACGGCGCTGGTCGCGATCGCGACGACAGTCTCGGCGCCGGCCTCCTGGTAGAGAGCGACGTAGTCGCCGACCGCCTCACAGGCCGCCTCGATCGCCTCGGCGGCAAGCCGTCCGGTCAGGTCGACTCCGCGCCCCAGCCGCGTCACCCGGCTGCGGCGCTCGACCTCCCGAACCCGCCCGCCGGCGACGTCGGCGACGAGCAACCGCGTCGAGTTGCTGCCGATGTCGATCACCGCGACCCTGTGAGCATCCCCTGGCATAAGAGCGCCACTTTAGGAGAGCCGCTCCGCAAGCGTCCCTGCGCCTCTTTGCAGGGCACGCTCCCGTTGCTAGCATGGGCAGACGCCGCGGGGTGGAGCAGTCAGGTAGCTCGTCGGGCTCATAACCCGAAGGTCGCGGGTTCGAATCCCGCCCCCGCTATACACGAAAGCCCTCCAAATGGAGGGTTTTTGTGTTTCTAGGATCGCTGCGGGCTACACCCGTGGTTCCAATAGGGTTCTATTTCCTGCGCCAAACGCTGCAGGCGCGGTTGATCTCAGCAGCCGCACGCCTCCTCCCGCCTGGGACGCGCAGAGCTCCCATTTGTGGCACGCGGAGCGTGCGATGGATCGCCCATGCACGCCCAGGCGGAAAGCGTTCCGGAGCATCGCGCCCACTTCGCATCGAGCCTCCACGTCGCGAGTGGGCTCGGTCTCTACCTACTGACGCTTACCGGGGAGGCGATGCTGGGAGCCGGCGTCCGCTGGCTCCTCACCTATCTCGGCGTCTCGGCCCTGGGGGTCCTGCTGCCCCTGGGGCCGGGTGCCGAGCAACTTGCCTGGTTCGCCGCCCTCGCGCCCCTGGTCTGGTCGCTCGCCGGTCTCTTCTTCCCAGGTCGGGCCTGGATCTGGCGGCGACGGCTCGGCGCGCGGGCGCCGAGCGCTGAAGAGGCCAGCGCGATCGACGACGCCCTGGCGCTGCTGCGCAGCATCGACCCCAGCCTGCCAGGACCGAGCGGCTGCTACGTCCTCGACGAGCCGTTGCCGGAGGCCTACGTCCGCGGCCGCACGGTGATCCTCAGCCGCGGGCTGGTCGACTCCGACGCCCTGGCCGCCGCGCTCGCCCACGAGCTGAGCCACGTCAACTCACTCGATGGCCGTCTCACCGAGGCGCTCGGCCGCCTTGCCCTCTGGGGCGACCCACTCGCCCCGCCCCGTCCTGAGCGTGGCGAGGAGGATCGCTTCGAGTCCAGGAACGAGCGGGGAGGAGTTCTCCTCGGCTGCGCCCGCTGGGTGCTGCGGGCGGCCGGCGGCACGCTGGCCCAGCAACTACTCAGCCCGCTCTGGGCCGCCCATTGGCGCGCCCGCGAGTTCGCCGCCGACGCCTACGCCGCATCCCTCGGCCAGGGAGAGGACCTCGCCCGCCACCTCTGCGAGCAGGTGCTCCCCTTCGACGTCCCCCAGCGCCGTCTGCTCTTCAACGCCGCCCAACATCCACCGACGGCCCACCGGATCGAGCGCCTGCTGGCCAACTTTGAGGGGACGGGGTCGGAATGAGCGCCGCGCCCGTCTTGGGGGCGATGACAGAGCGACGCTGCGCTCACACTGGCCTCTCGATCCCCGAGTGCTGTTGCCGGCATTGCTGCGAGGCCCAGCTGCGCCGCTACGCGCCCTGGCTTCTGCGCCGCGCCCTCGTGGCGTCGATTTCCGACCCCGCTCCCTACCAACCTGCAAAGGAGGCAATGCGATGACGTCAGTCGAGCCCGGCCGCTTCACGAGAGCGGCGATCCACACCGAAGCCGGCGAGGTCGAGGTGCGGCTGAGCGAGGCCGGGAACTGGCAGCTCGCCATCCGCGGCAAGATCGATCGCGAGTGGAGACTTGCCTGCAGCGGTGACCTGGCGGGCGGCGCGATCGCTCCTCCCTGGGATCAGCGCGAGGCGCCGCTGCGACTCGGCGCCTTGACCATCGACCGCTGCGCCCGCCGGGTGATCGTCGCCGATGACGAGGTGCGGCTGAGCCGGCGTGAGTGCGAGCTGCTGTTCGTCTTGGCCTCCGACCCCAACCGCGTCTTCACCAAGGAGCAGTTGCTGCGCGACGTCTGGGGCTACGCAGCATCGACCGCAGCCGCACCCTCGAATCCCACGCCAGCCACCTGCGCAGGAGACTGCGCCGAGCCGGGGCCGAGGGCTTCGTCGTCAACTGTCACGGTGTCGGCTACAAGCTCTGGGACGGCGCCAGGCTGGCCAGCGCTGAAGTGCAGGCAGCCTGAGTCCGCCTACATAAGGGGGGCGAAAACCAGCGCCCCCTCCCTCACCCCGGCGTGCCCCTGCGCCCGCCCCGCGACTTCGCCCCGCCCACACAGCCTCGCGCCTCCCCCGGCGAGGCCGAGTTGCGGGCGCTCTGGCGCCGCCACGAGGCCGAGCGCCGCCGCCGCGAACGCGAGCGGGAGTGGGGGAGGGTGCAGGAGGATGCCCGTCGCGAGCGCGGCGGCGAGCTGGTCCCCAGCGCCGCGGCGCGCAGCTTGCCTCCCTACCTCGAAGAGACTGAAGCGATCGGCCCACGCGCCCGCGCCGCTTTGCGCCCCGTCCCGCGCAACGGCCGTGTCCTCGCCACCGGCGTCGATACCTGGAGCCCCTGCTGGTACGCGGAGCCGGGCTTGCCGCTGGCGCGGGCGATGCGGGCGCTGGCCAGCGAGCAGGCCCGCCGCGCCTGGATGCTGCCCGATCCCGTCCTCGGCCACCGGGTCGGCTGGTTCCCCGACGCCGGCCTCGTCTTCGCCGAGGGGCGGGCTGGCGCAGAGGCGCTGGTTGCCGCCGCCGAGCTGCCCGCCGCTCTTGAGCGGCTGGGGGCCGCCCTCGCCGACCTGGGCATCCCGATCGCCGCGCCGGCCTGCGCCGGCCTGCGCCGCCTCGACATCGCCGCCGACCTGCGCACCGACTCCGCCGTCGAGGGCCGCGCCCTGCTCGAATGCGTCGGCGTCGTCTCGCCCGGCGCCGAGGTGCTCTGCGCCTACCGCGCCGAGCGCGGTGTGCAGAGCGTCCTAATGAAGAGCCGCGCCGGGCGCACCCTCGCCCGCCTCTACGACAAGGGCGCCCAATCGGGCCGCGCCCCGCCCGGGCGCTGGCTGCGCCTCGAAGCGCAGTGGCGCTTCCCGCGCCAGGCCCGCCCGGCGCTCGAGCAGGTCGACTCCGCCGTGCTGCGCGAGCGCTTCGCCCGCCGCTTCGCCTCGCTCTGGCAGGCCGCCGGCGGCTTTCGCCTCGGCGGCGCCGAGGCGATCGTCGAGTCCCTCGCCGCCGCGGTCGAGGCTGGCCAGCTCGCGCCCTCCCGCGCCCGCACCCTGGCCGGCTACCTGCTGCTCGGCGCGGCGGGCATCCCGCAGGGCGCCCGGCGCACCACCTGCGAGCTGGAGCGCGAGTGCCGCCAGCTCGGCCTCTCCGCCTCGCTGCTCGATGCGCCCGAGCGTCGTGTCGACGTCGCCACCGTCCTCGACGAGTGCTTGGCGCCGGCGCTGTGGCGGTAGCCCTCTAACAGGCCACCAACCGCCGATATCCGCCAACCGCCCCCGGCCAACGCCGAAAGCACCGCTCGCCTCTCCCCGAACTTCAGGAACCGCGCCGTCCCGCCCTCCCCGATTTTCGGGTTTTGCGCACATCCGTGTACCCCCGGAATTCCGCTCCACAGAGCCGTTTCCCCCGCTTCGCTAGCCCCTGACGCCGCTTAGAAACG
>DATMBX010000123.1:0-6505 GCA_035558955.1 Solirubrobacterales bacterium | reverse complement strand
GGGTCGCGGTTGCCGGGCGGGCGCGACTTGAGCACGTTGGCGATGAAGACGTCCTCGCGAGACATCCCGATCTCTCCGAGGAGCTGGTTGAGCAACTGCCCGGCGCGCCCGACGAAGGGAAGCCCCTGGCGATCCTCCTCCGCCCCGGGCGCTTCGCCGACGAACATCAGGTCGGCGTCGGCATTGCCGGCCCCGAACACCGCCTTGTTGCGAGTCTCATGCAAAGGACATCTGGTGCAGACCTGGACCTGCTCGTAAAGCTCGACGAGCTTGGCACGGCGCTCCTCGGCAGACAGCCCCGTCACAGCTCACCCGCGGCGCGCTTGCGCTTCGTCTCGGCCAAGCGCTCCCCTCGCGCCGCCTCCCGATCCCGCCGCTTGGCCTCGCCGGAGCGAACCTTCGCCCCCCGCGGCTGCCGCCCCGGCGGGGAAACCGAAGAGAGCAGACGACGCGTCTCACGCGCACCGCAGGAAGGACAGCCAATGCCCTCGGCCCCCGCGGCGACCAACTCCTCAAAGCGCTCCCCGCACTCCTCACATTCGAATTCGTAGATGGGCACCGTGGCGCCCATGGTAAATCGGCGGGACTAACTAAGACAAAGGCTCCCAGTCCCAGCTCTTCGGGGACACCAGGCTTTCCTGGTCGAGGTAGCGTTGGAACTCCGCCAGCTCGGCGGGTTCTACGCTGTAGACGTGGTCGGGTTCGGGGAAGTGGCGTGAGCGGACTTCGTCCGCGTAGTTCTTTACCGCGCCGACCATCGTTTCGTGGACGTTGGCGTAGCGCTTGACGAATTTCGCCATCCGGCCGGTGGTGATCCCGAGCAGGTCGTGGAAGACGAGCACCTGGCCCGCGGGCGCCGGGCCGGCGCCGATGCCGATGATCGGCACCTCCAGCTTCTCGGCGATCGCTTCGGTGATTGCCGCGGGGACAGCTTCGAAGACGATCGCGAAGCAGCCGACCGACTGCAGCGCCAGCGCGTCCTCGCAGAGCTGGATCGCGCCCTGGGCGGTCTTGCCCTGGGCTTTGTAGCCGCCGAGTGCAGTGGCCGTCTGCGGGGTGAGGCCGACGTGCCCCATCACCGGGATGCCGGCGCGAATGATCGCGCGGGCCCGTTCCACAGAAGTCCCGCCGGCCTCCAGCTTCACAACCTGGCAGCCCGTTTCCTTGACGAAACGCTGGGCGTTGCTCACCGCCAGTTCGTTGCTCGCCTCATAGCTGCCCATCGGCATGTCGCCGACCATCAGCGGCGTCTTCAGCCCGCGGCGCACGGCTTTGCCGAGCATGATCATCTCGTCCATCGAGACCGGCTCGGTGCCGGGGTAGCCGAGGACGACCATCGCCGCCGAGTCGCCGACCAGGACGATGTCGACGCCCGCCTCCTCCGCCACCTGCGCCGAGGGGTAGTCGTAGGCGGTGACCATCACGATCGGCTCGCCCGCCGCCTTCATCTCGGCCAGACGGGGCAGGGTCACCGGCTTGCGCTCGGGATCCGCGGGCGGTGGGGCCGTGTGCGAGCGAGCGCCGGAGCTCATGAGAGGAGAACCTCGGGGTTGCTGTCGACCGCGACGGCCTGGTTGTCGTCGTCGACGTGGACGACGATCGGGGAGTAGGTCTCCAGATCGCTCTCGTCATACGCGCCGAAGGAGGCGACGATGATCTTGTGGCCGGGTCGGGTCAGGTGCGCGGCGGCACCGTTCACCTGCATCGTCCCCGACCCCGGCTCCCCGTCGATCACGTAGGTGACGAAGCGGGCGCCGTTGTCGATGTCCCAGACGTGGACCTGCTCGTTGGTGATCAGATCGGCGCTCGCCATCAGTTCGGTGTCGATCGTGATGCTGCCGATGTAGTCGACGTCGCAGTCGGTCACCGTCGCCCGGTGGATCTTCGACTTCAGCATCTGCCGTTGCATTGGGCCTCCGTGTCGCGGTCGTTGAAGTTGGTCAAGGTTGGATCAAGATGTTGTCGATCAGCCGCGCGGCGCCGACCTGGGCGGCGACGGCGACGAGAACCGGTCGGCCGTCGAGGGCGGCCGTAGGAGAAAGCTCTTCGGCGTCGCGCGCCTCCAGGTATTCGGGCTCGATCCCAGCGGCGTCCAACTCGGCGCGGGCGGCGTCTAGACCGGCCTCAAGGGACTCGGCCCGGGCGGTCTCCTCGGCGATGCGCAGCGCGCGGGAGAGAGTGGTGGCCCGCTCGCGATCTTCGGGACTCAGGTATGCGTTGCGGGAGCTCATCGCCAGGCCGTCGGCCTCACGCACGGTCGGCAGCACCTCGACCCGCACCGGAAAGTCGAGATCGCGGACCATGCGACGGATGACCGCCGTCTGCTGGGCATCCTTCTGGCCGAAGTAGGCGACATCCGGCTGGACCGAGTTGAAGAGCTTGGCGACCACGGTGGTGACGCCGCGGAAATGACCGGGACCGCGCCGCGACGGGTCGCCGCAGAGAACCTCGGTCAGCCCCTCCACCTCGACATGGGTGGAGAAGCCATCCGGGTAGACCTCATCGACAGGGGGCGCGTAGACGAAGGCGACGCCGGCCTCCGCGGCGAGTCGCAGGTCGCGCTCTTCGTCCCGCGGGTAGCGGGCCAGATCCTCGCCGGGGCCGAACTGCGAGGGGTTGACGAAGAGGCTCATGACGACGACGTCGCACTCGGCGCGGGCGGCGCGCAAAAGGGAGAGGTGCCCCTCGTGCAGGTAGCCCATCGTCGGCACCAGGCCGATCGTTTCCCCCGCGCGGCGGGCTTCGGACAGGGCAGAGCGCAGCTCTTCCTTGCCGCGGAAGACCTTCACGCCGCCGTCTGTGGGATACGGAGGATTCGCGAGTGCAGTGTCCATTTGGTCCATGCCCTTGGGGTCACGGCCGGCCACGGATTATAGGCACTCAATGGCGGAACTCGATGGGCTTGATCACACTCGCCGGAGCGCCCGCCGCGATCGACCCCGCGGGAATGTCTTTCGTAATCACGGAATTTGCGCCGATTACGCAGCGGTCGCCGATCGTGACGCCGCTGGTGACGACGCAGTTGACCCCGAACCAGCAGTTCGAGCCGATCTTGACAGGCCCCTTGGAGGTGAATCCCTGGTGGGTGACCGGGGTGTCGGGGTCGTCGAAGCGATGGTCGGCGTCGCCGACGAAGCAACCGTTGGCGAACATCGTGTGATCGCCGATCTCGATCCGCTCGTGGGCGGCGAACATCGTGTTGCGGTTGAGGAAGCAGCCCGCTCCGATCTCGATCCGCGCCTCGGGCGCCAGAGTCAGCCAACAGCCCGGCTCCAGCAGGGTTCCCTCGCCGATCGTCAGGCGCCCGCCGTCGAGCGCCTCGAGAACCTCCCCTTCGACCGGATAGCGGATGTAAAAGCCACCACGGGCGGCGTGGCGATCGAGGCGCCAACGGCGCAGCCGGCGGCGATTGCGCTCATACCAACGGCGCTTCGCCCACCAGACTCTCCACCCTCTCTGACCCTCCGCCACCCGCTTAGCTTTCCAGACGGCAGGCATAGACTTGGCCGCGTGGCGACTCCCCGCGGCGGCATCGACCTCGGCGGCACCAAGATCCAAACCGCGATCGTCGACGCGGGCGGCAAGGTGTTGGGCGAGTCGCGACGACCGACGCCGACCAGAGGCGGTCCCCAGGACGTGGCCAACGAGATGGCCGCGGCGCTGCGTGAGGCGGCGGAGCAAGCTGGAGTCGAGACAGGCGATCTGACGGGGATCGGCGTCGGCTCTCCCGGCGACGCCGACGAGAAAACAGGCGTCGTCGCCAATGCCCGCAACCTTCCCGGCTGGGAGGGCAGTTTCCCTCTCGCCGATGTCCTCGCCAAGGACCTCGGCACAGAGGTTCGCGTCGGCAACGACGTGCAGGTCGCGACCGAGGCTGAGTTTCACCTCGGCGCCGCACGCGAGTTCTCCAGCCTGCTCGGGGTCTTCTGGGGAACCGGGGTCGGCGGCGGCCTGATCCTCAACGGCAAGCCATGGCTGGGCCGCGGGGCGGCGGGAGAGATAGGCCACATGGTGGTCAAGCGCGGCGGCGCCAAGTGCCCGTGTGGGCGCAAGGGCTGCCTCGAGGCCTACGCCGGCCGCGCCGCGCTGGAGGTCGAGGCTCGGCGCCAGCACGAGGAGGGCCATAAGACCGACCTCTTCAAGCTGATGGAGAAGCACGAGAAAGACCGGCTTACCAGCGGTGTCTGGGAGCGCGCCATCGACCACGGCGACCGCCTGGCAGAGAAGCTGATCGACCGCGCGGTGGAGATGCTGGGAACCGGGATCGCCTCCGCCGTCAACCTGCTCGACGTCGAAGCCGTGATCGTCGGCGGCGGGCTCGGCGTTCGCTTCGGAGACCGCTACATGGAGCCGCTGACCAAGGAGATGCACAAGCACCTCTTCGTCGACGAGCGGCCACCCGCGGTGCGGGTAGCCTCGCTCGGCGACCTCGGCGGCGCGATCGGCGCCTCGCTGCTGTTCGCGCGCTGAGCCCTAGGCGGCAACCGGCTCACGCTGCTTGCGGGGAGCGCGTTTGCGCTTGCCCGCCGGCGCCACCAGACCCTTGAGGAAGCGTCCGGTGTAGGAGAAGTCGACTGCCGCCACGTCCTCGGGGGTGCCGGTGGCGACGATCCGCCCGCCCTCCTCCCCGCCCTCGGGGCCGAGGTCGACCAGCCGGTCGGCGGTCTTGATCACGTCGAGGTTGTGCTCGATCACGACCACGGTATTGCCGGCGTCTACCAGGCGCCCCAGCACGTCGAGCAGCCGCTGCACGTCGGCGAAGTGCAGGCCGGTGGTCGGCTCGTCGAGGATGTAGAGGGTGTTGCCGGTCGCCACTTTTGCCAGCTCGGTCGCCAGCTTCACCCGCTGCGCCTCACCGCCGGAGAGCGTCGTCGCGGGCTGGCCGAGGCGGATGTAGTCGAGCCCAACGTCGTGCAGGGTGCGCAGCCGGCGGGCGATCTTCGGCACGTTCTCGAAGAACCCGACCGCCTCCTCGACCGACATCTCGAGCACGTCGGCGATGCTCTTGCCCTTGAAGCGGACTTCGAGAGTCTCGCGGTTGTAGCGCTTGCCGTGGCACTGCTCGCAGGGGACGTAGACGTCGGGCAGGAAGTGCATCTCGATCTTGATCTGGCCGTCGCCGCGGCACACCTCGCAGCGTCCGCCCTTGACGTTGAAGCTGAAGCGCCCCGGCTTGTAGCCGCGCGCCCGCGCCTCCTGGGTCTGGGCGAAGAGCTGGCGGATGTGGTCGAAGACGCCGGTGTAGGTGGCCGGGTTGGAGCGCGGCGTGCGCCCGATCGGCGACTGGTCGATGTTGATGATCTTGTCGATCTGCTCCAGCCCGTCGATCCCGTCGTGGGCGCCGGGGCGCAGCTTCGACTGGTGCAGGCGGTTGGCGACCGCGTGATGCAGGGTCTCGTTGACCAGGGTCGACTTGCCCGATCCGGACACTCCCGTCACGCAGCAGAAGACGCCGAGCGGGAACGTCGCGTCGACGTCCTTGAGGTTGTGCTGGCGAGCGCCGCGCACGACCAGCTCGCCGCTTGGCTCGCGCCGCTGGGCGGGCACTTCGATTCTGCGCTTCCCGGACAGGTACTGCCCGGTCAGCGAGGCGGGGTCCTTGGCGACCTGGGCCGGCGTGCCCTCGGCGATCACATGGCCACCGTGCTCGCCCGCCCCGGGACCGAGGTCGACCAGGTGATCGGCCGCCATCATCGTCCCCTCGTCGTGCTCGACCACGATCACCGTGTTGCCGAGATCCCGCAGCCGGTCCAGCGTCCCGATCAGCTTCTCGTTGTCGCGCTGGTGCAGCCCGATCGAGGGCTCGTCGAGCACGTACATCACGCCGACCAGGTGAGAGCCGATCTGCGTCGCCAGGCGGATTCGCTGAGCCTCGCCGCCAGAGAGCGAACGCGCCGAGCGCCCCAACGAGAGGTACCCGATCCCGACGTTCTCGAGGAAGGCGAGACGCTCGCGGATCTCACGCACGATCAGCCGCGCGATCGCCCGCTCCGTGTCGGTCATCTCCAGCGAGGCGATCCACTCCGCCGCCGCCTGCGCGGACTTCGCGCTGTACTCGGCGATGGAGATGCCGCCGACTTTGACCGCGAGGCTCTCCGGCCGCAGCCGCGCCCCCTCGCAGTCGGGGCAGGGCTGCTCCGCCATGTAGCTCTCGATCCGCTCCCGGTTGGCCTCGGAGTCGGTCTCTTCGTAGCGACGCTGAAGCTGGTTGACGATCCCTTCGAAGCGCACTCTGTAGGAGCGGCGACGGCCGAAGCGGTTGGTGTAGGTGACCTGGTGGCGCTCGCCGCCGGTGCCGTAGAGAAAGATCTCCCGCTCGGCCTTCTTCAGTTTCGACCAGGGCTTGTCGAGGTCGACGCCGTTCTCCTCGGCGACGGCGGCGATCAGCCGCCGCCAGTAGGCGGTGACGCCGCGGTTCCACGGCTGCAGCGCCCCCTCGGCCAGCGAGAGGGTGGGGTCGGGGACGATCAGCTCGGGGTCGATCACTTTCTGGAAACCGAGCCCA
>DATMBX010000122.1:0-11765 GCA_035558955.1 Solirubrobacterales bacterium | reverse complement strand
CCACCCCGAGTACGGCCACCACATCGGCGGCTCCGACGCCTCGGGCATCGTCTGGAAGGTCGGCGAGGGCGTCACCCGCTGGAAGCCGGGCGACGAGGTCGTCGTCCACTGCAACCAGGCCTCCTACGAGGACGTCGAGGTGCACGGTCTCGACCCACTCGCCGCTCCCAGTCAGAGGATCTGGGGCTACGAGACGACCTGGGGCTCCTTCGCCCAGTTCACCAAAGTGCAGGCGCAGCAGCTCCTCCCCCGCCCCCAGAACCTCAGCTGGGCCGATTCCTCCGCCTACGGCCTCACCTACTTCACCGCCTACCGGATGCTGATCGACCAGTGCAAGCTGCAGCCCGGCCACAACGTGCTGATCTGGGGCGCCGCCGGCGGCCTCGGCGTCTTCGCCGTGCAACTCTGCAAGGCGGCCGGCGCCAACGCGGTCGGCGTCGTCTCCTCCGACGAGAAGGGCGAGCTGGTCAAGGAGCTGGGCGCGGTCGACTACATCAACCGCAACGAGTTCCGGGAAATGATGCGCACCCCGGAGAACCTCGCCGACCCGGCCGCCGACAAGGAGCGCTTCAAGGCCTCGCGCGGCTTCGCCAAGCGGGTCAAGGAGATCCTCGGCGACGCGCCCGACATCGTCTTCGAGCACGTCGGCCAAGCGACCTTCCCGACCTCGGTCTTCGTCGTCAAGCCATTCGGCAAGGTGGTTATCTGCGGCGCGACCTCGGGCTTCCAGCTCGACTTCGACGTGCGCTACCTATGGATGCGCCAGAAGCAGATCATCGGCTCGCACTTCGCCAATGCCTACGAGTGCATGCGGGCGAACCAGCTGATGGCGGAGGGCAAGGTCCGCCCGGTCATCTGGCAAACGATGGGCTTCGATGGGGTGGCCGAGGCTCACCAGCTGCTGCACGAGAACAAGCACTTGGGCAAGATCTCGATCCTGGTCGGGGCCGAGTCCGAAGACGAAGGCAAGGTCGACGAGGGCCCGGGGGCGATCCGGGCGGAGGTGGGAGCCTGATGAGCGAAGTTTGCGTACTGAACTGGCACGTCACTCCCTTCCGGGCGGACCGCTGGCTCGACCTCTGGGAGCCGGCGGCGGCGCGAATGCCCGCATTCGGCGCCAAGAGCTGGTCGCTGACACGCTCGATCGACGACCCCCTCTCCTTCCAGCAGACGTCGGTCTGGGAGAGCCGGGCCGACTTCGAGCGCTACTGGTACTCGGAGGAGATCGAGGAGGCGCGGGCCAAGGTCCTCGACTGTTACGACCTGCCCATCCTCCCCACGTGGCATACGCTCGTAGCGGCTGAGTGAAGCTCGGCTACGCGCGCTCCAGCGGGGCCATCGTCAGGCCCGCCCCCTCCAGCTGCTCCCAGTAATGCTCCGCCGGCTCGCGCGGGCCGGTCCAGACGATCGCCTGACCGCTGCTGTGGATGCGGTCGGCCATTTGGTGCCCCTGGTCGAGCGTGACGCCGGGTAGGACCCGGGCCAGCGTCTGGGCAACGTGGTCGAAGGTGTTGTGGTTGTCGTTGCGGACGATCACGCGCCAATTGCCCCCCAGGCCCGAGCCGGGCCCGGCACCGCACGGCCGCTCAACAGTCGTCGTCGACATCCCCTGGATTATGGGCTAGGGGTGGATGTGATCAAGCAGATCAAGGACGCAGGGAGTGTGGCGTGCTCCGCACGCGAGCGACCGAGGACGCCGATATGCGCCGGTCACATCCAGCCCTAGAAAGGGCTGGGGACGCGGACGACTACGTCGTCGAAGCTGGCCACCGCGCCGGTCGCATTCTTTGCCGCGCCGACCGAGAAGCCGGAAGCCCGCCCGGACAGCTCGCCGGCGGTCGCATCGGTGAAGTCGGCGACGCGCTTGCCCCCTACGGAAGCGATCAGCCGGCATTTGCCGGGATCGACGTCGACCGCGCTGAGACGCAGCTTGTTCGCTTTGTCGACCCCCCGAACGGCGCTCTCGTTCTTGACGATCGCCAGGTACTCGATCGTCCCGTCGCTGAGCACCTTGCGAAGCTGGGCCTTGCGCTGAAGCGGGTACACGGCGAGCTGGTAGCGGGCGCCGCCTCCGGCGCGCAGCTCGACGGAAAGGAACATCTTGCGCTGCAGACTCTTCGGGGCGCCGCTCAGCAGCCGCTCGGTCGCGGCGATCTCGAGGTTGCGCCCGAGCACCGGGGTGCGGAAGGAGCACTCCTCGGTTCGCTTGCCGATCACGACCCGCAGCGCGTCGTCGCCCCCACCGCGAGCGCAATTGCGGCCGGAGAGCTTGACCAACTGCGCACGCTGGGCGGTCGTCTCCATGCCATTGCGATAGATGCCGATCATCGCCGCGCCGGCGCCCGAAACGACCGCGAGCGAGGCGAGAAAAACGGCAAGAGAAGCGGCTGTGAGGCGCGATCCCATCGTGGGAGCCTAAACACAGCCGCGGGGAAAAGATGCGTGCTGTGACATATGAACGCGGTCTTTCCCCTCCTCCCAAATAAGATTGGGGAGATGCCCGAGCACCGCCTTCCCGAGCGCGACCGCCAATGGGTGATGCGCACCTACGCCGGTCACTCCGACGCACGTCGCTCCAACGAGCTCTACCGGCGCAACCTGGCCAAGGGCCAGACGGGCCTATCGGTCGCCTTCGACCTCCCCACCCAGACCGGCTATGACCCGGATCACGTCCTCGCCCGCGGCGAGGTCGGCAAGGTCGGCGTCTCGATCGTCCATAAGGGCGACATGCATCAGCTCCTCGACGGCATCCCGCTCGACGAGATGAACACCTCGATGACGATCAACGCGACCGCCGCCTGGCTGCTCGGCCTCTATGTGACGGTCGCCGAAGAGAACGGCGTCGAACGGTCCCAGCTGAAGGGCACGACCCAGAACGACATCATCAAGGAGTACCTCTCGCGGGGCACCTACGCCTTCCCGCCCGAGCCCTCGATGCGGCTGATCGCCGACATGGTCGCCTTCACCGTCAACGAAGTGCCGAGTTGGAACCCGACCAACATCTGCAGCTACCACCTGCAGGAGGCCGGGGCGACGCCGGTGCAGGAGATCGCCTACGCCCTCTCGACCGGGATCGCCGTGCTCGACGAGGTGAAAGCGCGCCGCCAAGTCGCCGAAGAGGACTTCCCCAAGGTCTTCGGCCGCATCTCCTTCTTCGTCAACGCCGGCATTCGCCTGGTCGAGGAGATCGCCAAGCTGCGAACGATGGGGGCGCTCTGGAACGAGATCGGCCGCGAGCGCTACGGCGTCACCGACGAGAAGATGCTGCGCTTCCGCTATGGCGTCCAGGTCAACAGCCTCGGCCTGACCGAGGCCCAGCCGGAGAACAACATCCAGCGGATCGTGCTCGAGGCGCTGGCGGTGACGCTCTCCCGCGACGCGCGCGCCCGCGCGATCCAGCTGCCGGCCTGGAACGAGGCGATGGGGCTTCCCCGCCCGTGGGACCAGCAGTGGAGCCTGCGGATCCAGCAGGTGCTGGCGAACGAAACCGACCTGCTCGAGTACCCGGACATCTTCGAGGGGTCGAAGGTGATGGACGGGCTGGTCGAGGAGCTGACCGAGGGCGCCCGGGCCGAGATGGCGGTGGTCGAGGAGCACGGCGGCGCGGTCGCCGCCGTCCCCTACATGAAGGCCCGCCTGGTCGAGTCCCACCGCGAGCGGGTCGCCCGGATCGAGAGCGGCGAGCAGAAGGTGGTCGGCCAGAACAGCTTCACCGAGACCGAGGACTCGCCGCTTACCGCGGGCGCCGACGGCGGCATCCTCACCCCCGACCCCGAGGTCGAGCGCGAGCGGATCGAGGCGCTGGAGCGCTGGAAGGCGGAACGCGACGAGGCGGAAGTGAAGACCGCCCTCGACGAACTGGCCCGGGTGGCGGCCGACGACGGCGAGAACGTGATGCCGGCGACGATCGCCGCCGCCAAGGCGGGCGCCACCACCGGCGAGTGGGCGCAGGTGCTGCGCGAGGCGTTCGGCGCCTACCGCGCTCCCACCGGGGTCGACGGCGCCGCCCCCCCGGCCGATCGCGACCAGCTGGCGCAGATCCGCAAGCGGGTAGACGAGGTTTCCGGGCAGATCGGGCACCGGATCAAGATCCTGGTCGGCAAGCCCGGCCTCGACGGGCATTCCAACGGCTCCGAGCAGGTCGCCCTGCGGGCCCGCGACGTCGGCATGGAGGTGATCTACCAGGGCATCCGCCTCACTCCCGCGGAGATCGCCGAATCGGCGCTGCAGGAGGACGTCGACGTAATCGGCCTCTCGATCCTCTCCGGCTCCCACCTGGAGCTGATCCCCGAGGTCGTGCGGCGGCTGCGCGAGGAGGGTGTCGACGCCCCCGTCGTCGCCGGCGGAATCATCCCCCCCGCCGACGCCGAGCGGCTGCGCGCCGCGGGCGTCGACGGCGTCTACACGCCCAAGGACTTCGACATCAACCAGATCATGAGCGAGATCGTCGACCTCGTCGCGCAGCGCAGCGGCGAGCCCGCGCATGCCTGAGGGCGAGAATCGCTCGGCCTGGCTGCGTTGCTACCGCTGCTGGTCGCAGAACCTCGAGATTCAGATGCACTACGACGCGATCCGCCGCGTCGACCCCGAGACGGGCATTCCCACCGAGGGAATCGACGAAATCCAGGAGTCCGTCGTTCAGTGTCTCGACTGCATGCACGACCAGCCCCACCTCACCTTCCAGGGCGATCGCGTCGCGCCGATCGAGGACCGCTGGGAGCGGATGGTCGCCGGGACGCCCTGGGTCGCCTCCTGCACGGTCACCGTCGACCAGGACCGGGTCGAGAGCTGCTCGGGGCCGGAGGCGATCGACTTCCTCACCTACGGCGCCTTCGGCGACGCCGGCGTGCGCGAGTTCTTCACCCACGTCCGCTTCCACAAGCACGACGAGGAGCGGATCGTGATCCACATGCTGGTCGAGCTGTACGCCCGCTCGGCCCAGGAGGCGACCGACGTGCTCGAGGAGGCCGCCCACGGCCCACTCGAGATCACCTCGTTGGCGGAGGAGTCCCGCCCACCGGCCCACGCCTCAGACGAAGCGCACTGAGGTTGCCCGGCCACCAGAGCCGCCCACGAGGACTCGATGTGCTTTCGGCTTCTGCCTCCAAGCTCTACAATTAACGATATGGACGCAATAACTGGCGCGAGCTTGGCTCGTGAGCTCGGTACTTCGCCGCCACGGATCGCACGTGCCGTCGAGCGGCTGGGTATCGAGGCTAGGCAGACAAACGGGCGGTTCGCCTTCACTCGACGCCAGGCCGATCGCATTCGTCGCGAGCTGGGGGTGACGCCGCGAGTTGACGGCCTGACGCAGTCAGAGACGATGGTTCTCGCAGCGCTGCGCGGCGCTCCTCTCGGGCTTATCTCAGCACGAGCGGTGGCACGACGGAGCGGTCTGTCCCCGACTGCCGCGGGACGTGCTCTGCGATCTCTCCTGGCGAAGAGGCTCGTCGAACAAGCAAACGAGGTGACCGCCGCCGGGAGAGCTCGCGAAGTGAAGGTTTGGCACGCCAATATCCTGAATCCGCGCTGGCCAAAACTCGACCCGATCCTTGATCGGGTCGAGGCCCCAGGGCGACCCGAGCCTACGGTGCAGCGAGTGCCCAGACACCTGCGCCATCTCTTCTGGAACACCGCCGAGAGTCAGCTCGACGTGAAGCGCGCCGGCTCCTACATCGCCAGGCGACTGCTGCGAACGATGGACTTGCAAGGCCTGGCCTGGGGAGCAAAGACGCTCAAGCCGGCGGACTGGGAACAAGGAGCCAGAGCCCGCGGACTCGATCCCAAGGTCAAGCAACTCGCACACAACCTTGCGGAAGCGTCTCCATGAAGAGTCGCGGAAGGGAGACGTCGGCTCGCCAGGACTCAGCGCCGCAGCTGCCCGATCGCGTTCGTCGCATCCTGCCGGCGGACACCGCCAATGCTTGGTTGACGCTCGCCCCACACCTTCCAAAGGAGCTCTACCTTGGCGGCGGCACCGCGGTTGCCGTGCGCCTTGGACATCGCCAGAGTCGTGACTTGGACTTCTTTTTCCATCGGAAAGTCGACTTGGACGAGCTCAAAGAGCTGATCGCCGGATTGGGCACTTTCGCCGTCACCCACGAGTCGAAAGGGACGCTGAAGGGCCTCTTCAGTGCAACCAAGGTCGAAATCTTCGACGCTTCTCAGCTCAAGCTGTTGGCCAAGCCGACGAGTGTCGCCGGAATCCGCGTCGCCGGCCTTCACGACCTGATGGCGATGAAGCTCAAGGTCATGGCCGAACGCGGGGAGATGCGCGACTACTTCGACGTCAAGGCCATCGATGAAGACGGGGCAGTCTCCGTCGAGGAGGGCATCGAGGCCTACGTCAAGCGCTACGACATCAAACCGAGCAGCGACGCCCTGCCTCACCTCTACCAGGCGATGGGCGATCTGAGCGATGTGGAAGTCGACGAGTCGCTTTCAATCGGCAAACCCGAACTCCAGAGATGGTGGAGCAGGCGTCAGGCCCAGGCGCTTCGCAATTCAGACCGCTTCGGCTGACAGCGTGATCGACTTCTTCTGGCGGAGGAGTCCCGCCCGCCGGCACACGCCTCAGACGAAGCGCACTGAGGCCATCTGACCGGCGCATACCGGTGTCCTCGGTCGCTCGCGTGCAGAGCACGCCGCGCTCCCTGCGTCCTTGGTCTGCTTGGTCAGCTGGCCTCAGGATGTTTACGAGGCACCAAGACGAGCCGCTTGAACTCAGCCACCAGGACGCCGTCCTGGTTGAGAACCCGCGTGTGGACCTTGACGATGCCGCGGTCCGGCTTCGACTTCGAGGGCTTCACGTCGAGGACCTCGGTCTCGCAGAAGAGCGTGTCGCCGTGGAAGACCGGGTTGGGATGGCTCAACTCCTCGGTCGCCAGATTGGCGATCGCCTTGCCGGAGACGTCGCTTACCGACATGCCGAGGGCGAGCGAGTAGACGAGGGGTCCGACGACGACGTTGCGGCCCTGCTGAGAGCCCTTCGCATAGACGTCGTTTAGGTGCAGGGGGTGATGGTTCATCGTGATCAGGCAGAAGAGATGATCATCGGACTCGGTCACGGTCTTCGCCGGCCAGTGCTTGTAGACGGCGCCGACCTCGAACTCCTCGAGGTAGCGGCCGTAGGTGTGCGCGCCGGAAGCCTCGCGCTCGGCCTGGTCGGTGGTCAGCTCGTACTTCTGCTCGCTCATTCTTCGTCTCGTCTCCTGTCGGGGTAGCGGCGCGGCATCCTACCGGCAGCCTTCGCGAGAAGTCTGACCCTAGACTCTGGGCGATGAAGGTTGGGATTATCGGCCTCGGGTACGTCGGCCTCCCCCTTGCCGTCGCCTTCGCGGAAGCGGGGCACGAGGTGGTCGGCCTCGACACGGACGCGCGCAAGGTCGAGGCCCTGCGCGAGGGACGTAGCTACGTCGAGGACATCTCCAGCGAGGCGCTGGCGCCGCTGGGCGAGTGCCTTCGCCCCACCACCGATCACGCCGACCTCGCTTCCTGCAACGCGGTGATCGTCTGCGTGCCGACCCCGCTGACCGGCTCTCGCGAGCCCGACCTCACCTATCTGGTGGATTCCGCCACCGCCCTCTCCCAGGTACTCCAGCCAGAGCAGCTCGTCGTCTTGGAGTCGACCACCTATCCCGGCACCACGCGGGAGCGATTGGCGCCGATCCTCGAGGAGTCGGGGATGGCGGCGGGGCGCGACTTCCATCTCGCCTTCTCGCCGGAGCGGATCGATCCCGGCCGCACCGATTACACGGTTAGAACCACGCCGAAGCTGATCGGGGGCATTACCGAAACCTGCGCCGAGCGCGCCCGCGAGCTCTACGCGCAGATCTGCGAGGAGGTGATCGTCCTCTCAACCCCCGAGGTGGCGGAGCTGGCGAAGCTGCTGGAGAACATCTTCCGCTCGGTCAACATCGCCCTGGTCAACGAGCTGGCCCAGCTTTGCGACCGGCTCGGGATCGACGTCTGGGAGGTGATCGACGCCGCGGCGACCAAGCCCTTCGGCTTCATGCGCTTCGACCCCGGGCCGGGGATGGGAGGACACTGCCTTCCGGTCGATCCCTTCTACCTTGCCTTCAAGGCGCGCGAGCATGACTTCTACCCGGAGTTCATCGAGCTGGCGGGGAAGGTCAACCAGGTCCAGCCGGCCTTCTGCGCGGGGCGCATAGAGCGGGCTTTAAACAGTGCCGGCAAGGCGGTCAAGGGCTCGAAGATCCTCATCCTCGGCGTCAGCTACAAGGCCGGCGTCGGCGACACTCGCGAGTCCCCGGGGCTGAAGATCCTCAGGCTCCTGCGCGAGTTGGACGGCGAGGTCACCTACCACGACCCTTACGTCCCGGCCCTGCCTGAGCTGGGGTTGGAATCCGTAGACCTCGCCGAGGGCCTGCGCGACATCGACCTGGCGGCGATCGTCACCGCCCATCCGGAGCTCGACTACGAGGCTCTGGTTGCCGAGGTTCCACTGGCAGTCGACTTCCGAGGCGTCACCCGCGGAATCGAAGCAAAGAACGTAGTTCGGCTCTAGCCCGCTCAGTGGACTTTCTTGAGCCGCGAGCGCTGCTCCTGGCGCTCAACAACCTGGGCGATCAGCTTCAACACGTTGGAGTCGCCGCTCGCCTTTATGTGGCCGGTCTCATAGGCCTTGCGGTAGCTCTTCACCGTGCCGCGATCGGCAAGCTCGTTGAACTGGGGGCGGTCGACCTGGACCAGCACTCGCTCGTCCTGGGCAAGGTCCTTGCTGATCTTCGGCCCCGGCAGCTCCACCCGGTAGAGCTGGATGTCGTGCCTGGCTTTCAACTCCAGGCCGAAGACGAGTCTCAGTTTCTGCAGCGCGGGAACCTCGGCCTGAAATCGCTCGACTGCGGTCTTGATCAGGTCCGAGGTCGATGCCATCGAGCTAGATCTTGTGCCTTTGCAGCAACTTCTTGCCGATAACCATGCGCTGGATCTCCGAGGTGCCCTCTCCGATCAGGAGCAGCGGCGCGTCGCGGTAGAGCCGCTCGACCTCGTATTCCTTCGAGTAGCCGTAGCCGCCGTGGATTCGGAAGCACTCCTCGACGCACTCCTTGCCGGTCTCCGAGGCGAGCAGCTTCGCCATCCCCGCCTCGAGGTCGGAGCGGATGCCGGCATCCTTCATGCGGGCGGCTTTGCGAGTGACTAAACGGGCCGCCTCGACCTTGGTCGCCATGTCGGCGAGCTTGAACTGGATCGCCTGGTGCTGGGCGATCGGCTTGCCGAAGGTCTTGCGCTCCTGGCTGTAGCGCAGGGCAAGCTCGAGGGCGCGCTGGGCGATGCCGACGCCGCGCGCGGCGACGTTGACCCGGCCGACCTCGAGGGCGTCCATCATCTGAACGAACCCCTCCCCCACACCGGCCTCCTCGCCGCCGAGCACCCGCTCCGGCGGACAGCGGTAGCCGTCGTAGACCAGCTCGGTCGACTCGACGCCCTTGTAGCCCATCTTCTTGATCTTGGGCGGGACGATCAGGCCCTTGTAGTCGCCGGTGTTCTCATCGACCCAGGGCTCCTTCTCAGTAATGAAGCAGGTCATTCCCTTGTAGGGAGGATCGGCCTTGGTGTCGGTCTTCATCAACACGAAGACGACCGAGGAGCCCAGCCCGTTGGTGACCCACATCTTCTGGCCGTTCAGCTCCCACTTGCCGTCCTCGCCCTTCTTGGCGGTCGACTTGATGCCCTGCACGTCGGAGCCGACCTCGGGCTCCGACAACGAGAAGGCCGCGCGGATCTCCCCGGTCGCCATCTTCGGCAGGAAGTACTCCTTCTGCTCGTCGGTGCCGAACTTCATCAACAGGTAGGAGCCGATGAAGTGGGTGTTGACGACGCCGGAAATCGAGATCCAGCCGCGCGAGAGCTCCTCGACGATCATCGCGTAGGTCGTCAGGTCCAGCCCCATCCCGCCGTACTCCTCGGGGATCGTCACCCCGAACAGCCCCAACTCCTTCATCTGCTCGACGATCGGCTCCGGGAAGGAATCCTCGTGGTCGTAGTGCTCGGCGTTGGGAAGGATCTGCTCGTCGACGAACTGGCGCACCATCTCGGTGATGTCGCGCTGGATGTCGGTCTGCTCACTGAAGGCGGCGGTGTCTACGGCCATTGCTCCCTAGGGGGTCGGATTCGGATGGGAGCCGGAGGATATCGGCGCGGCGCCGTTGAGAGCCGCGGCGGGGTCGGCATCGGAGTCGATTGCCCGCATCGGCGCGCGGCCCTTCAGCAGCGCCTCCCGGTACTCGTCCTCGGCATCGGAGTCGACCACGATCGCGCCGCCAACGCCGATCGTGGGGGAATCGCCGTCGAAGACAATCGTGCGGATCGCGACCGAGAGGTCGCAGCCGCCGCCAAGTCCGAGGTAGCCGATCGCCCCCGAGTAGATGCCCCGCGCCTCTCCCTCCAGCCCATCGATGATCTCCATCGTCCGCACCTTCGGCGCTCCCGTCATCGAGCCGGGAGGGAAGCAGGCGCGGACGCAGTCAACCGGCGCCGCGTCTACGCGCAGCCGCCCGCGCACGGTGGAGACGAGCTGGTGCACGGTTTCGTACGTTTCGACTCGCATCAGGTCGGGCACGTGAACGGTGCCGAACTCGCAGACGACGCCGAGGTCGTTGCGCAGCAGGTCGACGATCGTCACGTTCTCGGCGCGGCACTTGGCGTCGGCGGCCAGCCCCTCGGCAAGGCGGGCGTCCTCTTCCGGCGTCTCCCCGCGGCGGCTGGTGCCCTTGATCGGCCGCGCCTCGGCCCAGCGGTCGCGACCGATGCCGAGGAAGCGCTCCGGGGAGGAGCTCAGCACAGCGACGTCACCGAAGCGCAGGTAGGCGGCGTAGGGCGCCGGGTTGATGCGGCGCAGCATGCGGTAGAGCGTGAGCGGATCGGCCCCGGAGATCTCGGCGGCGATCCTGTTGGTCAGACAGACCTCGTAGGTCTCACCGGCGAACAGGCGCCGCTTGCAGGCGGCGATGTCCCTTAGATACTGGTTGTGGGAACGGGCGAGCCGGAACTCGACCGGGCCACCGCCCTCCCCCCACGCCGGATTGGGCAGCGGCGGCAGCGAGGCCAGCCGCAGGCACGTCTCTTCGATCCACTCCTCCGCCTCGTCGGCGCCGTCGAGGTCGGTCACGCAGAGGACATAGGTGCGCCGCTCGAGGTGATCGAAGGCGATGAGGCGGTCGGCGAAGACGAAGGCCGCGTCGGGCATCGGCGACCGATGGGCGGCGTCGCCCTCGCAGTCCGCCTTCAGCTCGTAGCCCAAGTAGCCGGCAAAGCCGCAATCGAAGTCGAACGGCAGGTCGCCGGAGAGACGACGCAGGCGCCGCATCTCGCGGTCGAGGTAGTCGAAGATCGACTCGCGGGCGACCTCGACCGAACCCGCCCGCTCCACCCGCACCTGGCCCTCGCCGACGTCGTAGGTAACCACCGCCCCAAGCGGCCCGCCGCTGCCGCCGATGAAGGAAAAGCGGGCGCGTCCTCCCACGCTGCTGCTGTCGAGCCAGAAGGCGTTGGGGCTTTCTCCGTAGAGATGAGCGAAGGCTCGCTCGGGGTCATAGGCCTCATCGAGGCGCTCCACCCGGAGTTCCAGGCGCCCTTCGGCGGCGAGGGTCTCGGTCGGTGCGCGGAGCATCGCTTCAAAATAGCTCCGCGTGGACAGAATCACCCATCCCGATCCGGCAAAGGGCGTCTTCGAGACGATACTCGCGGCGGACGGCCGCCCGGTCGAGCTCCGCGCGCACATGGCGCGGCTCGGCGCGAGCCTC
>DATMBX010000121.1:0-27599 GCA_035558955.1 Solirubrobacterales bacterium | reverse complement strand
GCGCGTGGAAGGACTGCGCGAGGAGTGGCGGTAGTCCTCGACTCCGACGCCGTCGTCGGCTTTCTCGATCGGAAGGACGCACTCCACGACGCAGCCGACGCGGCGATCCGTGACCTCGTTCGCGGGCAGCGACTGCTGGTTTCGGTGGTGACCTACGCCGAGGTGCTGACCGGCGCCTTGCTCGGACACCACGACGAGGACCAGGTCCGGGGATTCTTCGCCCAGCTGGTCTCCGAGGTTCTCCAAGTCGACACGATCGTCGCGGACAAGGCAGCCGAGTTTCGCTCGCGCCTCAAACTGCTGCGGATGCCGGACGCCTTGATCCTCGCCACGGCGGAGACCAACCCGGACGTGGGCCTGCTCGTGACCGGCGATGCACAGGCGCCCAAAGTCCCCGGGCTGGATTGCGCTATCCGCCTGCTGCGCTGATCGCGGCAGCGCCTGCTCTGGACTTTGACTCTACGAAGGGAAACCGATGGGCGCGGCTGGTTTCGAACCAGCGACCTCTCGCGTGTGAAGCGAGCGCTCTCCCACTGAGCTACGCGCCCGGGAGGGGTCCAATCATAGGCCGGGGCGGGGGCTTGGCTCAGGCCGGCGCGGGCTCTGCTTCCGGCGGCGGTTGGGTCTCGTCGGCGACTCTCTCGCTGCCCTTGCGCAGGGCCATCGCGACGAAGGGGAAGACGAGGGTGGAGAGCATCGCGGCGCCGACGAGGCCCGCCGCGGTTGAGGACTTCATGTTGCCCGTGTCCATGGCGATGGTGGTGATCGCCACGACCAGAGGGAGCTCGGTCGCCGAGTAGAAGGCGAGGGCGGCGCGGTCGCGGGCGGCGAGGACGCCCCGGTAGAGGAGAAGAGCCGGGACTCCTCGCACGACGAGGAAGAGGCCGAAGAACATGAGCAGCTTCAGCATCGCGGTCACCGAGCCGAGCGCGTCGAGGTCGAACGCGATCCCGCTGGTGACGAAGAAGAAGGGGACGAAGAAGCCGAAGCCGACCGCCGTCAGCTTCGACTCGAAGATCTGGAGCTCATGGCCTCTCAGCGCCAGCCGGGTGATCATCCCCGCGACGAAGCCGCCGAGCAGGACGTCGAGGCCGAGCTTGCCGGCGAGCAGGACGAGGCCGAAGACGAGGACGACGGTCACCCGCACCGCAAGCTGACTGCTCGCTTCGAAGGTTCGCTCCAGCGCCGGCCAGCCGCGCCAGGCGAAGCGGACCGAGATCATCGCGATCGCGATGGCCAGGGCCACGAACGCCAGCAGGATCGCCGCCTCGTGCAGGGGGTTCGCGGTCGAGAGCACCAGCGTCACCAGCAGGATCGGGCCGAACTCGCCGGCTCCGCCGGCCGCCAGCAGGTAGGTGCCGAACTTGGTCTTCAGCTCGCCGTTGTCGCGCAGGATCGGGATCAGCGTGCCGATCGCCGTCGTCGCCATCGCCGAGCCCGTGTAGAGGAAGGAGAGCACCACCCCGGCGGCGGCGAGCGCCCCGCCGATCCCGTAGGCCAGCGCCACCGAGAGCAGCCAGCCACAGGCGCCCAGCTTCAGCGGCCTTCCCTTGATCCGCTCGAAGTCGATCTCGTAGCCGGCGAAGAAGAAGAGCATTCCCAGGCCGAGGTTGGAGAAGAAGTCGATGAAGTCGTCGGTTCTGGCGAGGTCGAGTACCTCGGGCCCGACGACGATTCCCAGCAGCAGCTCGACCACGACGACCGGCGGGGCGAAGCGGCGCGGCACGGCGGCGACCGTGATCGCCGCGACGGCCGCGACCACGACGATCACGAAAAACGACTCTGTGTCGACCTCGATCAAGGGAGCTCGCCGATCCTATGCCGGAGCGGAGGGCTGTAGGATCGCTAACGGACCGTGCTAGGCGGGGAATTAGCGGTGCCCTGTAATCCGCAATCCGCTCTAGCGGGGCCGAATCCCGTTCCGAGGGGCTGGCCGTCGGGGTCAGTGCGCCGCGGGCGGCGTTGACGGCCGGGTCCTGCGCGACGTGGGCACGCGAATCAGGTCAGGTCCGGAAGGAAGCAGCCTTAAGCGGATGCCGCGGGTGCCGCAGGCGAGCCCGGCTCGAGCCAAACGCGACGGACACGCCCGGTGACCTCGCTTCGAAGGCGGGGCGCACGGTCCATTTTCTTCGTCGCCACCGTCAATCGATCAGGCGGCGCTCCATGCGACGCACCGCCACGCGCCACATGATCAGGGCGAAGCCGACGAGGAAGGCGAACCTGGCTATGTCGACCGCCTCGAAGCCGAAGGCGCCGCCGCGAACCAGTTCGACCAGCTGGTGCAGGGGGTTGAGCTGAGCCAGGATCTGGAATCCCTCGGGCAGGCCGTCGATCGGGAAGAAGGTGCCGGCGACGAGGAAGAGGGGCGTGACGAAGAGCGTGGTGACGTAGCTGAACTGGTCGATCTTGGCGACGGTTGCCGCGACAGCGATGCCGAAGCCGGCGAAGCCGAGCGCGGTGACGAAGCAGAACAGCGGCACCAGCAGCATCCCGGGTGCGGGATCGAGGCCAAATCCCATCGTCACCAGCAGCGGGAAGCAGCCGTAGAAGCCGGAGCGGATCCCGATCCAGAGCATCTCCGCCGTGACCAGCTCCTCGACGTCGACCGGCGCCGCGAGGATCGCGTCGTAGGTGTTCTGGAAGCGGTGCTTGACGAAGGTGCCGAACATCGCCGGCAGGGCGCTGGAGAAGATCACCGCCGTCGCGACCATGCCGGTGCCGACGAACTCGACGTAGGGAAGGCCGTCGACGTCGGCGACCAGCGTCGCTCCCAGCCCGAGCCCGAAGGCGAGCAGGTAGACGATCGGCTCCAGCACGCTGGAGAAGGTGGTCCCGCGCCAGTAGGTGCGGAAGTTGGCGACCTCGCGGCTCATCACCCCGCCGATCGCCGCCGGGTCCAGCCGCCGCACGCGCACTGCCTCCGCGGTCATTCCGCCTCTTCCCCGGTCAGCATCACGAAGACGTCCTCCAGCGTTGCGGCGCGGAAGACCGCGTCCTCGGGCACCACTCCGTCGATGGCGCGCTCGGCGCCGACGATTGCCACCGCCGGCCCGGCCTTGCGCACCCGCAGGCCGGCGCCCTCGGCCGCCGCCCGCACTTCGGTGAGGCGCTCGGGTGGCGCGTAGACCTCGGCCGTCTGCTCGCCGGCGTGCTCGTCGATCAGCTCCGACGGGCGGCCGCGAGCGATGATCGTCCCGTTCGCCATCACCGCCACCTCGTCGGCAAGGCGCTCGGCCTCCTCGATGTAGTGAGTTGACATCAGGATCGTCTTGCCGCGGGTGCGGAGATTGTCGATCAGGGACCACAGCTCCGTGCGGATCTGCGGGTCCAGGCCGACGGTCGGCTCGTCGAGCAGCAGGAGCTGGGGGTCGTGGACCAGGCCGCGCGCCAGCAGCAGGCGGCGGCGCATCCCGCCGGAGAGCTCGTCCACCGCGTCGCCGCGGCGCTCGCGCAGGCGAGCCAGGTCGAGCGCGGCGTCGACCGCGCCGCGCACGTCGCGCACCCGATAGAGCCGCGCGAACACCGCCAGGTTCTCCTCGACCGTGACGTCGACGTCGAGGTTGTCGAGCTGCGGGACGACTCCCATCACGGCGCGGGCGGCCTTCGACTCCTGTGGCAGCTCGTGCCCCAGCACGCTCAGTTCGCCGGCGTCGGCGATCGCCTGCCCGGTCAGCAGCCGCATCGTCGTCGACTTGCCGGCGCCATTGGGCCCGAGCAGGCCGAGGCAGATGCCTTCCGGCACGTCTAGGTCGAGCCCGTCCACCGCCGTGATCGGGCCAAATCTCTTCACCACTCCTCGAAGCTCAATCGCCGCCATTGGGCTGGATGCTTGCAGGCCGGCCGCTCCGCCGGCTCAGTCGCAGCGGCGGTAGAGGACCCAGGATTCGTTGCGGGCGACGGGGTGGAAGCCGGAGGGGACGTCGGTCTCGAAGCGGGCCGGGTCGTTGGGGTCGAGGACGAAGTTGTGGATGACGAACTTGCTCGCTGGGTTGAGGAAGTAACCGCGGCGCGGCTGGCGCTGTTCCGATGAGCTGACGATCCGACTCGGCGGCACGTCGAGATCCCAGGCAAGGCGCGGGACGGCGCGGTGGTTGGGGACGGAGATCGGTAGGCAGAGGGGCTCGAAGGCTCCGGAGCCGGCGATCTCGTTCAGGTCGGCTTCGATCTCACTCTGGTTGGTGAGGTCGACGTCGACCCGGTGCAGGAGGTCGTACTGGTTGGGAGCCCAGGCGACGAGCATCAGAGCCACCACCGCGGCGAAGGCCTGCCAGGCGCGCCGCCAGGGGTGGCCGCGCTCCAGCAGCCGCCAGCCGAGCAGGGCGAAGGCGGCGAAGACCGCCAGCACCGCCGCCGCGAGCATCGTGTAGCGGGGGATGATCGCCAGCCCGGCAGTGGCGAGGATTGCAAAGGCGCCGAGCGCCAACCCCGCCGCCGCGATGCCGATCCCGGCATTAACCCCCCTATAGGTGGGTAAATGTCGGGATCGGCGCATCAGCGCCAGCGCGAAGACGATGCCGCCGAGCGCACCCACCATCCCCGGCCACTGAAGCACCTCGCCGAGGCGACGCGGTCCATAAAGGACGAGGTCCACCGGGCCGGTCTGTCGCTCCAGCGTCTCCACCGTTTCCCGTGTTCCGGTGAACGAGTAGGTGGGCGACCCGGCGGTGATCCAGTCGAACAGCGCCCAGAGAATCGGCGCCGCCAGCGTCAGCGCGATCAGAGCCGCGCCGCGGGGGGAGGAGAGGACACCCCTCGCTCGGACAAGTGCCGGCCTAATTAGGCCGGCACTTTGAGTATCCGCCCGTTCGAGGGGTGTCCTCTCCTCCCCTTCACGGTCGCGCGCCGATTGTTCGGGCACAAGCAGCAGATATGCGAGGTACGCCAGAGAAAAGAGCCAAGCTTCTGGGCGCAGCAGGCCCGCCAGGGCCAGCAAGGCCAAGACCAGCCATTCCCTACCCAGCCCGTTTTTCAACTCTCCTCGAGGCCCTGTCGATTCCCCCGTCTTCGTCTGTTCTCCCGCGATCGCTTCCTGCCGTCGTGTTTCCAGCACCAGCGCGCCGAGCACGAGGACGATGTACGGGAGGTCGATGTAGGCGCGCAGGCCGTTGGAGAGATAGGGGGCGCGGGTGAGGACGATCAGCGCCGCGACTGCGCCGATCGGCCGGTCGAACCAGAGCGATCCGAGCCGGTAGACGAGGTAGCCGATCAAACCCAGTGAGGCGTAGGCGAGGGCCATCGTCAGGTCGATCGCGCCGTCCCCGAGCGGAGTCGCGGCCAGGCCGAACAGCTCCGCCAGCGGATGCGGGGTGGGGGGCAGCGCCGCGCCCATGTCGGGGCTCATGCCATGAGCCATCTCCCGTCCCCAGAGGAGGGCGTAGATCGTGTCGTAGTTGGGGAACCCGTAGGGGAAGAGCAGGAGCAGGACCGCCGTCACGGCGGCGATCCAAGCGGCGGGCGTCAGCCAGCGGCGGAGCACCGGGGCACGGTATAGGCGCAGATACACTGGCCGCAGTGCCGCCCGCGAGCGAATCGACCTCCCTCTACCGCCGCCACCGCCCCGGCTCCTTCGACGAGGTGGTCGGTCAGCAGCACGTCGTTCGCACCCTGCGCAACGCGGTCGAGCAGGACAAGGTCCACCACGCTTACCTCTTCGTCGGCTCGCGCGGGACCGGCAAGACCTCGATGGCGAAGATCCTCGCCCGCTCGCTCAACTGCGAGCGCGGCGGGCCGACCGTCACCCCCTGCGGAGAGTGCGAGTCCTGTTTGACGATCGCCGCCGGCACTTCGATCGACGTGATCGAGATGGACGCCGCCTCCAACCGCTCGGTCGACGACGTTCGCGACCTGCGTGAGCGGGTCGCCTACGCGCCGGCCGGCGGCCACTGGAAGGTCTACATCCTCGACGAGGCCCACATGCTGACCAAGGAGGCGTGGAACGCCTTCCTCAAGACGTTGGAGGAGCCGCCGCCCAACACCGTCTTCGTCCTCGCCACGACCGAGTCGCACAAGGTGATGGCGACGATCGCCGACCGCTGCCAGCGCTTCGACTTCCAGCGGCCCTCGCTGGAGCAGATCTCCGAGGTGCTGAACCGGGTCGCTGCGGCGGAGGGGATCGAGGTCGAGGACGGAGCCGTGGCGATGATCGCCCGCTCCGCCTCGGGCAGCTTCCGCGACGCCCTCGGCACCCTCGACCAACTCGTCGCCTTTGGCGGGGAGAAGGTGAAGCTGGACGACGTGCTGGAGATCCTCGGGGCCACCGACGCCGACCTTCTCTTCGAAGCGGTCGACGCGGTCATCGCCGAGGACCCGAAGGCCGTCTTGGTCGGGATCGAGCAAATGGCCCAGTCGGGTCGCGATCCCTCCCAATTCGCTCGCGACCTACTCGCCCACATGCGCCATCTCCTGGTCACCCAGACGACCGGCGAGGTCCCCAACTCCTTCGTTGTAACCGCCACTGACTCGGGTCGTCTCCAGGCCCAGGCAACCACGATCGGCGCCGCCACCCTTATCCGCACGATCGACGAACTCGCGGCAGCTCTAACCGCCGTCCGCGAAGGCGACGACGCCCGCATGGCGGTGGAGATCGCCCTGCTCAAAGCCGCCCGCCCCGACCTGGATCCCTCCACAGAAGGCCTCTTGCGCCGCATCGAGCGACTTGAGCAAGGAAGTCCCACCCCGTCTGCCGACGCCGATCCTCCCGCGGGTGGCGGTGAGGTGGGGGTGTCCGAGCAGGCGCGGCGTCCTGTTTTTCGCCCCACCGACTCAACGAGCGAGGCATCCGCGGCTGGCGAAAAACCCAGCGCCAGCTCGGATACCCCCACCTCGCCGACAGGACCCGCGGGCCGGAGCTCCCTCGATCTGGAGCAGGTAGTGCACATCTGGCCGGCTGTCATAGACAAGCTGCGCGAGACGAGCCCCGCCTTGGCGGCAACCTTCGAAGGCGCCCGCCCCGTGGAGCTTGGCGAGGGCGGCCTGAAGATCGGCTTCCCGGCCGATTCCACCTTCAACAAGCGCAAGGCAGAAGCGCCGGACAAGCGCGAACTGATGACGGATGCGCTCGAGGCTGTGACCGGGGCAAAGCTGCGCCCCGTTTATGTGCTGCTCGACGGCGAGCCCGCGCCGGAGGAGCCCGTGGAAGACGAGATCGACCACGAGGCGCTGGTGGAGAGACTTAAGAGAGAGTTCGACGCTGAGGAGGTCGGCTAGGTGGCACGCGGCGGTGGTCCCGGAGGCTTCGACATGAACGCCATGCTGAAACAGGCCCAGCAGATGCAGGCCGAGATGCTGCAGGCGCAGGAGAAGCTCAAAGACGAGGTCGTCGAGGCCGGCGCCGGCGGCGGCATGGTCAAGGTGAAGGTGAGTGGCGATCTCGTCCTTAAAGAGATCTCGATCGACCCCGAGGCGATCGATCCCGAAGACGCCGAAATGCTCGCCGACATGGTCCAGGCCGCGGTCAACGAGGGGATTCGCGCCGCCCAGGAGCTGGCCGCCTCGAAGATGGGCGGGATCGCCGGCGGGTTGGGCGGCCCGGGCGGCCTCCCCGGAATGTGAGCGCCGAGGGCCCGGCGCCGCTCGCGCGCCTCGTCGCCGAGCTGTCACGGTTGCCGGGGATCGGCCAGCGCACCGCGCAGCGGCTCGCCTTTCACATCCTTCGCTCCCCCGACGAGGAGGCGGCGGCGCTGGCCGGCGCTATCCGCGAGGTGAAGGAGAAGGTCGGCCTCTGCGAGGAGTGCTTCAACCTCTCCGAGGGGCCGCGCTGCCGGATCTGCGCCGATGCCTCCCGCGATCGCTCGCTGATCTGCGTGGTCGAAGAGCCCGCCGACGTGATCCCGATCGAGCGCACCCACGAGTACCGCGGCCTCTATCACGTGCTCGGCGGCGCCCTCTCGCCGATCGACGGTGTCGACCCCGAGGACCTGAAGATCGCCGAGCTGCTGCGACGGGTAGAGCAGGGCGAGGCCCGCGAGGTCGTTCTCGCCACCAACCCGACCACGACCGGCGAGGCGACCGCGCTGCACATCGCCGAGCGTTTGCGCGGCCAGGTGACAGTCACCCGCCTCGCCAGCGGCCTCCCCGTCGGCGCCGACCTCGAACATGCCGACGAGGTGACGCTGGGCAAGGCGCTGGCCGGGCGGCGGTCGCTCGACTAGACGCGTTTCCTAGACGATCGTCGTTCCGCAAATAGCGGATTTCCGCAGATCTGCCGTCCGCCTCCTGCGCCAAGGTCTGGGCGTGGCGAGCGGAGCTCCAACGACAATCGAGTCTCCGGCCGAGAAGCTCGCCCGCGAGTTGTTCTCCACGGCGGCGCAGCGGTTGGCGGAGGAGTTCGGCGCGGTAGCGGCCGCCGCGGTCGGCGCGCTCGACGAACGACCCGCGCCGAGTGCCGGGCACGAGGAGGTCGCGCCCCTCTACCGGCCGGGGGAGATGCGCCGTCGCCTCGACCAGCTGCTCGAAGCCCATAGGCGCTACGGGCATCCCTTCGGCCTCGCCGTCTTCGACGTCGATGGGCCGGGGACGCGCAATGGCGTAGCCGGCGGCGAGGAGACCACCTTGGCGATCGTCGGCGCCGCGCTGCGAGACAGCATCCGTCTCGTCGACGAGGTCTTCCACCTCGAGGAGAAGGCGTTTTGCGTGCTCGCCCCCAACCAGGACACGGTTGGGGGAGTGCAGATGGCCGACCGGCTGTTGAGGATGCTGGATGAGTTGGAGGACGCCGGGGGGCTGAAGATCGGCGTTTCGGCGGGCGTCGTCGCCTGTCCCGAGCACGGCGCCGAGGCCGAGGAGCTGCTGCGCAAAGCCGACGAGGCGATGTGGCGGGCACGCTCGATCGGGCAGCCCGTAGGCGTCGGCGTCTTGCAAGATCGCTGACAGATCGCCGAAATCTGTCCATAACCGGTGTAAACCCGGATTCGGGGTGGGAGAATGCCGCCTGCGCGGCGAACACGTCCGCACACTTATGCCAGGAATCCGCACAAACGCAGCTGCCGAGGTGCTCGGCGTCAGCCCCAACACGCTCCGCAGCTGGGAGCGCCGCTACGGCTACCCGACGCCTAAGCGCACCCCGGGCAACCACCGCAACTACGAGCTGGTGGAGCTGCAGACGCTGCGCGACGCCCTGGCCCAGACCGGCAACATCTCCTCGGCGATCGAGCTCGCCCGCCAGCGCCAGTCGGCGCCGGCCAGCAGCGGCAGCCTGCTCGCCGCGCTCGAGAGCTTCGACGAGGCCGCCGCCGACCGCGCGATCGAGGAGAGCCTGGCGCTGCGGCCGCTGGAGCGCACTGTCGAGGAGCTCCTGCTGCCGGCGATCGACCAGCTCGCCGCCGACCCCGAGCGCGAGCCGGAGCTGGAGTTCGCCAGCCGCTGGGCGATGGGCTGGCTGCACGGCGCCCGCCGCCTCGCCACCACCGCTTCGCGCCCGGCCGGGATCCTGCTGCTCGATTCCAGCGACGGCGCCGACGCCGAGGCGGTCCACGCCCAGGCGCTCGATCTCGCCCTGCGCCGCGCCGGCTTCCGCGTGCTGATGCTCTCCACCGAGCTGGGCGACGAGCGGCTCGAGCGCGCCCTCGGCGCTCTCGACCCGACCGCGATCGTCCTCTGCGGCCCCGGCGCCGAGACCGTCGACGCCGTGCAGCTGCTGCGCAAGATTCGCGGGCTCGGCTTCCACGCCCCCCTCTTCGGCTTCCGCGCGTCCGGCCTGATCGCCGACGCCGTGCCCTCCGCCGGCGAGACTCCCAGCGCGGTCACCGGGATGCTCAACGCGGACCTCCGCCGCCGCGCCGCCCAGGCTTTCGGCTAAGGCAGTCTGACCGGCGCATACCGGCGTCCTCGGTCGCTCGCGTGCAGAGCACGCCGCGCTCCCTGCGGTCTTGATCTGCTTGGTCAGTCTGCCTTAGGGGCTTGTGCTCGGCTCAGGTGCTGTCTCGCTGATCCCGAACCGCTCGTGCAGTCGCCGCAGCGGCGCCGGCGCCCACCAGTTCCACTTGCCCAGCAGCGCCATCAGCGAGGGGACGAGCAGCGCGCGGATGATGCTGGCGTCGATCAGCACCGCGAGGGCCGTGCCGATGCCGTTCTCCTTGATGAAGATGATCTTCGAGGTGGCGAAGGCGAACATCACGATCGCGAACAGGATCGCCGCGGCGGTGACGATCCGCCCGGTCCGCTCCAGCCCGATCGCCACGCACTCCGAATCCGAAGCGCCGTTGTCGCGTGCCTCTTTGATCCGTGAGAGCAGGAAGACCGCGTAGTCGGTGGAGAGGCCGAAGGCGACGGCGAAGAGGAGGATCGGGTTCGTCTGCTCGATCGCCCCCGGGCTGGTGTAGTCGAGGAACCCCTCCAGCCGCCCGTCCTGGAAGATCAGCACCAGCAGGCCGAAGACCGCGCTGAGGTTGAGGAAGTTCATGATCAGCGACTTGATCGGCAGAACCACCGAGCCGGTCATCAGAAAGAGGATGACCAGGGTGGCGACGATGATGATCGCGAAGGCGATCGGCAGGTGCCGGGCGAGGCTCCCTTGGAAGTCGGTGAAGTCGGCCGTCGCTCCCCCGACCAGGACGGCGGCGCCCGGCGGCGCGGCTATGTCGCGGATCCGATCGACCGTCGACTGGCTCGCGTTGGAGCTGAGCGGGTTCTCCGAGACGGCTTGGATCGCGATGACGCCGCCCGCCAGCGGCTGCGGCGGCGCGACCGCCGCGACGCCTTCGGCGCGGCGGACCTTGGCCGCGAACAGCGCCGCCCCTCTAGCGTTGCCGCCGTCCACCGAGATCCAGATCGGCGTTTCCCGGTAGGGCGGGAACTCCGTGCTCACCGTGTCGTAGGCCTGGCGGGCGCTCGCCGACTCGGGCAGCACCGTCGGGTCGACCGTGTTGAACTTGATCCCGAGGAAGGGGAGGCCCATGACGATCAGCAGCAGGGCGCTGAGCGTCGCGACCGGCACCGGCCGGCGCATCACGAAGCGTGAGAGTCGGTACCAAAAGCCCTGCTCGTCGGGTCGCGCATCGGCCTCGGCACGCCGCTGCAGAAAGCGCGGCGCCAGCGAGTTGACCCTGGTGCCGAGGAGGGTCAGGACCGCGGGAAGGACCGTCAGCGAGACTGCCGCCGCGAGCAGCGCCGCGAGCGAGCCGCCGAGCCCCATCGAGTAGAGGAAGCGCTGCGGGAAGACGAGCAGCGAGGCGAGCGCCGCGGCGACGGTCAGCGAGGAGAAGAAGACGGTGCGCCCGGCGGTCGCCATCACACGTCGCATCGCCGCCAGCCCGGGCCCGTCCTTGGCTATCTCCTCGCGGTAGCGGGAGACGACGAAGAGGCTGTAGTCGATCGCGAGGCCGAGGCCGATCGCCGTCGTCAGGTTGAGCGCGAAGATCGAGATCGAGCCGAAGTCGCTGGCGATCCGCAGGATCAGGAAGGTGCCGACGATCGCCAGCCCGCCGACCAGCAGGGGCAGCAGGGAGGCGACGAGGCTGCGGAAGAAGAGGAGGGAGAGCAGGAAGAGAAGCGGGAAGGCGAGCATCTCGGCCCGCTGCAGGTCTTCCTCGACCTGCTTGTTTACCTGTTCCTGGGCGACGGCGGCGCCGCCGACGGTGATGCCGGGGCGGCCGGAGAGCAGGTCGGCGATCGCCGCGCCGGCCTCCTGCCAGGGCTTGTCGCCGGTCGGTTTCAGCGCTACCGCCAGGTAGGTGGACTGTCTGTCGCGGGAGACGAAGTCCCGCGACCGCGTCTCGTAGAAGCCGGTCACCGACTCGACGTCGCCGCGGGCGCGCAGCTCGGCGGCGACCCCCTCGACCCGCGCCCGGGTCGCCGGCTGGGACACGGGCGCGTCGTCGAAGACGACGATCGCGCCCGGGTGCCGCAGCCCCGCGTCCTGCAGCTGCTCTCTCGCCTTCACCGTCTCGGTGGCCGGGTCGTCGGCCCCGTAGGGATCGAGCCGGTCGGCGACCGAGCCGCCAAGCGCCCCGGCGAGGAGGAAGAAGACGATCGCGAGCAGTCCGACCCGGCGAGGTCGGCCGTCGGCGAGGCGGGCAAGAGCGTCGAACATCGGCGGCACCGTATAGCTTCCGCTGCGCTTTATCCCTGACATACATGGATAAGGCGCAGCGGAGTGAGACTGGGTGACTATTCTCAGCCGTTCATGGCTGAGGCAAAGTCCGACATCGTGGTGATGAAGTTCGGCGGAACCTCCGTCGCCGGGGCGGAGGAGATCAAGCGCGCCGCGGGGCGGATCGTCGCCGCCCGCGAGGCCGGCAACCGAGTGGTCGCCGTGCTCTCGGCGCGGGGGAAGACGACCGACGATCTGGTCGCCCAGGCGCAGGAGATCTCCCCGCGCCCCGTCGCCCGAGAGATGGACATGCTGCTATCGACCGGAGAGCGGATCTCCTGCGCCCTCGCCGCGATGGCGATCCACGACATGGGCCACGAAGCGATCTCGCTGACCGGCTCCCAGGCGGGAATCGTCACCGACTCCTCCCACACCAAGGCGAAAATCATCGACGTGCGGGCCGACCGCATCACCGAGATGCTGGAGCGAGACCGGATCGTGCTGGTCGCCGGCTTCCAGGGCGTCTCGACCGAGAACAGCGACGTCACGACCCTCGGGCGCGGGGGGTCCGACACCACCGCCGTTGCCCTCGCCGCCGCGCTGGGAGCGAGCGTCTGCGAGATCTACACCGACGTCGCCGGCGTCTTCACCGCCGATCCGCGGATCGTGCCCGACGCCCGGAAGCTCGCGGTCGTCTCGTTCGAGGAGATGCTCGAGATGGCGGCCTCCGGCGCCAAGGTCCTGCAGCTGCGCTCGGTCGAGTACGCGCGCAACCACGGTGTCCCGATCCATTGCCGCAGCAGCTTCGAGGACGGCCCCGGTACCCTCGTCACCCGCGAGGATCAGACGGTGGAACAACCTTTCGTAACAGCCGTGACCCACTCCGACGGCGAGGCCCGTGTGACGCTGACCGGCGTCCTCGACGAGCCCGGCGTCGCCGGGCGGATCTTCACCGCCCTCGCCGAGGCCAACGTCAACGTCGACGTGATCATCCAAAACGAGCCGGTGGGCGACGACGAGCTGGCCGACCTCTCCTTCACGGTCGATCGCGACGACCTGGCCCACGCGGTCGAGACGATCGAGAAGCTGGGGGACGTCTGCAATGCCGTCCGCACCGACGAGCGGATCGGCAAGGTCTCGATCGTCGGCGCTGGCATGCGCTCTCACCCGGGCGTCGCCGCCAAGGTCTTCGAGGTCCTCGGCGGCGAGGGGATCAACATCGAGATGATCTCCACCTCGCCGATCAAGATCTCCTGCGTCATCTCCGCCGACCGCGTCCCGGACGCCGTCAGAGCCCTACACCAAGCCTTCGACTTGGGAGCAGACGCGGTGCGCCCCGAGGATTCCACCGGCACCGAACATCGGCCCACCGTCAGCGGCTGAGTCGCCCGGTCATACTCGATGAGATGACGGGCGACGGGTACAGAGTCGGAGTTCTGGGCGCGACCGGGCTGGTCGGGTCGACGATCCTCGGCCTGCTCGCCTCGCGCGAGTTCCCTGCCTCCGAGGTGGTCCCCTTCGCCTCCGAGCGCTCGGCCGGCAGGCAGATCGAGTGGAGCGGCACGATGCTCGAGTGTCGCCCCCTCGACGAGGAGACGATCCAAGGCCTCGATCTCGTCCTCTCCTCGGCCGGGGGGGCTGTCAGCGCCGAGTGGGCGCCGAAGTTCGTCGAGGCCGGCGCCGTCGTCGTCGACAACACCAGCCACTGGCGCATGCACGACGACGTCCCGCTTGTGGTCGCCGAGGTGAATCCCGGCGCGCTCGAGGGTCACAATGGGATCGTCGCCAACCCGAACTGCTCGACCATGCAGATGGTCGTCGCGCTCAAGCCGCTGTTCGACGAGGCGGGGATCGAGCGGCTGGTGATCTCCACCTATCAGGCCGTGTCCGGCACCGGCAAGGGAGCGGTCGACGAGCTGCTCGCCCAGTCCAGGGACGTGGCGGAGGGCGGCAAGCCGGTGGCGAGCGTCTATCCGCACCAGATTGCCTTCAACGCGCTGCCCCAGGCCGGCGGCTTCCCCGAGGGCGACGATCACACCGACGAGGAGCGCAAGCTGATCAACGAGACGCGCAAGATCCTCGGCGATCACTCGATCCGCATCAGCGCGACATGCGTGCGGGTGCCGGTCGTGACCGGCCACTCTGAGGCGGTCAACGTCGAGACGAGAGAGCCGATCTCACCGGAGCGAGCTCGCGAGCTGCTCTCCTCGGCGCCGGGAGTCACCGTGCTCGACGACCCCGCCGCGGCGAGCTATCCGATGGCTATCGAGGCGGCCGGCCGCGACGACGTCTTCGTCGGCCGCATCCGCCGCGACCCCGGCAACGAGCGCGCCCTAGACATGTGGATCGTCTCCGACAATCTCCGCAAGGGCGCCGCCACCAACGCCGTCCAAGTCGCCGAGCTCCTGATCGAGCGCGGCTTACTGGCCTAGGTCTTCGGCGATCGTGCCGAAGCGGTCGACCAGGGCCTTGAAGAAGTCGTGGCGGGTCACGACCGCGTGAATCTTGCCTTGTGTCGCTATCGGGACAATCAGGACTCGGTGGTGCAAGAAGAGCTCGGCCAGCTGGGTGTCTGAGTACTCGTCCTCAACCACTACGTGGTCGGTGGTGAGGTAGCGGCGGATCGGCTCCTCGGCGCATTGACTGCGCCGCTCGATCGTTTCGTCGACGGAGCGCGAGACCATCGCCGCCGAGGCCAGCTCGCCGACGTAGCCGGGGAACAGCGCGGCCATGAACTCGCGCTCGCCGAAGATCCCGGCGAAGCGGCCGTCCGCCTCGATCGCCGGCAGCGCCGGCAGCTCGGCGTCGATCACCCGCCGGGCCGCCGGGCCGATCAGCTCGTCGGCCTTCAGCGGCTCTATCTCCCGCAATGCCTGGTTGACGATCGAGTCGGGCATGGTTCCCTTTCCTCAGAACGCTACGTATCGGATGGCGATGTAAGCGGTGGCCAGGGCGATCGAGATCAACGTGACAGGTACGCCGATGCGGAGGAAGGTCATGAAGCCGATCGGCGTGCCCGCCCGCTCGGCCATTCCGGCCGCGGCGACATTCGCCGCCGCGGCGATCATCGTCGCGTTGCCGCCGAAGCAGGCGCCCAGCGCCAGCGCCCACCAGTAGGCGTCGTCGCCGGTCGCGCCCGCGCTCTGCTGCAGCTCCTTCACCACGGGGATCATCGCCGTCGTGAAGGGGATGTTGTCGACCACGGCGGAGCCCAGCGCGGCGACCCAGACGATCCCGAACAGCTCCGCCGTTCGCTCCCCGCCGGTGACGTCCTTGACCGCGTCGGCGACGTGACCGATCGCCCCGGTCGCCTCCAGCGCGCCGACCATCACGAAGAGGGCGACGAAGAAGAAGAGGGTCGTCCACTCGATGCTGGAGAGCGCCTCTTCGAGGTCGATTCTCGTCACCAGCAACCCGACTGCCGCCCCGCTCAGCGCCACCGTCGCCGGCTCGACGTGGAGCGCCTGATGGGCGAAGAAGGCGAGCACGGTGAGGAGGAGGACCGGGCCGGTGCGGCGCAGTTCCGCCGAGTCGCGGATCGAGGCGACGGCGTTCAGTCCCATGATCGCCCGGCGGTTTCTCTCCTCGACGTGCAGGCGGCGACGGAAGACGAAGTAGAGCAGCGGGATGACGACCGCGAAGGTGACGACGACGATCGGCGCCAGGTTGACGATGAAAGAGTTGAAGCTGAGCCCGGTCGCGCCGGCGATGATGATGTTCGGCGGGTCCCCGATCAGCGTCGCGGTCCCGCCGATGTTGGAGGCGATCACCTGGATGATCAGCAGCGGAACCGCCTCGATGTCCAGCGTGTCGGCGAGCAGGAAAATGATCGGCGCGATCAGCAGGATCGTCGTCAGGTTGTCGAGGAAGGCGGAGAGGATCGCGGTGGTCGCGGAGAGGCTCATCGTCACCGCAAAGGAGCGCCCCTTCGACAGCTGCCCGGCGCGGATCGCGACGTAGTCGTAGACCCCGGTCTGCTGGGTCAGGTAGACGAGGATCATCATCCCCGTCAGCAGGCCGATCGTGTTGAAGTCGACCGCCTCGATCGCCTGCTCCTGGGAGAAGTCGCCGACGAACAGGACCACGATCGCCGCCCCCAGCAGGGCCACGTTGGTCCGGTGCATCTTCTCGCTGGCGATGATCGCCAGGGCGATGAGGAAGGTGGCTACGGCGATCGCCATTCAGGCCTTTCGGAGTCGACGACAAGTGCTGCCGACCAGGCTTCCCGGCTCACCGGGGCAAACCTTAGACGGTCGCGGCTAGGCGGGGGTGCCGGCGAGGCGCTCCTCGACCCATCCGGTCGAGGCGATGTGCTTGCTCATGCCTAGTTGCTTGGGCTCGGCGCCGAGGGCGAGGCCGACTAGCTGGGGGAGGTGCAGGACGGCGAGGCCTAGATCGCGGTTGACGATCTTGGCGGCCTCGGGCTGCTGCATGTCGAGGTTGAGGTGGCAGAGGGGGCAGGGGGTGACGAGGCAGTCGGCGCCGGCGTCGATCGCGTCGCCGACGTGGGTGCCGGCCTGGCGCAGCGAGGTCTCGCGGTTCATCGTGATCACCGGGAAGCCGCAGCACTTGCGGGCGCCGTCGTACTCGACGACCTCGCCGCCGAGCGCCTCGATCGTCTTCTCCAGGTAGAGGTCGCGGTCGGGGTACTCGTCGTAGCCGAGCCGCTCCTTCGGCCGCACCACGTAGCAACCGTAGAAGGGGCCGACCCGCAGACCGGACAGCGGCCGCACGACCTTCTCCGCCAGCTTGTCCAGCCCGTAGTCCTCGACCAGCACCCAGAGGAAGTTTTTATTCGTCCAGCCGCCCTTCCCCTTCTCGTAGGAGAGGCCCTGGCCGCTCAGCACTTCGTTGATGTGGGCGCGGTAGGCGGAGTCGGCGTCGAGGCGCTGCTGGCACTCCGACTGGGCTCCCTGGCAGGTCGAGCAGATGTTCATCATCGCCAGCCCGGTCTCCTGGGCCAGCGCGAAGGTGCGCGCGTTGAGCGTGTCGGCCAGCTCCTGGTTGTGCTCGGCGATGATCCCGGCGCCACAGCAGTTGGCGCGGTCCAGCTCGACCAGCTCGATCCCCAGCTTCTCGGCCGTGATCGCCATCGAGCCGTGCAGCTCGGCCGTGAAGCCGCGCGAGACGCAGCCGGGCCAGTAGGCGAGCTTCATACGGTCTCCTTCTCGTCGGGCTCCGGCTCCACTTCTTCCTCGCCCTTGATGTAGATGTTGAACTGCTCGCGGTGCTCTTCGGCGTGGGCGTAGATCGCCTTCACCTCATCCTGGGCGCCGTCGGGCAGCTTCGGGTGTACGCCGGGGATCAGCTTCGGTAGCGAGCGCATCTTGCCGGTCTTGATGCCGCGGATCGCTACCGGCAGCGATCCGAGCAGGCCCTTTATCGCGCCCTTAGTCGGTTTCAGCTTGCCCTTGATCCCCGGCGCGTAGGACTCCTGCAGCAGCAGCGCCTCGTCGTTGGTCCCCTTCTTCTCGATCATCTTGACGAAGGCGTTGACGTGATTTTCGCCGTTGTTGACGTCGTGGATCTCTTCCTCGCCGGCGCGGCGCCGCAGGCGCATGATCTGATCCATCGGCGCCACGCCCTTCGGACAGGCGTCGATGCAGCTGAAGCAGTGGGTGCAGTCGTAGATCCCGTGCGGGTCGTTGGCGAGATCGTGCAGGCGCTCCTTCGTCTCCGCGTCACGCGGGTCGCCGACGAAGCGGTAGGCCTTGGCCAGCGCCGCCGGGCCGATGAAGTCGGGGTCGGCCTCCATCGAGAGGCAGGAGGAGACGCAGGCGCCGCACTGGATGCAGGCCATCGACTGGGTGATGTCGATCATCGACTCCGGCTCGACTACGTACTCGCGCTCGGGTGGCTCGCCGTGGGGGAGGAGCCAGGGAGTGACGCGGCGGATCTTGGTCCAGTGCGTCGACTCCATGTCGGTGATCAGGTCCTTGATCACGGGCATGTTCCCCATCGGTTCAACGACGATCGTGTTCCCCTCGGAGCTTCCCTCGCCGACGCTCGCCTGCTTGTCGGCCAGCTCCTGCGCCTCGCCGATCTGCGTCTTGCAGCCGAGGCCGGACTCGCCGTTGATCTTCATCCCGCAGGAGCCGCAGATCGCGGCGCGGCAGGAGCAGCGCACGCTGAGCGATCCGTCGTCGCGGTCTCTGGCCTGGAGGATCCCGTCGAGGACGGAGAGCGAGGGGTCGAGCTCGACCTGGAACTCCTCCCAGTAGGCGGCCTCCCCGCTCTCGGGCTGGTAGCGGCGGACTCTGAGCGTGTACTCGGCCATCAGTACGTCCTCTCCTGGGGCTCCCACTGGGTGATGGTCACCTCTGAGTATGAAACCTCGGGCCCGTCGTCCCCCTGTTGCAGGTCGATGTGTCTGAGCCACTCCTCGTCGTTGCGCTCGGGGAAGTCGGTGCGGTACTGGGCGCCGCGGCTCTCCTTGCGCTCCAGCGCGGCGATGCAGGTGCACTCGGCGTTGTCGAGCATGTAGCCCAGCTCGATCGCGCCGAGGATGTCCTGGTTGAAGATGCTGCCGCGGTCGTCGATGTAGGCGGACTTCGCCTCCTCCTTCAGCTCCCGCACCTTCTCCAGCGCTCCCTGGATGCCGGCCTCGTCGCGGAAGACGGCGACGTGCTTGTCCATCGCGGTGCCGAGGTCGAGCTTGATCTCAGAGACGCGCCGCCCGGACCCCTTCTCGCGGGCGGAGATCGCGTCGATATTGGCCTGCTCGGACTCCAGCGCCGCCTTGGAGGGGCGCGCCTGGTCGACCCGCTTGGCGCGGGCGGCGGCGTCGACGCCGGAGCGGCGGCCGAAGATCAGCGTGTCGAGCAGCGAGTTGGCGCCGAGGCGGTTGCCGCCGTGGACGGAGACGCAGGCGGTCTCGCCCGCCGAGTAGAGGCCGGGGATATCCGTGCGCCCGTCGACGTCGGTCTTGATCCCGCCCATAGTGTAGTGGTTGCCCGGCTTGATCCGAATCGGCTCGCGCGTGATGTCCACCCCGGCGAAGTCCTGGCCGACGAGGACGATCTCCCGTAGCGCCTCGTGCACGCGTTTTCTCGGCACCACGGTGATGTCGAGTGCCACCGTCCCGTCGGGAAAGCCCCGGCCCTCGTCGATCTCGGTCTGCTCGGCGCGGCTGACGACGTCGCGCGAGGCCAGCTCCATCTTGTTCGGCGCGTAGCGCTCCATGAAGCGCTCGCCCTTGGCGTTGAGCAGGTGCGCCCCCTCGCCGCGCGCCCCCTCGGTGATCAGGAACCCCTTTCCCGCCAGCGTCGTCGGGTGGTACTGGATCATCTCCATGTCCATCAGCTTGGCCCCGACGCGGTAGGCCATCGCTATCCCGTCCC
Organism: Solirubrobacterales bacterium; assembly: GCA_035558955.1. Lineage (GTDB taxonomy): Bacteria > Actinomycetota > Thermoleophilia > Solirubrobacterales > 70-9 > DASVDE01. Next base: position 8,231 of record DATMBX010000121.1, on the reverse strand, counting down.
CGGTACAGATAAGCGCGTTGGTGGTCGGCTTCCAGACCTGGCCGTTGCCGCCGCAGGCGAGGATCACCGACTTCGCCTCGAACAACTCCATCGAGCCGTCGGCGATGTTGCGCGTCACCACGCCGCAGCACTCGCCGTTCTCGTCCATCGCCAGCGCCGTCGAGAACCACTCCTCGTAGCGGGCGACACGCTCGGAGTGCTTCATCAGCTGCTCGTAGAGGACGTGCATGATCGCCTGGCCGGTGATGTCGGCGACGTAGTAGGTGCGCGCGGCGGAGGCGCCGCCGAAGGCGCGGGTGCCGAGCTTGCCCTCCTCGTTGCGGTGGAAGGTGACGCCGAGGTGCTCGAGGTGGAGGATCTCCTCCGGCGCTTCGCGGCACATGATCTCGACCGCGTCCTGGTCGCTCAGGTAGTCCGAGCCCTTGATCGTGTCGAAGGCGTGCGACTCCCAGGAGTCGCCCGGGTTGAGCGCCGCGTTGATCCCGCCCTGGGCCGCGTTGGAGTGCGAGCGCACCGGGTGGACCTTGCTGACGATCCCGACCGAAACGCCTTCCTCGGCGGCCGCCAGGGCCGCCCGCTGCCCGGCCAGGCCGGCGCCGATCACCAGTACGTCATGCGTGGGCACGAGCGCGGACTCTATAGAGCGAAAATCCGACCCCGCAGTCGGATTTCACCAGTCCGAGGACCCACCTGCACGCGTTTGACATGCAATGCCTGTCAAACGCGTGCAGCTTTGCTTTGGGCCGGGGCGCTTACCATTGGTTCATGCTCGGCGGTGGCTCCATCACGCTCTTTCACGTGCGCGGGATTCGGATCGCGGTGGACTGGTCCTGGTTCCTCGTTCTCTTCCTGGTGATCTTCTGGCTCTCTCGCTTCTACGGCGACGTGTTGGGGGAGGACAGTTCGGCGACCGGGCCGTTCGCCCTCGCCGTGGCCAGCGCGGTCGGCTTCTTCGGCTCGATCCTGCTGCACGAGCTGGGCCACGCGATGGTCGCGATGCGCAACGGCATCGGCATCTCGAAGATCCAGCTCTGGATCTTCGGCGGGCTGGCGCAGATGGACCGGGAGTCCGAGACCCCCGCGGTCGAGTTCAAGGTCGCGATCGCCGGCCCGGCGGTGACGCTGGCGATCGTCGCCGCCCTCACCGCGGTCGGGCTCGCCGCCTCCAGCCCGGCCGAGTTCCGCGACGCGATGCTGGTCGAGAGCAACTCCGGCGTTTCCGGCGTCCTCGCGATGGTCGCCTGGCTGGCGACGATCAACGCCCTCGTCCTCGTCTTCAACCTGCTCCCCGCCTTCCCGATGGACGGCGGCCGCGTGGTGCGGGCCCTGGCCTGGTGGAAGACGGGCGATCGCACTTCGGCGACCCGCTTCGCCGCGGGCCTGGGGCGGGTCTTCGCCTACATCTTCATCGGCGTCGGCCTGCTGATGGTCTTCAGCGGAGCCGTCTTCGGCGGCATCTGGCTTGCGCTGATCGGGATGGTGATCAACGGCTCCGCCCGCGGCGCCGCCATGCAGACGCAGATCACCAGCAAGATCGAGGGGCTGCAGGTCTCCGACGTGATGGACCGCGAGCCGGTGGCGATCCCGGGCGAGATCAGCATCGAAAAAGCGCTCGACGAGTACTTCCACCGCTACCGCTGGCCCTGGTTCCCGGTCGTGGACGCGGGGCGCCACTTCCTCGGACTGGTCGTGCGCGACAAGGCCGACGAGGTTCCGGAGATCTCCCGCGCCACCTCCCTGGTCGCCGACGTGCTCGAACGCGACGACGGCACCTTCCAGGTCCGCGACGATGCCCCGCTGGACACGCTCCTCAGCAATCAGAACCTGCGCCGCTTCGGCGCCCTGATGGCGGTCGACGCCGACGGCCGCCTCTCGGGCGTCATCACGGCCGAGCAGGTCGGGCGGGCGCTTCGCGACGCGGCTACGACGGCCGGTGCCGGGCGATGATTCGACCGAAGTCTGTTGCCGGGGGCAAAGTCCCGAAGGCCTGACCCCAATCGCCACCCAGCCGGGAAGCGCAAAAGGCATCGGCGGTCGCCTCGTCGCCGTAGCGGATAAGTAGGGACGCTTGGAGGGCGAGCGCCATCCGCTCGACCAAATGCCGGGCGCGGGACTCGATCGTCTCGATGTCGCCCGGAAGGTCGTTGCGCAGGGAGGAGACATATGAGTCCAGGCGGGGGTCAGACGCTTCGGCGACCTCTGAGAAGAAGGCTTCGAGGGACGAGGGCGTCTTGATCATCGCCCGCAGCACGTCGAGGCACTGGACGTTGCCCGACCCCTCCCAGATCGAGTTGAGGGGGCTCTCGCGGAAGAGGCGAGGCATTCCCGACTCCTCGACGAAGCCGTTGCCGCCCAAACACTCGAGCGACTCGCCGGCGTGCATCGGCGCTCGCTTGCAGATCCAGTACTTCATAACTGCGGTAGCGATGCGTTTGAACTGCGCGGCCTCTTCAGGGTTGTTCCCGGCCGCCCCCGGACGCGGGAGCGACGGCGCATCCATATCTGATTCCTGCGCCGTCGCGGGAGCAGAGGAGGCGGCCGTTTGTGATTCGTCGTAGGCGCGGGCGAGGCGCATCGCCGAGATCGTCGCCGCCTCCGACTCGACGCAGAGGTCGGCCAGCACGTTGCGCATCAGGGGCTGCTCGACCAACTCCTTGCCGAAGACCGAGCGGTGGGAGGCGTGGTGTATCGCCCCCGTGACTCCGGCCCGCATCCCCGTCGCCCCCCCCATCACGCAGTCCAGGCGGGTGTGGTTGACCATCTCGATGATCGTTCGCACCCCGGCGCCCTCCTCGCCGACCAGCCAGGCCGAGGCGGCGTCGAACTCGATCTCGCTGGAGGCGTTGGAGCGGTTGCCGAGCTTGTCCTTCAGTCGCTGCAGGCGGAAGCGGTTGCGCTCGCCGTCGGGCGTCCAGCGCGGGAAGAGGAAGCAGGAGATGCCGCCGTCGGCCTGGGCCAGGACGAGGAAGGCGTCGCACATTGGCGCCGACATGAACCACTTGTGGCCGGTCAGCTCGTACTCGGCGCCAGGCCCGCCGCCGTTCACCGGTTGCGCCACCGTGGTGTTGGCGCGCACGTCGGTGCCTCCCTGCTTCTCGGTCATCCCCATCCCGGCCAGCGCGCCTGGCTTCTCCGGCGCCGGCGCGTTGCGCGGGTCGTAGACGGGAGAGAGAAAGCGCGGCTCCCACTCGGCGGCCAGCTCGGGCTGGTGGCGCAGCGCCGGGATCACCGAGTAGGTCATCGAGATCGGGCAGCCGATCCCCGCCTCCGCCTGGGACATGCACATGAAGGCGGCGCCGCGGGCGACGTGGGCTCCCGGCCGCGGGTCTTTCCAGGGGGAGGAGTGAAGCTCGTGCTCCACCGCCAACCCCAGCAGCTCGTGCCAGGCCGGGTGGAATTCGACCTCGTCGACCCGGTGGCCGAAGCGGTCGTGGGTGCGCAGCTTCGGCGGATTCTCGTTGGCCTCGGCGCCGAGGCGCTGGATTCGCTCCGTCCCGGCCAGCTCGCCGACCGCGGAGATCCGCTCCTGCGCCCAGTCGGCGCCCTCGCGGCGCACCGCCTCGACCAGAGGCCGGTCGGCCTCGAAGACGTTGTAGTCGACCAGCGGCGGCGGCTGGTTCGTCACCTCGTGCGTGCTCCCGGAACGGCGCTCGACGGTGGCCATCGCCCGATTCTCGCACGCCAACCCCCGTTCCGCTGCGACTTATCCCGGTATGTCAGGGATAAGTTGCAGCGGAACGGTCTCTCGCTAGGGTGCCGCGTCGGTGGCGAAGATCCAAGTCAAGAACCCGATCGTCGAGCTCGACGGGGACGAGATGACCCGAATCATCTGGGCGTTCATCAAAGAGCAGCTGATCCTGCCCTACCTCGACGTCGAGCTGAAGTACTTCGACCTCGGGATCGAGAGCCGCGACGCGACCCGTGACCAGATCACGATCGACGCGGCGAACGCGATCAAGGAGTACGGCGTCGGCGTCAAGTGCGCGACGATCACACCCGACGAGGCCCGCGTCAAGGAGTTCGGCCTCCACGAGATGTATCGTTCGCCGAACGGGACGATTCGCAACGTCCTCGGCGGCGTCATCTTCCGCGAGCCGATCGTCATCTCCAACATCCCGCGCCTGGTGCCCGGCTGGACGAAGCCGATTGTGATCGGCCGCCACGCCTTCGGCGATCAGTACCGCGCCACAGACCTCGTCGTTCCCGGTGAGGGGACGCTCACTCTCACATACACACCCAAGGACGGCTCCGAGCCGGTCGAGCTCGACGTCTACGACTTCCCCGGCGGCGGCATCGCGATGGCGATGTACAACCTCGACGACTCGATCCGCGACTTCGCCCGCGCCTCCATGCGCTACGGCCTAGATCGCGACTACCCCGTCTACCTCTCGACCAAGAACACCATCCTCAAGCGCTACGACGGTCGCTTCAAGGACATCTTCGCCGAGGTCTACGAGAACGAGTTCAAGGCGGACTTCGAAGCGAAGGGGCTCACCTACGAGCATCGCCTGATCGACGACATGGTCGCCGCCGCGCTGAAGTGGGAGGGGGGCTACGTTTGGGCCTGCAAGAACTACGACGGCGACGTCCAGTCGGACACCGTCGCCCAGGGCTTCGGCTCGCTCGGGCTGATGACCAGTGTGTTGATGACCGCCGACGGCAAGACCTTCGAGGCGGAGGCTGCGCACGGCACCGTCACCCGCCACTACCGCCGGCATCAGCAGGGCAAGCCCACCTCGACCAACCCGATCGCCTCGATCTTCGCCTGGACCCGCGGTCTCGCCGCCCGCGGGCGCCTCGACGACACCCCCGAGGTTTCACGGTTCGCCGAAACCCTGGAGCGGGTATGCGTAGAGACGGTCGAGAGCGGCAAGATGACAAAAGACTTGGCGTTGCTGGTCGGCCCCGACCAGGCATTCCAGACCACGCAGGAGTTCCTCGCCTCGATAGACGAGAACCTGCAAACGGCTATGGCTTAGTCCCAAAACCCTCGATCCACAGGAGAACAGATTCCGTGAGCACTCCAGTCAAGGTCACCGTCACCGGCGCCGCCGGGCAGATCGGCTACGCGCTGTTGTTCCGCATCGCCAGCGGCCAGATGCTCGGCCCCGACACGCCGGTGGAGCTGAGCCTGCTGGAGATCCCCGACGCGGTGAAGGCGGCGGAGGGCACCGCGATGGAACTCGACGATTGCGCCTTCCCCCTGCTGCGCAAGATCGACATCCACGACGATCCGAAGGCCGCCTTCGACGGCTGCAACGTGGGCCTGCTGGTTGGCGCCCGCCCCCGCGGCCCCGGCATGGAGCGCTCCGACCTGCTCGAAGCCAACGGCGGCATCTTCAAGCCCCAGGGCGAGGCGATCGCCGCCGGCGCCGCCTCCGATGTGCGGATCCTGGTGGTCGGCAACCCCGCCAACACCAACTGCCTGATCGCGATGTCCAACGCCGACGGCGTCCCGCGCGAGCGCTTCACCGCGATGATGCGGCTCGACCACAACCGAGCGATCGCGCAGTTGGCGAACAAGCTCGGCAAGCAGGTCTCCGACGTCACCAACATGACCGTGTGGGGCAACCACTCCACCACCCAATACCCGGATCTGGTCAACGCCAAGGTGAACGGCGCGAGCGCCTGGGAGACAATCGACGACCAGGCCTGGATCGTCGACGAGTTCATCCCCCGGGTGGCCAAGCGCGGCGCGGCGATCATCGAGGCGCGCGGCGCTTCCAGTGCCGCCTCCGCGGCCAACGCCGCGATCGACCACATCCATGACTGGGTGCTCGGCACCCCCGATGGAGACTGGGTCTCGATGGGCGTGCCCACCGACGGCGCCTACGGCATCGAAGAAGGCATAGTCGCCGGCCTCCCCTGCCAGTGCTCAAACGGCGAGTGGTCCGTAGTCGAGGGGCTCGAAATCTCCGATTTCTCGCGAACTCGAATCGACGCCAGCGCGTCGGAGCTACGCGAAGAGCGCGACGCGGTAAGCCAGCTGGGCCTCGTCTAGAGCCCAGCTGGCCCCAACGCTAGGCAGCCGTGTACTGACGGCCTTTCTTCTTGACCCGTCTCTCCTTCTCCAGGTCGCCGAGCACCCGGTAGAGATAGTTGGGCTTGATTTTCATCGTCTTGGCGATCTCCGAGGCGGTGATGCCCGGGTTCGCCGCGATCAGGTTCACGGCCTGGTCGGCCCGAGTGCCGCCACGACGACCGCGACGACGACGGGGGGCGCCGGCTTTTTTGTTGGTGGAGCCTTTCGGGCGACCGGGACCACGGCGGCGGGGGGATGTGCCTCCGCCCACCAGGTTCGCTAGAGCTCTCTCGACACGCTTGCGCTCGTCGTCGAGTTCGGCGAGGCGCTTCTCGAGCAGGTCGCGCGCTTCGTCGATCACACTGGAAATGGTGGCCATCTCTTCCTTTCAGTAAGGATTTCCTGCCACATCTCAGTGTGGCACAGTGACAGTATTACTATGCGTTTGGTCTAAATGGCCTGTGCAAATGGACAGAAGGGCCAACCGCACGGATGGTAGTGAGCAGTTTCGCTAATGCGTCCGCTTGCGCGGCAGAGTGCGGAAGACGACATCCCATAGTGGGGAAGAGACGCCGTATCCGTAGCGATGGTCCTGAAAGTGATGGCGCATGTGCTGCTCGCGCAGGCGCTTGCCCAGGTCCGATTTCGGGACGAAGTGGTGCACGTAGTAATGCGTGTAGTCGTAGAAGAGGTAGCCCGCGATGAAGCCGGCGAACAGCGGGTAGGCGGCCGGCGTCCCGAACACCAGGGTGAAGCCGAAGAAGAACAGAACGGCCAGCGGGATCGCCACCGCCGGCGGCATCACCAGCCGCAGCTTGTCGTTGGGGTGGTCGTGGTGGATGCCATGGATGATGAAGTGCATCCTGCGCCCGAGCGCGTTGTCGGGCTCCCAGTGGAAGACGAGCCGGTGCAGCCAGTACTCGGTCAGCGTCCAGATGCCGACTCCGCCGAGCGTCAGCAGGGCGAGTTGCCAGAGCGCGTAGCCGCGGTCGACCCCCAGCCACTCCATCGCGACGACGACCGGCACGAAGACGATCGCCGGAATCGCCGGATGCACCCGGGAGAAGAAGTTGAGGAAGTCGCTCTCGAAGAGCTGCGGGGAGGCCGCGAGCTTGTCGGTTCGCTTGTGGGCTTCCATTCGCCTCAATGGTAGCGGCGCCCGGCGCGACTCCCGCAAGACGCGGGGAAGATGTGACGGGGCTGTTTCAAAGAGATTGCGATTTGCGGAAACGGGCGTCACGAAAGCGTCACGACGCTGCTTAGATGCGCCGCCATGCCGCGCAAGAGAAAGCCCACCTGCGAGGACTGCTACTTCCACAGAAATCTCCTTTGCGCCCTCGACCTGAACGAGCCCTGCGCGACCTTTCGTCCCAATCGCCCCGAAGGCCTCGTTCCGCCCCGCCAGCCTGTCTTGCTCATGCGAGCCCCGCGCTGGGCATCCCAGTCCCGCGCCGCATAGCCATACCCGGCTATCGTTTTCACCCATGCCGGAACGCGACCTGTTTGCCAACTTTGCCCGCATGCGGCGAGAGATGGATCAGATGCTCGGGAGCGGCTGGGGGCGTACCGCCTACGTCAGCCGGCGCACCACCGGGTTCTCACCCAACGTCGACGTCTACTACTGCGGCGATCCCGAGCGCGCCGTGGTCAAGGTCGACCTTGCCGGCGTCGACTTGGATGACATCAACATCGAAGCCAGCGGACGGCGCCTGGCGATCATCGGCGGCCGGCCGGTGCAGGAAACCGAGGGGCGGGTTTACCAGCAGGTCGAGATTCCCTCCGGCCCTTTCCGCTGTGTCGTCGAGCTGCAGGCCGACGTCGACGCCGACAGCGCCAAGGCCACCTACGAGGACGGCATTCTCAGAATCGAGCTGCCCCTGCGCGACCCCGCGGACACCACCCGGCAGGTCCCGATCGGGCGGGAGTGATGGAGGGCTCGCCCGTCTTGGAGGTCGTCGAGGCCCCCGAGGACATCGAGAACGCGATCCGCGCCAACGAGCCGCTGCCCGACGCGCTGCCGGTCCTGCCGCTGCGCGAGATGGTCACCTTCCCCGACACCCTGACCCCTCTCGCGGTGGGGCAGGAGCGCTCGATCAAACTCGTCGACGACGTCCTCGGCGCCAATCGGATGCTGGTCATGGTCGCCTCCCGCGACCCCGAGAACGAGGAGCCCGGCCCCGACGGCCTCCACGAGGTCGGCGTGGTGGGC
>DATMBX010000120.1:0-6922 GCA_035558955.1 Solirubrobacterales bacterium | reverse complement strand
CGAGCGCCAGCGAGCCGGTGGGTATCGACTCCACTCTCACCGTGGCGTCGGCGCCGAGGCGCATCAGCGCGCCCGCGCCGAAGTCCCTCTCGATCTGGGTCACCGCCGCCTCGAGGGCGGCGTCTTTTGCCTTGGCATCCTTCGCCGAGGCATCCTTCAAGTTCGCTTTCTTGTCTGTAGCCATGATCTCCGGAAGGTAGAGGGACGGTCGGACGCCGAACCTAGGCTTGCAAGACGCGCGTCACAAGACGCAAACGCGCCGAAAGCGTGACTTTTTCGTGCCTGAAAGCGCGCTGTCGCTAGAGCGGCGCTTCCACCTCTCCGAGCAGGGTTCGCAGCAGGTGCATGCCGACCAGGGCCGAGCGCTCGCGGATGTCTTCTCGCCCACCCGGGATCACCGGCTCGCGGGCAATCGCTGTGCCGTCGGCGAGGCGGGCGTTGAAGCAGACGTAGCCGACCGGCTTCTCCTCAGTGCCCCCGTCGGGGCCGGCGATGCCGGTGATCGAGACGGCGACGTCGGCGCTGAAGCGCTCCAGCGTGCCAATCGCCATCGCTTCCGCGACCTGAGGGGAGACCGCCCCATGCTCCTCGATCAGCGCCGGATCGACTCCCAGCAGCTCGGCCTTGGCCTCGTTCGAGTAGGCGACGACGCCACCCGCCATGTAGGCGGAAGCGCCGGGGAGGTCGGTGATCCGCGCCGCCAGCAGGCCGCCGCTGCACGATTCGGCCAGGGCGAGGCGGCGCCCCCCCAGCAGCCTCGCCACCCGCGAGTCGATCGTCTCGCCGTCGGCGCTGAACAGGTAGCGCGGGTGGCGCTCGATCATGCCCGCCCTGATCGCTTCGGCCTCAGAACCGGTCTCGGCGCGATAGCGGACATCGATCTCGATCTCGCCGCGGCGCAGGCAGGTGGTCACCTCGACCGCCGCCAGATCCACCCCGTCGGCCTCGATCTCACGCAGGCTCTTGGCAATCTCAGACTCCGGAATGCCGAACATCCGCAGCGTGTAGCCGAGCAGGGGCGTAGCCCGGGCGAGCACCGCCTGCACGGGACGCGACTCGATCGCGACCGGCCACATCGGCCGCAGCTCGCGCGGCGGCCCCGGCAAGACGACGACCACCGCCCCGTCCGCGGGGACGACCAGTCCCGGCGCGGTGCCGACGGGGTCGAGCGCAACCGCCCCTTCGGGAACCATCGCCTGCTTTCGGTTGGCGGCCATCACCGCCTCCTCGTCGAAGTCGAATCGCTGCGCGAATCTGCGCAGGATCGCCGCGATCTTCGCCTCCACCTCCTCGTCGAGGATCAGGTCTCTATCCGCGAAACGGGCGACGATCTCCGCCGTGAGGTCGTCGGCGGTCGGGCCGAGCCCGCCCGAGGTGACGATCAGGTCCATACCCTCGGCGGCCATGAAGCCCAGCGCGGCTTCGAGATCGTCGGGGCGGTCGCCGACGACGAGAATATGGGCGACGTCGACGCCCAGCTCCGCCAGTCGTTCGGAGATCCACGGCCCGTTTCGGTCTGCGATCCGCCCGGTCAGAACCTCCGTCCCGGTCACCACGATCCCCGCCCGCACCGCCTTCTCGCTCACGTGCAAGTAGGCCTTTCGGCTTCGGGCAGGGGAATCAACTCACCGCCCTCATCGATTGCATATCCAACCGGGTTGGGCGTCTCCGGGATGCTCGCCTGCTGTCCGTCGATCCACATCGATACCTCTCCGTTGCCGAAAGAGAGGGTGAAGCTACCGGACCGGAAGGGCCCCTCCTCCGCACCCGCGGCGAGCACCTCCCCGTCGATCAGCTCCTCACCGTCGGCGCCCAGCAGGCAGACCCAGACCTCCCCGGTGGCCTCCAGCCTGAAAATCCCCGTTCCGCTGCGACTTATCTCTGGTGTGCCGGGATAAGTCGCAGCGGAACGGGTGGCTGGGGACGATTTCGCCTTTCTCTCTTTGGGCGCCTCCGACCTGTTCTCATCCCCGCCCGAAAGCCCGACCACGACCAGAGCCGCGATCAGCAGGACTGAAACGAGCGTCGCCCAGGCGCCCCGGGACAGCCACGGGCCCCCACCTGGCGAGTCGGAGGCAACCACCGGCTCCGCTCGTGGAGCGCCGCGCTCCCCCGGCCGCGGCTCCCCGCTGGCGCGCCGGTACTCCTCGGCCAGCCGCGGGCCGTCCAGTCCCAGATAGGAGGCATAGGTGCGAATGAAGCTGCGCGTGTAGGCGCCGCCCGGCAAGGCGTCCCAGTCCTCGTTCTCCATCGCCAGCAGGAATCGTGGCCTGATCCTGGTCGCCTGCTCGACCTCGGCGATGTCGAGTCTGCGGCGATTGCGGGCATCGCGAAGCGTCGTTCCGATACCGGTATCCACCCACCCATTGTGGTCACTTGGGAGGTTTTGCGTAAAAAAGCTGCGCTAGGCGCCGTTTTCGGCGTCGACGCCGATCGGCTCGGGCTCGGCGTCGCACTCGGCCGCCCCCAACACTCGTGGAAGGTCGGCTTCCGTGATCAAGACCTGGCGGGGCTTCGACCCCTCGTACCCGGAGATCACGCCGCGTCGCTCGAGCATGTCGATCAACCGGCCGGCGCGCGTGTACCCGACGCGTAGGCGGCGCTGGATCATCGAGACCGAGGCGGTCTCGGTCTGCACGACCGTCCGGATCGCCTCGTCGAGCAGCTCGTCGCTGTCGGGGTCGAAATCGCCCTCGACGCCCTCCTCGGGAACCTCCTCGCGTGTCTCCAGCAGCTCCTCCTCGAACTCGGGCTCGCCCTGCTTGGCCCAGTGGCTCGTGATCCGCGCGATTTCGTCCTCCGTGATGAAGGCCCCTTGCACGCGCTGCAGTTTGGAGCTTCCGGCGCCGCGAAACAGCATGTCGCCCTGGCCCAGGAGAGCCTCCGCCCCACCCTGGTCGAGGATCACTCGCGAGTCGGTCTGAGAGGAGACGGCGAAGGCGATCCGCGCCGGGATGTTGACCTTGATCGTGCCGGTGATGATGTCGGTCGAGGGACGCTGCGTCGCCAGGACCAGGTGGATGCCGGTCGCCCGCGACTTCTGGGCAAGGCGGATGATCGAGTCCTCGACCTCGGCCGGCGCGACCATCATCAGGTCGGCGAGCTCGTCGATCACGCAGAGGATGTGCGGCAACGGCGCCTCGCCGGCCTTGGCGCGGACGCGGTTCAGCTCGGCCAGATTGCGGCAGCGGGCCTGGCCCATGATCCCGTAGCGGCTCTCCATCTCGACGATCAGGTTTGAGAGGACGTTGGCGGCAAGCCGGGGTGAGGTGACCACCGGCGTCAAGAGGTGCGGAACGTGCTCGTAGTGGTTCAGCTCGACCTGCTTGGGATCGACCAGCACCAGGCGAACCTCGTTCGGCGAGGCCTGCATCAGGATCGAGGAGAGGATCGCGTTGACGCAGCCCGACTTGCCCGAGCCGGTGGTGCCGGCGACGAGCACGTGCGGCATCTTCGCCAGGTCGGTCCAGACGGGATTGCCGTCGATCCCCTTGCCCAGCCAGGCGACCAGCGGCGAGGTCTTCTCGGGCCGCCCCGCGTAGATGTCGCCGAGGCGGACGATTCGCCGCCGTGTGTTGGGAACCTCGACTCCGACCGCCTGCTTGCCGGGAATCGGCGCCAGGATGCGGATGTCCGTGGAGGCGAGGGCGTAAGCGAGGTCGTTGGCAAGCTCGGTGACTTTCTTCACCTTGGTGCCGGGCGCCAGCCGCAGCTCGAAGCGCGACACGTGCGGGCCGCTGACGATGCCGACGATCTTCGCCTCGACCCCGAAGTGCCCGAGCGTCTCGACCAGCTTGCGCCCGATGATCTCGTGATCGCGAGGGTCGGGCCCTCTGTCGGCCTTGCCCCGCTCGAGAACTCTGGCCGAAGGCGGCCGGTAGTCGATCTCCTCGGAGGTGGTGACGCCGCGCTTGCCGCCCATCGGGGTCAGCGATGCCTGCTTTGAGACGGCATCGGTGCCGACGCCAAGCCCTTCCTCACCTTGAATCTCAACCTCCTGAGAAACGGGGCGGAAATCCTCGGTAACGGGCTCGACTGGCTCGTCAAGCCCGTCGTCGACCTCCTCGACGAGAGCGACTGTCGCCTCGAACTCGTCCCCTTCCTCGGGATAGGCGCTCATCACATCCGTAGGCCCGGCCTGAGTCTCAAACGAATAAGTCTTCTCCTCGCGCTTCGCATCGCGACTCTTGATCACGGTCTGGGCGACCCCGCGCCCGCCGAGAAAGATCCGCCGCAATCCCCGGCCAATTCCCTTGAACAACGAAGAGATCGAGGTCCCTGTGACCAGCAGCCCGCCGACTACAAGCATCAATACACAAGCGATCCGAGCCCCGACGGCTCCAAACAGGTACTCGAGCCCAGTCTCAACCCCATACCCGACCTTGCCCCCATCCCAGTCGAAAAAGAGCACGAAAGTCAGGAAAACCCCTGCAGCGATGAGGAAAAGCCCGATCAGATCCAGATGCCGCTGCTGCAACCCGTCGGGCAGATGCGGCCTGGGCACCCGGGAACGAGATTTCTTGGCTCTCGACCGGCGCACGGGCTTCCCGCGCTTTCTACGCACGAACATGACCTCTCGTTCGACGCTTAACGCCCGGCCCCTGCGAGAGGAGCGCTCAGACCTCGACGACCACCGGGAGGATCATGGGCCGCCGCTTCAGCTTGTCGTAGACCAGCTTGGCGATCGCGTCGTGCAGATCCTCCTGGATCAGGTGCAGCTCGCGGGTGCCGGCGTCCGCCGCGTCCTCCAGGCAGTCCTCGACCACGTCCTTCAGCTCGTCGACCAGCGCATCGGCCTCCTCGAGGAAGGCGACGCCGCGGAAGATCACCTCGGGGTCGGCGACGACGCTGCCGTCGTCGCCGGCGATCGTCGCGACGACGATGAAGATGCCGTCGGCGGAGATCTCGCGACGGTCGCGCAGGGCGACGTCATCGGGCTCGCCGACGTTGACGCCGTCGACGAACATCACGCCGTTGTGGATGTCCTCCCCGAAGCGGGCGCCGCTCCCGTCGATCTCCAGCGGCAGGCCGTTGCTGCCCTGAAAGACGTTTTCGGGATCGATTCCTACCGAATGAGCCAGCTCGGCATGCAGCCGCAAGCGCTTGAAGTCGCCGTGCACGGGCAACACGTATCTGGGTTTGGTCAGGTTGAGCATCAGCTTCAGCTCCTCCTGCCAGCCGTGCCCGGAGGCGTGGATCGGCGCGTCCTTGGCGGTGACCACCGAGGCGCCGATCTCATAGATCCGGTCGATCGTCTCGTTGACCGCGCGCTCGTTGCCGGGCACCGGCGTCGCCGAGAAGACGACCGTGTCGCCGGAGTGCAGCTCGACGTCGCGATGGTCGTTGTTGGCCATCCGCCGCAGCGCCGAGAGCGGCTCGCCCTGGCTGCCGGTCGAGATCACCACCACCTTCTCATCGGGGAAGTCCTCGATCTCCCGTGGCTGGATGAAGAGGCCCGGCGGGGCGCTCGCGATTCCCAGGTTGGAGGCGATGTTGAAGTTCTTGCGCATCGAGCGGCCGACCAGCGCCACCCTGCGGTCGAGTTTCACCGCGGCGTCGATCACCTGCTGCACGCGGTGAATGTTGGAGGCGAAGGAGGTGACGACGATCCGCCCCTTGCAGCCGGCGAAGGTCTCCAGCAGCGCCGGGCCGACGCTCGACTCCGAGGGCGCGATCCCCGGCCGGTCGGCGTTGGTCGAGTCGCCGCATAACAGCAGCAGCCCGTCGCGGCCGATCTCGGCCAGCCGCGAGATGTCGGCCGATCTGCCGTCGACGGGAGTTTGGTCGAACTTGTAGTCGCCCGTCATCAGGATCGAGCCCAGGTCGGTGCTCAGCAATACGGCGCGCATGTCGGGAATCGAGTGAGAGAGGTGGACCAGCTCCAGCTCGAAGGGGCCGACCTTTGCCTTCTCTCCCGCGGGCAGCTCTTGCAGGGGCGCGTCGGAGAGCTTGTGCTCGTCGAGCTTGGAGCGGACCATCCCGATCGTCAACAGGCCGCCGTAGATGACCGGCGGCTGGCCGATCTCCCGCAGCACATAGGGCAGCGCCCCGACGTGATCCTCGTGCCCGTGGGTGAGGACGATCGCCTCGATGTCGTCGGCGCGGTCGCGCAGGTAGGAGAAGTCGGGAAGGACGAGGTCGACGCCAAGCATCTCCGGCGTCGGAAACATCAGGCCCGTGTCGACCACGACGATCCTGCCGTCGTACTCGATCACGGTCATGTTCTTGCCGATCTCCCCCAACCCGCCGAGGGGGAGCACGCGTAGTTTCTTTCCTGCCACTAGAAGCTCACCGTTTCTTTCGTATTTGAAGTCTGTCTACAGCGCGGCGAGGACGCCGGCGCTTTCGAGCGCCGTCCGCACCACCGCGCGCTGCTCGTCGTCAACCGGGACCAGCGGAAGCCGCATGCGCCCCGAATCGAGGTCGAGCATCTCCAGCGCCGCCTTCAGCGGGATCGGGTTGGTGGTAACCCCGAGCGCCGCGTAGAGGGGCTGCAGCCCGGCGTCGATCTCCCGTGCCCGCTCCATGTCCCCACCCTGAGCCGCGTCCCACATCTCGCGCATCCGGTCGCCGACGAGGTGGGAGGCGACGAGGATTCCCCCGGCGCCGCCGAACTCCAGCGTGCGCCCGAAGACGTTGTCGTTGCCCGCCAGGACGTCCATCCCCTCCACTGGGCCGAGCTCGTCGTCGTTGGCCTGCTTGACCGCGACCACGTTGTCGATCGAGGACAGCTCGGAGAGAAAGCCGGGCGCCATGTTGATCACGACCCGCGAAGGGATGTTGTAGAGGACCATCGGAAGCTCCGGCGCGGACTCGGCGACGGCCTCGAAGTGAGCGCGCAAGCCGGCCTCGTTGGGCTTGTTGTAATAGGGAGTGGAGACCAATGCAGCGTGAGCGCCGGCTTCGGCAACCGCCTTGGTCA
>DATMBX010000119.1:0-12885 GCA_035558955.1 Solirubrobacterales bacterium | reverse complement strand
GCGGCAACGGCAGCGACCCTGCCAGCCCCGTCTCGGGCGGCGGCATCGCCGCCGACGGCGACACGGTCTTCTTCTCCACCGCCGAGAGCCTCAGCCCCGCCGACACCGGGACGTCGCTGGACGTCTACGCGCGCGACCTGGCGGGAGGGGCGACCGAGCTGGTCTCGCGCGGCGCCGCCGCCTGCGAGCCCTCCGGCTGCGGCAGAGCGGCGATCTCGGCCTTCTTCCTCGGCGCGTCGGACAGCGGCGTCAAGGCCTTTCTGACGACCGCGGAGGGCCTGGTTGCCGCCGACACCGACGGCGCCTCCGACGTCTACGAGCGCGACCTGGTCGCCGACACGACGAGCCTCGTCTCGATCTCGGGTGACTGCCCGGTGGGCCAGACTTGCAATCCCAGCTTCGGGGGAGCGTCCAGCGACGGCGCGCACGTCTTCTTCGAGACCAAAGATCGCGTCTCTGTGGCCGACACCGACAGCTCGCAGGACGTCTACGACTGGTCAGGCGGTGTTGCGAGTGTCGCTTCGATCGGCTCGGTCGGCGGCAATGGCGAGGTCAACGCCCTCTACGCGGGCAGCTCGCCCGACGGCGCCACCGTGTTCTTCGCGACAGGGGAAAGACTCGACGGCGCCGACCTCGATACAGCCCAGGATGTCTACGCCCGGACCGGCTCTACGACCGAGCTGGTCTCGGCGGGCGGCGCTTCCTGCCTGCCGGGCTGTGGCAACGGGAACTTCGCCGCGTCCCTGAGGTGGGTCTCGTCACAGCCGTCCAGCTCCCTGGTGGCGGTCAGCACCGTGGAGCCGCTGACGGACGCCGACGGAGACGGATCCCAGGACATCTACCTCCGCGACCTGGCGGCCGACACGACGACGCTCGCCTCTCCGGCCGACTCCTCCTGCGTCACCCCCGGATGCGGGGACGGCGCCTTCGACGCCAACTTCGCGGGGGCGTCGAGAGACGGGTCGCATGTCTTCTTCGTAACCGACGAGTCCCTCGTCCCGGCCGACACGGATGCCAGCGCCGACGTGTACGACCGCTCCGGCTCTTCCACGGCCCTCGTCTCCACGGGTGCGATCAACGGCAACGGAGCCTTCGACGCGCAGCTCCACGGCGTTTCCCAGGACGGCCTGCGCGCCTTCTTCCTCACCAGAGAACGGCTGGCCGGGGACGACGACTTCCTCGGGGAGAGCGATGTCTATTCCCGCACGCTCGGCGGGACCCTGCTGGTCTCCGTCGGCAATGGCCAGGGGCTGGTGCTCGGCCCCCCGGCTCCCACACTGAGAGGGACGACCCCCGCGTCGCCCAACGCGTCGACGACGCCGTCGATCTTCGGCCAGGCCGCGGACGGCTCCTCGATCAAGATCTACGTTTCCTCCGACTGCTCGGGGGAGCCGGTCGCCACGGGGACGGCCGCCCAGCTGACCAGCCCGGGGATCTCGGTCGCCGTCGCCGCCGGCTCCACGACGACCTTCCGGGCGACGGCCGAGGCTGACGGCGTCATCTCCGAGTGCTCGAACTCGATCTCCTACCAGCAGCAGGACGCCGCGCCGCCTCCCCCCGACCCGGGCGGTGGCGGCAGTGGCGGTGGTGGGACCGGAACGGGTTCCGGGTCGGACGGATCGTCCACCGGCGGAACCGCGACGGGCGATCGCACCTTCCTGATCCCGCAGACGCGGATCACCTTCGCTCCCAGCACGAAGACGCGGGCGCGCCGGCCGGTCTTCCGCTTCACCGACGCGACCGGGCAGGAGGGGACCACCTTCCGCTGCAAGATCGACCGCCGCGCCTGGTTCGGCTGCAACTCGCCGACCAAGCTGAAGCGACTGCGCTGGGGCAAGCACACCTTCCGGGTGACCGGCGTCAACGCCGCGGGGGCGCAGGAGCCCGGCGTCGCGAAGCTGGCCTTCAAGGTGGTGAAGTGATGAGGCACGCCCTCCGCGGGAGGCTCGCCTCCGAGCAGGCCGGGCTGACCCTGGTCGAGCTGCTCGTCGCCTCGGCGATGGGCGTCGTCCTGCTCGGCGCTGTTGGCACGATGCTGGTCAGTGCGATGCGCACTCAGCCGAAGGTCAGCAAACGCGCGGCCAACGTCTCCGACGCGCGCTGGGTGACCGAGCGCCTCACCCGGGAGATCCGCAACGGCATCGCGGTCGACAGAATGACCGCCTCCTCGGTTTCCTTCCGCACCTACGTCCGCCGCACGGCCTGCGGGGGAAGCGGGACCCTCGCGAGCGGCTCCCCGGCGATCAAATGCGAGGTCACCTACACCTGCACGACCACCTCGTGCTCCCGCCTGGAGGCCAACGAGGGCGTCTACACCGGGACCCCGACCATCGTCTTCACAGGCATCGACAGCAGCAACGTCTTCTGCTACGTCCCCAGCACGAACGCCGATCCGCTCACCTGCGGGCCGGCCGCCCCCGGGACGCCGCCGACCTACGTCGGAATCACCCTGCGCATCCCCAACCCCAGCGGGCCCGCCGCGCTGACCGTCTCCGACGGGGCCAGCCTGCGCAACGCGACCTTGAGCTACTGACGTGCTCGCCCGCTCCACATCCCAGGCAGGTTCCCCGCAAGGCCGCGAGGCCGGTTTCACCATCGTCGAGATGGTCGTCGCCGCCCTGGTCCTGAGCATCGGCGCGCTGACCACCTTCGGCCTGCTCAGCACCGCGACCAAGAACACGCAGCGGGCGAAGGCGACGCAGGTCGCCGTCAACCGCGCCCAGCAGGAGTTGGAGGCGATGCGCAGCCTCACCAACGACCAGCTGGCGATGACCGCGGCGCCCGCCCACGTCAGCAACCCGCTGAGCCCCAACTACCGGGTCAGCAACGGCACCTTCGCGCTGATTCGCCAGCCGCCGAGCGACTACGCGAACATGATTGTCAACGGCGGCAGCCTTTATGGCGGCGGCTTCGTCGCCGGGGGCATCGTCACCCCCGGGCCGACGCCCTTCACCAGCGGCGATGTAAGCGGTGCTATCTACCGCTACGTCGTTTGGCGCGACGACACGAGCTGCCCGGCCGCCACCTGCCCCGGCACGCAGGACTACAAGCAGATCGTCGTCGCGGTGAAGCTCGACACGCCCGGCAACCAGTCGGGCGAGCGGGGCTACGTCGAGGTCGCCTCGGACTTCATCGACCCCACCGACAGCGCCCTCAACGACCCGATCCCGGGAGCGAACGGGGTGGAGACGGCGCAGCAGTTCTTTCTCTCCGACACCCCATGCGCGGCGAGCGGGACCACGTCGCGGCAGGAGGTGGCGAGCGACCACCTGCTCCACAACACGCTCGGCACCTGCGCCGGCGGCCCGCAGACCGGCACTAGAGCGGGGGCGCCCGACGCCCTCCTGCTGGGCGGCCCCCCCGACCCGGCCCCCGCCGACCCCGACAGCCCGCTGCTCTACGACTACTCGACCGACATAGAGCCGATCGTGGATACGGACAAGGGGGTGCAGATCCGCAGAGACGACACCGCCGACTGCCACTTCCTGCCAACGGGGACGACAAGTCCGGCGTCCCAGGTCCACCGCTGGGTCACCGACCCGATGCCCTCCGACTTCACGATGACCCAGAAGGTGACGATCGAGCTGTACACGCAGACGCTCGCGAACGGCTCCTACAGCGGCGCGCTCTGCATCTACCTCTTCAGACGCCATGAGACCGGCGTCGCCCCCGACATCGTCGCGACGGATACACAGCTCACGGACACATCCAGAGGCCTTCCTCCCTACTGGATCTACACGCCTGGGGGCAACGGCCTCTGGCCGTCGGGAGGCTGGGGTATGGTCCGCAAAACGATGACCTTCGGCGGCGCTCCCTACACGATCCCGGCCGGGGACCGGCTGGGGGTGGCGCTCAGCCTCGAGCGGAGCGGCACATCCGGCGATGCGGTGGAGATCATGTACGACCACCCGGATTTCCCGACGCGGATCGAGGTCGACACCAACACGCCGATCGACGGGGGCTAACGAGTGGCACTGGCCGCGGCGGTCGCCTTTCTCGGGGGGCTGATCGCCGGCAGCTTCGTCACCGTCGTTGCGCACCGGGTGCCGCGCGGTGAGTCGATTGTCGGGCCACGCTCTCGCTGCCCCGCCTGCGGCGCGCAGATCGCCGCCTACGACAACGTCCCGGTCCTATCCTGGGCGCTGCTGCGCGGGCGGGCGCGCTGTTGCGGCGCAGCGATCTCGGCTCGCTATCCACTGACCGAGCTGGCGCTGGGCGCGCTATACGCCGCCACCGTCCTCGTCCTCTGGGACGACCCGGCGGAAGTCGCGCTAGGGCTCGTCTTCGTGACGGCGCTCGTGGCGATCACGCTGACCGACCTCGAGCGGCGGATCATCCCCAACAAGATCCTCATCGTGGCCACCGTGCTCGGCGTCGCGATAGCGGCGATCGCCGACCCGGGCAGCCTGCCGGAGCGGGCGATCGCCGCCGTCGCGGCTGGCGGCCTGCTCTTCCTCGCGGCGCTCGCCTACCCGCGCGGAATGGGGATGGGGGACGTGAAGCTGGCCGCCGTGATGGGGCTCTTCCTGGGGCGGAACGTCGCCCCGGCGATCCTCGTCGCCCTGCTTGCCGGCTCCCTCGTCGGCCTGGCGATGATCGCCCGCCATGGGGCGGCGGCACGCAAGAAAGCGATCCCTTTCGGCCCGTTCCTCGCCCTCGGCGGCGTCGTCGGCCTGCTCGCCGGCGAGGAGCTGGTGGACTGGTACCTGAACACCTTCTCCTAGTACTGAGTAAACCTCTCGCCCAGAGGTCAAGATCTCGGGCGTTTCTGTCGATTGAGGAGAGGCAGGCGCGCGTATTGCGCCCTGTTCTTTCCTCATGAGATTGACCAGGAAGAAGACAGACGCCGTCGCCGGCCTCGACATCGAGGCGGGCAGCATCGCCGCGGCCGAGGTCCACGTCAACGGCTCTGCCCAGGTGACCGCGAGCGCGATCGAGCCGCTCCCCGCCGGCGTCTTCGGCGAGGGCGAGGTGGCCGACGCCGACGGCCTCGCCGAGGCGCTCAAGTCCCTCTTCTCCAAGCACAAGCTCTCCAAGCGGGTGCGGCTCGGCGTCGGCAACCAGCGGGTCGTCGTCCGCACCCTGCGCCTGCCGGCGATCGAGGACCCCAAGGAGCTGGACGCGGCGGTGCGCTTCCAGGCCCAGGAGGAGATGCCGATGCCGCTCGACCAGGCGGTGTTAGAGCACCAGGTCGTCGGCGGCGTCCCCGCCGAGGAGGGCTCCCAGCCCCAGATCGACGTCGTCGTCGTCGCGGCCCGGCGCGACATGGTCGCGTCCTTCCTCGACCCGATCCGCCGCGCCGGCCTGCAGCCGGTCGGCATCGATCTCTCCGCCTTCGGAATGATCCGCGCCCTCGCCGGCGTCGACGTTGACGAGCCCGCCGGCAACGGCGCGCAGGGCCAGCCAACCGGCGCGGTCCTCTACTGCAGCCTCGGCGACGTGACCAACCTCGCGGTGGCGCGGGGGAGGGCCTGTCTCTTCACTCGCGTCTCCCACGTCGGGCTGGAGACCATCGCCGGCCGCTTCGCCGGCGCGCATGGCCTCAGCCTCGAACACGCCGACCAGTGGCTCGCGCACGTCGGGCTGGAGCGCGCGCCGGAGGAGATCGAGGGAGACCCCGAGATCGTCGCCGAGGCGCGCGGCGCCCTGGAGGAGGGGGTCTCCGGACTGATCGACGAGCTGCGCCTCTCACTCGACTACTACGGCGCCCAGGAGGGGGCGCTGCGGGTCGAGCGCGTCGTCCTCTGCGGTCCCGGCAGCGCCATTCCCGGGCTCGGCGGGCGGCTCGAGGCGGCGCTCGGCCTCGCTGTAGCCCCGGTCCGCCCACCCGGGCTGTCCGCCTTCGACGAGCGCGCCGCGGCGCGGCTGACCCTTCCCTACGGCCTCGCGCTGGAGCACTGATGCGCCCCGTCAACCTCATCCCCACCGACGAGCGCCGTGGCGAGAACGCGCCGCTGCGGACCGGGCCGATCGCCTACGTCGTCGTCGGCGCGCTGGTCGCCGTCCTCGCCGGGATCACTGCGCTGGTCCTGACCGGCAACCAGATCGCCGACCGCGAGGCGGAGGTCGCCCGGCTTGAGCGCGAGGATTCCGCGGCCGCGGCGCGCGCTCAGCGCCTCGCAGCCTTCACCCAGTTCCAGACCCTCCATGCGCAGAGGGTGGCGACGGTAACCAGCCTCGCCGACAGCCGCTTCGACTGGGAGCGGGTGATGCGGGAGCTCTCACTCGTCCTTCCCGGCAACGTCTGGCTGGTAAGCCTCAACGCGACCGCGTCGCCGAGCGCGACGGCGGAAGGATCGTCGAGCGGCAGCTCGGGTGGGTCCTCCGGCGCTTCGGGCCTGCGGGCGGCGGCCCCGGGGCCGGCGCTGGAGATCAGCGGCTGCGCCAGCGGACAGGAGGCGGTGGCCGGCTTCGTCACCGCGCTCAAGGACATCGACGGGGTGACCCGCGTGGGAGTTCAGTCCTCCCAAC
This sequence comes from Solirubrobacterales bacterium, assembly GCA_035558955.1. Classification (GTDB taxonomy): domain Bacteria; phylum Actinomycetota; class Thermoleophilia; order Solirubrobacterales; family 70-9; genus DASVDE01. The sequence continues at coordinate 6,414 of DATMBX010000119.1, read as the reverse complement.
TCGCCGACGAGAGCGCTGCCGGCGCTTCGGCCGGCGACGCCGCCAGCTCGGGGGACGATTGCCGCACCCGTGCCTTCATCGCCAAATTCGAGATCGTCGTTGCCTTCGACGCGGCGCCGGTGCCGATAACGAGCGATGCCGCCGCGGTGACGGCGACCGCTCCCGTCACTTCCCCGACCGAGACCACGACGTCGACGGGCGGCTGAGATGAAGCTGAGCGCGACCAACAAGATGATCGTCGCGATGGTGGGCCTCGCCCTCCTCTGCATCGCCTTCTGGATGGCGGTGCTGGGGCCGAAGCGGCAGGAAGCCAGCGACCTCGGGGCCCAGATCGGCGACCTGAAGGCTTCGCTGGCCCAGCATGAGCAGGAGGCGGCCGCGGCGCTCGCCGCTCGCGAAAGCTTCCCCACCGACTACCAGCAGCTGGTGGTGTTGGGCAAGGCCGTTCCCGGAGATGACGACACCGCTTCGCTGCTGGTGCAGCTCAACCGGATCGCGGGCAACGCCGGGGTGACGTTCCGCAACCTCGAGCTGAGCGCCGCCGCCGGGGCAGCTCCCGCCCCCGCGGCGCCTGCCGCTCCGGCAACGAGCGGCGCCGTTCCCGCCGCGGCGCCGGCCTCTCCGACCGAGGTAGCCGCCTCGACCTTGCCGCTCGGGGCGACGATCGGCCCGGCCGGGCTCGCGGTGATGCCCTACACCCTCACCTTCGACGGCAGCTTCTTCCAGATCGCCGACTTCATCGACGGCCTCGACTCGCTGGTGAAGACGACCAACGAGAACGTTTCCGTCGACGGTCGCCTGATCACGATCGACGCCTTCTCCCTTGCCGCCGACCCGGCCGCCAAATTTCCCGCTCTGCAGGCGACCTTCACGGTCACCACCTACCTGACCCCGCCGGCGCAGGGCGTCACCGCAGGCGCGACGCCGTTCGGTCCGGCGACCCCAACCGCCACCCCCGTGGCGACGACGACCGGAGCTGCGCCATGAGAGGCCTGAAGAGGGGACCTGAATTGAAGATGCCGGAGCTGAGAATGCCCCGCTTCCTCGTCGACCTGTTCTACGACCTGCACGACAGGCGCCTGCTTCCGTTGGTCGCGCTGGTGATCGTCGCCATCGTCGCCGTTCCCTTCCTGCTCGGCGGCGATTCGGAGATACCGGAGGCGGCGGAGCCACCGGTCCCCCTGGGAGCGTCGGCGTCGAGCATCGAGGCCGGCGAGCTGACCGTGGTCCGCGCCGCCCCGGGCCTGCGCGACTACCGCAAGCGTCTCTCGGGCCGTCGTCCCACCGACCCCTTCGAGCAGCGCTACACCGGCCCGATGCTGAAGGGCGCCAAACTGCAGACGCAGACCACGACAGAGTCGACCTCCAGCTCGACCACGACGACCACCACGACTGGAACATCCGGGGACTCTCCCTCCCCGTCCTCCTCACCGGAGCCTCCTGTCTCGTCGCCGCCGAGCGACGGTGGCGACGGCGGCGATGGAGGCAGCGCCCCGTCCGGCGACGGTGGCGGCAAGACGACGACCGCCGAGGCTTCCGGCTACACGATCGACGTCCGAATCGTCCACAAGGGCAAGGAGCAGGTCCGCAAGAGCGTTCCGGAGATGACCAAGCTTCCCGGCGAGAAGACGGCCGCCGTGATGTTCATGGGCGCCACCGGCGGGGGCAAGAAGGCGCTGCTGCTCGTCTCCTCCGACGTCGTCTCGGTCCTCGGTGACGCGAAGTGCTCGCTCGGGTCGGAGACCTGCGACCTGCTCGCGGTCGAGCCTGGCTTCCCCGAGACTTTCGTCTACGGCGCGAACAGCCGCCGCTACCGAATCACGATTCTCAAGATCGAACCGGCCCGGTAGTCGAATCCCCGAGCGCGTTGCGCTTTGCCCATAGCTTCAGTAAATGAAGCTATGTCGCTACACTCGATGAAGCGAGGCGATTGACACAAGCCGCCTCCCAGGAAGAGATGAGCGCCCTCAGCAACTCCCGATGTCCCGTCTGCCGCACCGCCGAGGTGGTTTGCGGCAAGTGGACCCTTCTCATGATCCGCGACCTCGCGGATGGATCCAGCCGCTTCTGCGAGCTGGAGCGGTCGCTGGAGGGAATCAGCCCGCGCACGCTGTCGCTGCGCCTGCGGGCGCTGGAGGAGGAGGGGATCGTCGAGCGCCACACCTATCCCGAGGTGCCGCCGCGGGTCGAGTACGCGCTGACCGAGAAGGGGCAGGCGCTGGTGCCGTTGATCGAGGACATGCGGAACTACGGCAAGCGCTGGCTGCCGGTCGGCGAGGCCGAGCCGCCCGCCCCCGCCGCGGTCTAAGTCGAACGTCCAGATCGGCGCCGATCTGCAAGCGATCGTGCAGGCGCAGGAGCGCCTCGTGCCGGGCGGAAGCGTGGGGAGTGCGCGATTTCCTCCTCACCGAGGCCCTGAAGAGGCTGGCCGCCGAGTCGGCGACCCACTTCAGCTCGCTGGTCGCGACCGGGGACCAGATTCCCTTCGACGTCGGCGAGCGCGAGGGCCCCGATTCCCTCTTCCACAGCTACGTCCCGCTGACCGCGCGCTACGTGCGCGAGCGCGAGGGCGAGTTGCGCGCGCTGCCGGCCTTCGGCCCCGCCCGCGACGCGGTCCAGGCCGCCTCTCTGGCGGCGCCCTACCTGGAGGCGCGGGGCGAGGCGGTGCCCGGCGATCCCCGCGAGCGCGCCGCCCGCATGCTCACCGTCTTCGTCGCCTCTCTCTGGGACGGCTGCACCGAGTTCTCCCTCAACCGCGAGCGGCTCGAGAAGGCGCTTGCCGTGCTCGACGCCGAGACCGGCGAGGTCGCCGACGCCGAGGTGATGATCGCCCCGCTCGTCGGGCTGAAGATGCCGCTGGCGCGCTTGGCGCTCCCCCACGGGGTGCAGGTGGTCCGCGCCGACGCGATCGAGGCGCCGATCGAGGCGATGCGCAGCGAGGGCATGGGCCGCGCCGCCTGGGAGCCGCAGTTCCTCGCCGTCGCCGAGCAGGGCGAAGGGGAGCACGGGGTCGAGGAGGCGCTGCACCAACTTCGCGAGCTGATCAGCGTGATGAGGCTCTTCAAGCGGGGCGGCATCGGGCTCGGTCCCTACGCCTTCGCCCCCACCGGCGAGGGGCAATGGCGGCGGATCGCCACCGGCGCCCCCGCTTCCCGCCCCGGCGGGTACCACCTGAGCGAACCCGAAGCGAACGAGCTCGCCAGGCTGGCGAGCGCGCTGGAGGCCCGTCCCGACCCCGACGGGTCCCTCGCCTGGGCGGTCGGCCGCTTCGAGATGGGGTGCGCGCGGGAGACCGCGATGGAGGGCTTGAGCGACCACCTGATGGCGCTGCGCGCGGTGCTCGACGGCCAGGGGCCGGTCGGCGCCTCACTGCCGATGCGCGCCGCGGCGCTGATCGCCTGCGACTCCCACGACCGGATTGAGGCCCGCGAGCGCGTCGAGCACGCGTTGGAGCTGGAGCGCGCCCTGATGAGCGGCGCCCCGGCCAGACAGGGGTTGGAGCTGGCCAACTGGGTAGAGGACAGCCTGCGGCGCATGTTGCGCGAGGCGGCGCTGGGCGAGCTGAGCGGGGACATGAGCACCGCCGCCGACGAGACCCTGATCGCCACCGGCCTTGAGGCGGGCGACGGCGCGATCGTGGGGACGACTTCAGAGTGGGAGATCCCGGAAACGGACACCGGAGAGGTGGAGATAACAGTGGCGCGACACCACGAGCATGAGGACCAGGAAACTCGCATCATGGAGCCGATCCCGGAGGAGGGCGAGATCAAGATCACGGTCACTCCCTGGCTCGACGAGGTCGCGGTGGAGGAGAGCACGCTCGACTTCCCCTCGATCGAGAGCGACATGCGGCACCGCGAGCGGATCGACACCCCGCGCGTCCGGCACCTCTTCCCGGTGCCCGAGGACGCCGACTGGGAGGTCCGAGAGCTCAACTACGACCACTACAACCGTCGCGCCGGCTAGAACTGCAGAGGTGAAACGTTTTATCCGCCCATTAGGGGGATAAAACGTTTCACCTCATGGCTGTTAGGCCCGGCCGGCGGCTATCGCGACCCGCTCTTTGGCGGTCGCGAAGAGGTAGCGGTTGATCTCGGCCAGGCCTGACAGGTCGTGGACGTCCTCGTCGAGGTAGGGGACGCGGATCACCGCCTTCGTCCGCAGTTCGGCCGCCAGGTGCTCGATGTTGCGCGCGTCGCGTTCCGCCAGCGCCTGGTAGTCGGCGAAGTTCTCGGCCGCCCGCTTCGCCAGGCCCTCGTCTCCCAGTTCCTCGGCCAGCGCCGCGACGAGGTCGGCGCCGTCGCCGCGCAGGTGCTCGGCCGGGTAGTGGACCTTGTTGACGATGACGCCGCCGAAGGGCAGTCTCGCCTCGACCAGCTTGCGGTGGAAGTAGACCGCCTCGTCGATCGGCTCCCCCTGCGGGCCGCAGACGACGAGGAAGCAGGTGCGGCGGTCGGCGAGCAGGCTGTTGACCCGCTTGGCGCGAGCCTGGAAGCCGTCGACCATGCCGCTGAAGGCGTTGAAGAACTCGGCCAGGTCGGCGATCAGGTCGAAGCCGACGATTCGCTTGAAGACGGCGAGCGCGACCGAGGCGCCGCGACCGGCCACCCGCGCCGCCAGCCCCGTCGGCCGCATGAAGACGCGCAGCGAGCGCCCCTCGATGAACTGGGTGAGCCGTCGCGGGGCGTCGAGGAAATCGAGCGCGTTGCGGGTCGGCGGCGTGTCGAGGACGAGCAGGTCGTAGCGCCCTTCGCTGTGCAGCTCGAACAGCTTCTCCATTGCCATGTACTCCTGCGAGCCGGCGAGGGCGCTGGAGATCTGCTGATAGATGCGGTTGCTGAGGACCCGGTCGCGGCTCTCCTCGTCGGGGGCCTGGCGGGCGACCAGCTCGTCGAAGGTGGCCTTGGCGTCGAGCATCATCGCCCACAGCTCACCCTCCATCTCGATCCTCTGCGCCTCGAACAGCTTCGGGTCGACCCGCTTCGCTTCGTTGCCCAGTTCCTTCAGGCCGAGCGAGTCGGCGAGGCGCTTCGCCGGATCGATCGTCAGCACGCAGACCTTCAGCCCGCGCGCCGCCATCCCGGTCGCGATCGCCGCCGCGGTGGTCGTCTTGCCGACCCCGCCCGAGCCGGCGCAGATGCAGATTCCCTTGCCCTCGAGGATGTCGCCGACCGCCGCCATCAGCCCAGTCTCTTGGAGAGCCGTCGTGCCGCCTCGACGCCCAACTCCGGCTCGAAGAGGAAGGGAAGGGACTTCACCGGCGCCTGCACGCGGCGGCGCAGGCGCGAGAGTTGGGCGCGCTGGGAGCGGGCGCGGCTGTGCTCGGAGAGGGCGGCGCGGGTGGCGGCGCGCACGGACCCGTCCTCGCGCCCGGCGACCTCGGCGAGGCGCTCGGCTTCGGCTCTGGTGAAGCGCTCCGGGTAGAGCCCGTTCATGTAGACGCGGTCGACCGCTACGCCGACCTCCTGGCGCAGGTCATGCTCGAGCGCGGCGGACTCGTTGACCGGCATCTCCTCGGGCAGGGAGACGATCGCCGTGCCGGTGTGCTCGTGGTCTTTGATGAAGCGGTCCAGCCGCTGGGCCTGGGAGTGGATCGGGCCGACGCGGGCGATCGCGGCGAAGGTTCTCGGCGTCTGCAGGAAGCCGATGCCGTGGCCGGTGGCGGGAGCGTCGACGATCACCAGGTCGTACTTGCGCCCGCTTTTGACCTTGCGGTCGAACTGGGCCAGCTCCCAGATCTTGCCGATCGTCACCAGCTCCTTCAGCCCCGGAGTGGCGGCGGCGAGGTAGTTGAAGATGCGGCTGCGGAAGAGCATGTCGCGCATCGCGCGCACCTTCAGCTGCAGCAGCACGTACTCGCGCATCGACTCGTCGGGGTCGATCGAGATCGACCACAGGTTCTCCTCCATCTCGACCTCGTGGAAGCCGACGCTGGCGTGGTCGAAGATCCGCGAGGCGTTCTCCTGCGAGGAGACCTCGCAGACGATCGTGCGCTTGCCGGCGGCGGCGGCCCGCAGCCCGAGCGCAACCGCCACCGTCGTCTTGCCCACACCCCCCTTGCCGGTCACGAAAAGCAACCGCTTGTCTAGGGGGTCGGGCAAGGGGATCGGGTGATTCCTAGCAATTTCGGCAGGGGGGAGGAAAAGCGGGTGACCATGCGAATACCCGCGCAATGGGATTCCTCAGCCGTAAGTCCAAGTCCGCGCCCGCCTCCGACGTCGTCGAGGAGGCGCATCCGATCGTCGAGGAGCTGCAGGAGATGGAGCAGGCCGTGCCGCAGCGGCTCGGTCCGCCTGCCGAGCGCCCGGTCGCCAGCCCCGCGCCACCCGCGGGAGAGGCGTCGGAAGGCGACGACGAGCCCGCCCGCGTGAAAGCCCATGACCTCATCGCTCCCTCGCGCCATGAGGTGACGGA
>DATMBX010000118.1:0-4702 GCA_035558955.1 Solirubrobacterales bacterium | reverse complement strand
TGGGGACAAGGACTTGGCGGAAGTCCTCTCCCAATGAGCATCGAGAAAGCCTTTGAGGCGGCCCGCGCCGAGGGCCGCGCCGCGCTTATGCCGTACATGGTGGTCGGCTTTCCCGACCGGGAAGCTTCGTTGGCGATTGCCGGCGCCTATGTCGACGCGGGGGCTGACCTGATCGAGCTGGGCGTTCCCTTTTCCGATCCGCTTGCCGATGGGCCGGTCATCCATGCCGCCGCGACCGCGGCGCTTGAGGGTGGGGCGACGCTTGCGACGGCTGTGGAGGTCTGCGAGTCGGTTTCCGATCGGGTGCCGGTCGTCTTCATGGTCTACGCGAACATGGTCCTCGCCCATGGCGGGGCGGCTGAGTTCGCTCGGCGTGCCGGCGATGCAGGAGCCGCCGGGGCGATCGTCCCGGATCTGCCGCTGGGGGAGGCCGACGAGGTTCGCGAGGCCTTTGCCGCCGCCGGCCTGGCGTTGGTGCCGCTTGTGGCTCCCACCACGCCGCCCGAGCGCCGCGCCGCTATTTGCGCCGCTGCCCATGGCTTCGTTTATGTCGTCTCAACGGTCGGCACGACGGGGGAGCGGGCCGAGGTTCCCGACGCCCTGGCCGACCTGGTCGCGGCGACCAAAGCCGAAGCTGAAGTCCCCGTCGCCGTCGGTTTCGGGATCGGGACCCCTGCGCAGGCCGCCGAAGTGGGGCGGATTGCCGATGGGGTGATCGTGGGCAGCCGCCTCGTCCGCGCCGCCGGCGAGGCCGGGTCGGCCGAGGGCGCCGCGGAGGCGGTCTCGGAGTTCCTGCGCGAGACGCGCGTCGTTCTCTCCAGTTAGGATCAGCGCCGCATGGGACTCGTAGTCAGCCTCTTCCTGGCGCTTGGCGCGATGACGATCTCCTACGCCTTCGGGCAGGGAGGCCCCGTCGCCGGCCTCGTCTTCCTCACCGTCCTCTTCACCGGCGCCGCGATCCGCGTCGCCCGCAACACGCTTTCCTCCTAACCGAAGAAGCGCTTCGCGATCTCCAGGACGCGGAGGTCGAGTTCCTTGATGCTGGCGGCTGTGGGCAGGGGGATGGAGACCATCTCCGAGCCACGCAGGGCGACCATCTTGCCGAGGTCCCCGGCCTTGGCCAGCTCATAGGCGTGAACGCCGTAGCGAGTGGCGAGGATGCGGTCGGTCGACGTTGGCGTGCCGCCGCGCTGCACGTGGCCGAGCACGGTGACCCGGGTCTCATAACCAGTCCGGGCCTCGAGCTCGGTCGCCAGCGCCGCGCCGATCCCGCCAAGGCGCGGGTAGCCGTATTCGTCGGTGTCCTTGATCGGCTGGATCAGCCGCTCCTCGCCGCTCGCGAAGGCCAGCTTCGCCCCCTCGGCGACGACGATGATCGAGAAGTCCTTGCCGCGCTCGTGGCGACGCAAGATGCCCGCGGCGACGTCCTCGACCGTGGTCGTCACCTCGGGGATGACGATGCCGTCGGCGCCGCCGGCGAGCCCCGCGTAGGCGGCGATCCAGCCGGTGTTGCGCCCCATCACCTCTACGACCATCACCCGGTCGTGGGATTGGGCGGTGGTATGGAGGCGGTCGATCGCGTCGGTGACGATCTGAACCGCGGTGTCGAAGCCGAAGGTGAAGTCTGTACCCGCGACGTCGTTGTCGATCGTCTTCGGCACGCCGATCAGCGGCAGGTCGAACTCCTCGTACAGGCGGCGGGTGATCTCCATCGTGTGCTCGCCGCCGATCGCGACGACGGCGTCGAGGCCCTCTTCGGCGAAGGCGGCCTTCACCCGGTCGACCGCCCCTTCGCGGATCGGCTCGAAGCTGGAGGTGCCGAGGATCGTCCCGCCCAGATGGAGGATCCCCGAAACCGTGCGCATGTCCAGCGGCATGTAGGCGCCTTCGGCGAGGCCGCGGTACCCGTGGCGGATGCCCACCGCCTCGTCGCCTCCCTCCATCGCCGAGCGGGCGACGGCTCGGATTACGGCATTGAGCCCGGGGCAGTCGCCACCCGCTGTCAAGACTCCGATCTTCATCCGACCCGAGTCTATGATCGCGAACTGTGCGCCGCACCTTCTTCGTCTCGTTCGCCTGCGCCCTCGGCCTGGCGGTTATTGGATGCGGGGAAGAAGGAGTCTCCTCGGGCGCAACTGTGAACGTCTACGTCAGCGGAGAATCTCTATGCAAGGGGGCGCGCCAAGAACTGAACAGCAGCAGCGGGAGAGCCGGAAGCTTCCACGTACGCATGATCTGCCTCGACAACCCGGGGACCCTTGCTGCGGCAGGTGCTAATGCCCGTCGCGCCACAGAGGACTCGAGTACCGTCGGCTTCCTGATCGAGCCCGACCCGACCCTCGCGAGTTTCTCGCGCTCCATCCTCGACGCAGCCGATATCGCTCAGGTCGCAAACCGCTCTGGGCAAGCTTCGATGGCCACACTGCTGGACGCAATTCGCAGAGCCGACGATCCGGATTCCCTGCGCGAGTCCGTCTACAGCGTCCTGGGTTAGCGGCTGGGAGGGACGGGGTTCCCCTCCGCCGGACTCGCCGTTCAGCCAATTGGCTGAACGGCTCTGAGTATCCGCCCGTCGGAGGGGAACCCCGTCCCTCTACAACAGATCTCCGAGGGCCTCGTCCAAGTCCGGATGCCGGAACTGGTAGCCAAGATCGAGCGCCCGTCGCGGCATGACCCGTTGTCCGCCCCGTAGCACCTTCCCGAACTCCACTCCGAATTTGAGGTCGAGGATGAAGCCTGGCACCGGCACGACAGCGGGTCGGCCGAGAGTGTTCCCCAGTGCCTTTGAGAACTCGCGATTCGTTGCCGGGTTCGGTGCCGTCGAGTTGATGACGCCGCTTACCCTGTCGCTGTCCAGGGCCAAGAGCAGGATTCCGACCTCGTCGTCGAGGTGGATCCAGGACATGTACTGGTTGCCGCCGGCGAGCGGACCGCCTACGCCTAGCTTGAACGGCGTGAGCAGCTCCTTCAGCAGGCCGCCGCTGGGGTCGAGCACGTGGCCGGTGCGGACAATCGCAAGTCGGACTCCGGCGCTCTTGACTTCACTAGCTGCCCTTTCCCATTCCTGCACGACCTCTGAGTCGAACCCCTCTCCGTGTTCGGAGGATTCGTCGACGATCGCGTCGCCCCGATCTCCGTAGAAGCCGATCGCCGATTGGTTGACCAGGACCTTGGGCTTTTGCTCCAGGGAGCCGAGAGCTTGCACCAGGTTGTGGGTGCCGGTGCGGCGGCTTTCCATGATCCGGCGCTTGGCCTCGTCCGTCCAGCGTTGGTCGATCTTCTCGCCGAGCAGGTTGACGACGCCGTCGACGCCGTCGAACGCTTCGGCGGGCGGCCGTTCCAGGGTCGGCTCCCAAGCGTGCCAGGTAACCGTCGGATTGGTCCGGCGCGCCTGCGTCGGGTCACGCGTCAGCCCCACAACCTCGTCCCCCCTTGCCAGCAGCGCGTCGCACAGCGCCGAGCCGATGAATCCGCTGGCTCCGGTGATGAGAACCCGCACGCTAGATAGCGACCTCCATAGCAAGAAGATACGCGCTATGCGACGTTGCTCTTGAGTCCGGCGGTGCGGCGAGATTCGTAAGAAGCGATATTGGATCTCTCGCAGAGGCGATCCAATCGCCTAATTCAGACGCCGCGCAGCAACTCCATCGCTGGCACTTCCAGCCCTCTGGCGAGCTTCGCGATGGTTGAGACACGCAGATCACGGGCTCCCCGCTCTGCGCGGCCGATCTCCACTGGATGCATCTCTGCCCTGTGGGCGAGTGCTTCCTGGGTCAAGCCAAGCCTGTGGCGCTGCGTCCTGATGTTGCGCCCCACGGCGTCCTTTGGCTCCACTCCAAAGATCATCCGGAGCAGAGCCGATACCGTCCAGAACCAATAACGTACTTTCTGTCAACCCAAGGGAGTCGATTATGCGGGTTCGTCGTCCATCGCCATCTGGGCTCATCGCGGTCCTAATGCTTGTCTTTGCGCTGGGCGGAACGGCTATTGCGGCGAAGCGGTACGTCATCACAAGCACCTCGCAGATCAGTCCCTCGGTGCTGAAAAAGCTAAAAGGGAAGCGTGGTCCTCAGGGCCCGCGAGGGGCACAAGGACCAGCGGGTTCTGATGGGGGGAGCTCAGCGGCAACGAGTTCTCCTGACTTTCGATTTGCCGCCGTTGCCGCAGATGGAACCCTCCAGAATGGAGTCGGAGTCATCTCCGTGTTTGGTAACGCGCCAGGCGCAACGAGGTACGTGCAATTCAACCGCGACGTGAGCCAGTGCTACCGAGCGGCTTCGATCTCCTCGGGTGCGGGCGGACAGATTCGCTCCAGTATGGACTTCGACGGAAGTACCGTTCGAGTCACGACCTATAGCGCTACCGGAACAGACGCCTTTCGGGATTTTCAACTCATTGTCGCGTGCCCAGCGGGATAGCCATGGCACGCAGAGCTCACCGGTTTTGTCCCCGCTGTCAAGGCGGGGTTTCGTCCGAAAAGTCGTTTACGGGTGGCTGGGCATGTAACCAATGCGGAGGCGGAACCCTTCCACTCTGGTCAGCCGGGCTGGTACGGCGGTTCTCCGCTTGGCAAGTGCGGCGTAAAGGAGGCGGGCAAGCGTCTCCGTCTGCCGCGTCGAACTTGCCCGATGTTCCGTGTCAGATATGCGGCACGCTGAACCCCTATGGTTGGGTGGGTAAGTGCGCCGGCTGTGGCAGGACG
>DATMBX010000117.1:0-15727 GCA_035558955.1 Solirubrobacterales bacterium | reverse complement strand
AGGCTAGCCCACTGCTGCGGATCGGTTCCCTCGACCACCGCGACCTCGCCGAGGATCGCCAGGTGATCCAGGCAGGAGAGGACGATCTGCAGGACCCAGGCGCTGACCGGCGTGTTGAGGTTCTCGGCGCCGACGATGTCGCCGACGATCTCGAAGGCGGTCTTCTTCTCCGCGCCGGCGAGCGACTCGCGCACTTTGCCGAGCAGCTCGCCGACCTGGCGCCGGCTCTCGGCGATCTTCGCCTCCGGATCGCGAAAGGGTCGCCCGTGGCCGGGTAGGACGAGGTCGACGTCAAGGGGCTCGACCTCGTCGAGGCCGCGCAGGAACTCGCCGACGGGGTCGGGTGTGTGGCCATGGTCGAAGAAGAGGACGGTGCGGCCCAGCAGGTGGTCGCCGGAGATCATCAGCTTGCGCTCGGGCTGATGCAGGACGACGTGGGAGGGCGCGTGGCCGGGGGTCTCGTACACCTGCCAGGCGCCGAGGTCCGTCTCCACCTCGACCCCGGGGAGCAGGTCGCGGTCGGGCTCCACGATCGCATCGATTCCGGGGTCGTCGTCGCCCTCGCGGGACTCGCGGTAGCGCTCCAGGGCGGCCGGCGGGACGCCGCTCTGGCGGGCGACCTCGAGCCGCTGCTCCAAAGCCGCGCCGGGATCGTCGGCGAGGATGCGGACGTGCTCCCAGGCCGGGTGCATCCACAGCTCGCAGCCGGCCGCCTCGGCGATCGGCGCGGCGAGGCCGTAGTGGTCGATGTGGGAATGGGTGCAGACGAGCAGGCGCACGTCCTCAAGGCCGTGCCCCGTCTGCGCGAGGGCGAGGTCGAACTGGCGCAGCCGGTCCCTGCCGCCGATCCCGGTGTCGAAGAGGACGATGCCGCCGTCGGCGGCGATCGCCCAGGCGTTGCCGTGCGGGACCCCGGGCCAGGGCAGAGGTAGGCGCAGACGCCAGACGCCGGGCAGCGTCCGCTCGCCGCGGACCTCGGCCTTCACGGCTAGCTCGTCGCCAGGCCGATGGCGAGCAGCGGGAAGGCCGCCATAACGCCGAGGTAGGCGCCGATGGCGAGGCCGGCCCGAGCGCCGGTGGTGCGTGATTTGACGCCCGCGATCAGCCCGATGAGGACGGAGAAGGCGGCGATGCCGAGGCCGAGCCAGAAGACGGGGGGCATGACGGCGGCGAGACTATCGAAACAGCCCGCCGATGGCGTTAGGTTTGAGCGGTGAGGATTCTCGCCTTCAGCGATCTGCACCGGGACATGGCGCAAGCGGCGGCGCTGGTCGAGATGTCGGCCGACGCCGACGTCGTGATCGGCGCCGGCGACTTCGCCTCCGTGCACGAAGGGCTGGAGGAGACGATCGGCGCCTTGTCGGGAATCGAGGCCCCCACCGTCCTCGTCCCCGGCAACAACGAGACCGAGGAGGCGCTGCGAGCGGCGTCCACCGGCTGGGAGGCGGCCACGGTCCTACACGGCGGCGGCGCGACGATCGAGGGGGTCGAGTTCTTCGGCCTCGGCGCGGGCGTCCCGGTCACCCCCTGGGACTGGAGCTTCGACCTCGACGACGAGGCCGCCGCCGCGATGCTCGCCCCCTGCCCCCGGGACGCCGTCCTCGTCCTTCACTCGCCTCCGCGTGGCCACTGCGACACGGCCGGCGACGGGATGCACTTCGGCAGCGAGGCGCTGCTGCGGGCGATCGAGGAGAAGGCGCCCCGCCTCGCGGTCTGCGGCCACATTCACGAGTCCTGGGGATGCGAGAGCAGGATCGGCGAGACGCCGGTGCGCAACCTCGGCCCCGCCGGCGCCTGGCTCGAGGCGTAGGGCGCTCAGCCCTCGCCGTTGAATTTGTAGCCGATGCCGCGCACGGTCAGGACCAGCTCCGGGCGCTGCGGGTCGCGCTCGACCTTCTGGCGCAGGTTGGAGATGTGGACGTCGCAGGCACGCTCGTCGCCGTCGAACTCCGTCTGCCACAGCTCTTCCATGATCTTGCGGCGAGGAAAGACCTCGCCGGGGCGGCCGACCAGCAGGCGCAGGAGCTGGAACTCGGAGCGGGTGAGGTTGACCGGCTCGTCGCGGACGGTGGCGATGTGGCGGACGAGGTCGATCGCCACCGGGCCGGACTCGATCTTGACCGCGTGGGCGAGCGGGGCCCGATCAAGCTCTCGACGGCGAAGCTGGGCGCGGACCCGGCCGAGCAGCTCGCGGACGGAGAAGGGCTTGGTGACGTAGTCGTCGGCGCCGACCTCGAGCCCGACGACCTTGTCCACCTCGGCGTCCTTGGCGGTGAGGACGATGATCGGCACGGCGCTGCGGGAGCGAACGTCGCGGCAGATGTCGAGGCCGCTCGGGCCCGGCATCATGATGTCGAGGATCAGCAGGTCGTAGGGGATGCCGTTGCCGAGCAGCTCCGCCGCCTCGTCGCCGTCGGCGGCGGGGGTGACGTCGAAGCCCTCCTGGGCGAGCGCGTAGCCGACCGAGTCGCGGACCGAAGGCTCGTCGTCGGCTATGAGGATGCGTCCGCTGCTCATGCGACCGGTGTGGGGCTCGGCTGGGCGAGCGGGAGGCGAACCCAGAAGGTGCTGCCCTCCCCCTCGACGGAGGTGGCGCCGATCTCCCCGCCCATCACGTCGACCATGCGTCGGGCGATGGCGAGGCCGAGGCCGAACCCCTCCTGCGTGCGGGTCTCGCTGCGGCGGTAGAAGCGCTCGAAGACGCGCTCGATCTCCGCTGCCGGGATCCCGGTTCCTGTGTCGATCACTTCCAAGACAACCCCCTCCTCGCCGTCGCGGCGGCCGCGAACGGTAACGGCACCGGGGGGTGGCGTGTTCTTGAAGGCGTTGGTGAGCAGGCCGATCACCACCTGACGCAGCAGCGTCGGGTCTCCCTTGGCGGCCAGGTCGGGCTCGACTTCGACATGCAGTTCGACGTGTCTCGGCCGCTCGACCGCGGCGACGATGTCGCGCACGGCGATCGGGACGTCGACGACTTCGGTCTCCCCGGCGCCGATCGACTCGACCCGTGCGAGGGTGAGCAGGGACTGGGTGAGGCGGCTCATCCGCTCGGCGTCGTCGGCGAGGCGTGCCAGGAAGTGGTCGCGGGCCTCGGGGTCGTCCTTGGCGCCGTCCTGGAGGACCTCGATCGCGCTGGAGATCCCGGCCAGCGGGTTGCGCAGCTCGTGGGCGGCGTTGGAGACGAAGTCGGCTTCGGCGAACTCCCGCCGCATCTCCTCGGTGCGGTCGCGGACAACGGCGAGCACGGCGCGCTCGTCGGGCAGAGAGCGGGCCTGCATCGAGTAGGCCCGGTCGCCGATCCGCAGCGCCGGGTGGGCGGCGAAGCCGACCTGGGCGGCGCGGCGGAGGTGGGGGCGGAGGACCTCGGCGGGAAGGCCGGCGGTGTCGAGCAGCTCGGCGGCGGCGCTGTTGGAGAAGCGGACGGCGCCGCCGTCGTCGACGACCATGACAGCGTCGGTGAGGCCGTCGAAGATCGCGGCGAGCTTGTTGCGGTCGGCGGTGAGGACGCCGAAGCTCTCTTTGAGGGAGGCGCGCATCGACTCCAGGGCGCGGGCGAGGTCTCCAATCTCGTCAGGGCCGGAGACGCCGAGCGGGGCGTCGAAGGAGCCCGCGGCCATCCGGCCGGCGGACTCGGCGAGGCGTCTGACCCGGTGGGCGATGGCGACGGCGATGAGGAAGCCGGCGAGGACGCCGGTCATCACCGCGACCACGAGCGCGCGGCGATCGTCGCCGAAGAGATCGACCGCGGCCGCGGTGATCAGGCTGACCGCGGCGAAGGCTCCGGTCAGCCAGAGGCGCATGCCCAGCCGCATGTCGATTCGTCCCATGAAGGCTTACTAACACAAAGCGGCGCCGGGTGGGCATGGGAGAATCGCCCTATGCGCACGCTCGTCTTCATCCCGGCCTGGAACGAGGAGGACGCCGTCGCGGAGGTGATCCGCGACGTGCGCCGGCACCTGCCCGAGGCCGACGTGCTGGTGGTGGACGACGGCTCGGCCGACGCGACCGTGGCGCGGGCGCGCGAGGTGGGCGCGACCGTGGCGTCTCTGCCCTTCAATCAGGGCCTGGGCGCCGCGCTGCAGACGGGGTACCTCTACGCGCTGCGCGAGGGCTATGACTTCTGCGCCCACCTGGACGCCGACGGGCAGCACCCCGCCGGCGAGGTTTCGCGGCTGCTTGACGAGGTGGTCGCCGGGCGAGCCGACCTCGTGATCGGGTCGCGCTACCGGGATCCTGAGGCGGCGGACGCGGAGAGCGACGATTACAAGCCGACGATCTCACGGCGGATCGGCTCCGGCGTGTTTCGCTTCTTCCTCACCCTGGCGACGCGGCAGCGCTTCACCGACACGACGAGCGGGATGCGCGCGGCGAACCGGCGGGTGATGGCCCTGTTCAGCGAGAACTACTCGCCCGACTTCGCCGAGATCGAGTCCCTGCAGCTGGCGGTGCGCCAGGGCCTGCGAGTGGAGGAGGTGCCGGTGCGGATGCTGGAGCGAGCCGGCGGAGCTTCCTTCCTGACCCCCCTGCGTTCGGCGTTCTTCATCTTCAAGGGGCTGATCGTGCTGATGGTGGGGCAGTTCCGGCCGCGCCAGGCGGAGGTCGAGCGATGATCGCGGCCGCCCTTACTCGGGCCGCGGCGGAGGGGCCGCAGGTCCAGCTGACCTCGCAGACGCGAATCCTGGCGGCGGTGATCGCGATCGTCTTCATGGCGATGATCCTCGAGCTGATCCGCCGCGACCGCCTGCAGGAGCGCTACAGCGTCGTCTGGTTCGTGGCCGGCCTGGGGATGCTGGCCGGCGCCGCGTTCCCCGGCTTGCTGGGCGCCCTCGCCGACGCGATGGGGGTGCGGGATACCAACGTCGCCCTCTTCTCCGTCGTCCTGCTCCTCCTCTTGGGCCTGGCGCTCAACTTCAGCGTGATCATGTCCCGCCAGTCGGCGCAGATCACGAGGCTGGCCCAAGAACGGGCGCTGGAAAAGGCGCGGGAGCAGGCAAAAGACTCAGGCGACTAAGCGAGCGGCGAGAGCTTCGAGGGCCAGCTCTTCGGAGACATTGAGGTCGAGGCGGCGGCGGGTGTCTTGAATCAACTCAACGGACTGCCGGGCACGAGCTGGATCGATTTCTTCGGCCTGGGATTGGAGCTGGGTAAGACGGTCCTGGCTATATGCCACCTCGGAGGCACCGGCCGCGACCGCGGCAAGATCGCGAAACCAGGTGGCGGCGAGTTCCAGGCCAAGGTCGAGTATCTCCGTCCGGCGTTGGCGAGCGACGCGCTTGACCTCGTCGTTTAAGTCTCTGGCGGAGCGTTTGACGCCAGCCGCTCTCTCCTCCTCCAATGCTTCGCGGGTCGCCGCCTCGGCGTCCTCCCCAGCCTTCTCGGCGGCGGCGAGCAACTTCCGCCATGGCGTCTCACCCTCCTTACCCAGCCCATTAACGCTGGCCCGGAGCTGTCGGCCGGAGTCTGAGAGCAGGTAGCGAGCGCGCTCCAGGTCGCCAGCGGACAGGCGGGCGACGGCGGCGATCTCGACCGGGTCACCCGCACCCTGAAGAACAGCTTCGATCGCCGAAACGGGAAGAGGAGCGAAGTCGATCGGCTGGCAGCGGGAGGCGACCGTTTCGAGAAGAAGCTCGGGGTCAGCGGTGAGGAGGATCAAGTGGACGAAGTCAGGAGGTTCCTCCAGGGTCTTGAGCAGCGCGTTCTGGCTCTCGTCTCTCATCGCCTCCGCGGCCTCGATCACGAAGACTCGCTTCCCTCCCTCGAAGGGGCGGTAGACAGCGGCGCGGATCACCTGCTCGCGGACCTCCTCGACCAGGTGCTGCGCCCCGCGCGGGGCGATCCAGACGAGGTCGGGATGAGGCGAGGGATCGAGCAGGGCGCGGCGCCGGGCGTCGTCGGGGTCTTCGGCGCCCGCGGCAAGGATCTCAGCGGCGAAGGCACGCGCGGCGGCTCTCTTCCCCGAGCCGCGAGGTCCACGGAGCAAGTAGGAGTGAGAGGGCCCAGACGCGAGCGCCGCGCTCAGTGCCACCCGCGCCCGCGGCTGATGTTCGGTGGCTCCGTCGAGAGTGCCCGTCAATTGCATCGTTCCCGACTTTTACCCCACTCTGGTGGGGTCAAAGTCGGTTGCGCTCACCCGGCACGCCTTCGAACCGCCTCCATTACCTGCTTGTGCACTTCCTCGACGCTCCCGGAGGCATCGACGACAACGACCCGGTCCGAGGCGATCTGGGCGATCTCCTCGTAGGCCTCGGCCACCGCCCGCTGCAGCTCCAAGCCCTCGGACTCGAAGCGGTCCTCCCCGTCGGCGCGCTCATGGCCCACCTCGGGGTCGACCCGCAGCAGGATCGTCAGGTCGGGCCAGAGGCCGTCGGTGGCCGAGTCGGTGAGGGAGATCGCCTCCCCCACCCCGAGGCCTCGCGCCGCCCCCTGGTAGGCGACGGTCGAATCGGCGAAGCGATCGGAGACGACGTCGCGTCTCGCCTCCAGCGCCGGGCGGATGACCCTGGCCGTGAGATCGGCACGGGCGGCCAGGAAGAGCAAAAGCTCGGCGTAGGGATCCAACTCCAGCGTGGGGTCGGCGAGCAGCTCGCGAATCCGCTCGGCGGCGTCGGTCCCCCCCGGCTCGCGAATCAGAAGGGTCTCGGGACCGAGCGCCTCGGCCAGCAGCTTCGCCTGCGTGCTCTTCCCGGAGCCATCGATGCCCTCCAGGGAAATGAACAACAGCTCGGCCTCAGCCTTTGGCCGCCGCTTTGGCGCGTTTGCGCCTGCGCGTCGCGGTACCGGCGCCGTCCTCCGACCCGTCCGGCAACGGCTTCTTCGCCATCGTCGCTTTCGCGGCTTTGGCCGCCTCGCGCTCGGCACGGCGTTTCTTCATCTCCTGCATCGACTCGCAGTCGTCGTTGAGGCAGAGGTTCCAGGGGCGACCGCGGAAGGGAACGACTTTGAGGCGCGGGGTCCGATCGCAGACGCTGCAGCGCTCTTCCAGGCGGAAGACGTCGCCGCGCTGGGGCAGCGGGAAGGTCTGGTCGCAGGATTCGGGATCGTCGAGGGTCCAGCCGGTGCAGCCGACGAAGCGTTTGCCCGATTTTTTCGCGCGGATGATCCGCAGCATGTGGGGCGAGCCGTCCTGCTTCTTGCGGCCGGCCTCCTCGCAGACCTTGCAGGGGCCGAGGATGCGATCCTCGTCCATCCCTTTCCAGATCACTTTGGCCAAGTCCTCGCGGGCGGCGTCGATCTCGGTCCAGGTTCTGTGCAACAGGTCGCGGCTCTCGCCGACGACGGCGCCCTTGGTCATCTCGCCGGCGGCGATCCGGTCCATCTCCGCCTCCAGCTGGGCGGTCATCTCCGGGGTCGCCATCGCCGGCACGTAGTTCTTGAAGGCCTCGTACAGGGCGATCCCGGTCTCCGAGGGGACCGGCGGGTTGCCGTAGACGTAGCCGCGGTCGAAGAGCTTCTGGATGATGTCGGCGCGGGTCGCTTTGGTGCCGAGGCCGCGCTCCTCCATCATCTCGATCAGCTTCGCCTGGGAGATGCGGCCCGGCGGCTGGGTCTCCTTGTCGACGATCCAGGGCTCGCCGTCGAGGTCGAGCCGCTGCCCCTCCCGCAGCGCCGGGATCTCCTCGTCGGCGGAGCGGGCGTAGGTGTAGATGCCGGCGTAGCCGGGGTCGACGACGACCGAGCCGCGGACGAAGTAGGTCTCCGAGCCGGCCTCGATGTCGGCGCGGGTGGACTCGGTGATCATCGGCGGGCTGAAGGTGGCGAGAAAGCGGCGCACGACCAGCTCGTAGACGCGGCGCTTGGGCCCCTCGAGGGCGCCGGGGTGGATCGCCTGGGTCGGGTAGATCGGCGGGTGGTCGGTCGTCTCTTTTCTGCCGCGGGTCGGCGTCAGCTCGCCGTCGAGCAGGCCGGAGGCGGCGGAGAACTCTCTGATCCGGACCAGCGAGGAGACCAGCTCGCGGACCGGCAGTGAGGACGGATAGACCGTGTTGTCGGTGCGCGGGTAGGAGATGAAGCCGTCCATGTAGAGGTCCTCGGCGATCCGCATCGCGCTGGCGGGGGTGATGCCGAGACGGCTGGAGGCATCGGTGCTGAAGGCGGTCGTGTTGTAGGGAGTCGGCGGGCGGCGCGTGTTCTTGCGGGCGGTGACCGACTTGACCGTGCCCGGGGAGGCGGTCCCGGCGAGCGCGGCGGCGGCCTCCGCTTTGTCCCAGAACTTGTCGGTCGCGTGGTGCGCCTCGAAGGTCCCGTCTGCGTGCTCGAACTTGGCGAACAGCTCCCAGAACGGTCTGGCGACGTGGGCGCGGCGCTCCATCTCGCGCTCGACGATCAGGCCCAGGGTCGGGCTCTGCACGCGTCCGACCGAGAGGAAGTTGGAGCCAAAGCGACGGCTGGCAAGGGAGACGGCGCGGGTCAGCGTCGCCCCCCAGAGCAGGTCGATGTCCTGGCGAGCGGCGCCGGCGTTGGCGAGCGGGTAGGAGAGCTCGTCGAGATCGGAGAAGGCGCGCTCGATCTCCTCCTTGGTCAGTGCCGAGTAGCGGGCGCGCTTGATCCGCAGCGTCCCGTCGGCGGTTCCCTTGCGCGAGCCGAGCGCGGGGTTGGCGTCGAGCATCTCCTCCAGCGCCTCGAGCCCGATCAGCTCGCCCTCGCGGTCGAAGTCGGTGGCGATCACCAGCTCGTCGGCGCCTCTGGCGACTTTTTTGATCGCTCTGACGACGTTTTTGTCGGTCGGCTCCTTGATCAGCTCGGCGTCGATCAGGTCGTGCAGGTCGGTTCTCTGCCAGTTCGAGTAGCCCTCGGGGAAGGCGGGGCCGAGCACGTGGCCCTTGAGGCCGATCGTCATGTGCTCCCCGTCGGCGTCGCTCCAGGTGTAGAACGGGACTCTGAAGGTTCTGTCCGCGGAGACGTCGCCGCGACCGAGGATCTCGGCGATCTTCTTGGCGGAATTGTTCTTCTCGGTGACGATCAGGCGCATGAGACGGAACGGACCCGCAAATCCATATCTGATTCCTTTGCGGGTCCGTGAAGTCGAAATTGATTGAGGTCGGCGAGGGTAGCAGGGGCGTTCGGCTGCCCCGGCGGCCTTGCACGCGCCGATCCCCTTAGGATCGGCGGTCGCATGAGGTGCTTGGTGACAGGCGGAGCGGGGTTTATCGGCTCGAACCTCGTCGACGCCCTTCTCGCCCGCGGCGACGAGGTGACGGTCGTCGACGACCTCTCGACCGGCAAGCGGGAGAACCTGGCGCAAGCCCTGGAAGCGGGCGCGACGCTCGTCGAGCAGGACATCCGCGACGCCGCTGCGATGGTTGCGCTGGCCGGCGATCTCGAGCCGGAGACGATCTTCCACCTGGCCGCGCAGATCGACGTGCGCAAGTCGATCGCCGAGCCGGCCTTCGACGCCTCGATCAACGTCGGCGGCACCGCGAACGTGCTCGAGGCGGCGCGGGTGGCGGCGGCGCGGCGCCTCGTCTTCACCTCCACCGGCGGGGCGATCTACGGCGAGGGGGAGGGACAGGAGCTGCCGCTCGCCGAGGACGCGCCGCTGGCCCCGGAGGCCCCGTACGGACAGAGCAAGTTCGCCGGCGAGGGGTACCTGGCGCTGTACGAGCGGCTGTACGGGCTGTCGACCGTGGCGCTGCGACTCGGCAACGTCTACGGCCCGCGGCAGGATCCGCTCGGCGAGGCGGGCGTGATCGCGATCTTCTGCGGGCGGCTGCGGGCCGGCGGGCGGGCGACCGTGTTCGGCGACGGCAAGCAGACCCGGGACTACATATATGTAGGGGACGTGGTCGCCGCGGCGCTGGCCGCGGCCGGCTCGGAGCTGACCGGCGCGCTCAACATCGGCACCGGCCGCGAGACGGACGTGCTGGAGCTTGTCCGGCAGCTCGGCGAGCTCGAGGGCGCGGAGAGCTTCGAGCCGGAGTTCGCCCCCGCTCGCACCGGAGAGGTGCAGCGGATCGCCATCGACCCGGCCCGCGCCGAGCGCGAACTGGGATGGCAAGCGGAGGTGGGCCTGGAGGAGGGCCTGCGGCTGACTCTCGATTTGATCTAGCTACGTGGCCAGGGGCTCGGCCATACACCGAGCCCCTGGCATCGAGTCAGCCGTCGTATCGATACCGGACCCGGAAAAGCGGGTCGCTCTGCCATTCCCAGCCGATGGCTTGGCGATAACCCATTTTGGCTTCGATCTTTGCGATCTCGCTGCCTGGGTTGTTCGGATCGGTCAGCCCCTGTGCGCTCACGACTGTAGTCGCCCGCGGCAACAGCGAGATCACGCCAATAGAGCCGCCAGCCTGAATCACGAAGGACGGTAGCGGACCAATGACGTCGAACTAAACTCTCGATCAGCGACCTTGTCGGCAGCGACCTTGTAGAAAAGACGGAGTTCCCGCTGCCCTGGTTTGACCGTGACGGTGGTGACCGAGAATGACTTCGTCGCGCGACCGACCGCCACAGCAAAGTCACGTTGCTCGCGTTTGGACGCCCCGTCCGCCATCTTCTCTAGTCGGTCAACCAACTCTTGGTCATAAACCGAGCGGTCAACATCGTCAAACTCGAAGACCGCCGGGCCTTTGATCGAATCCTCGGTGTAACGGATGATCGGCTTGGACTGAGCCTCGGAGGCCAATGGAAGAATCAGGATTGCTTCCTCCTCCGAATCGATGTCGCCGGTCAACCCGAGCGATGCGGTTACGAAGACCTCATCTTGCTCATGCGTGCCATCTCCTTTGGAGATGACGTCAATGACGGTGTCGACTCGGTTGACTGGAACGTTGTTTAGATCTTGAAAAAGCCATCGGTTCTCTTTCTCTTGTGGCAATTGGGGTTATGCGAAAAGCGCATCAAAAGCGCTGGCCGATGATTTTACATACTTTTAAGGTCTTCATGCAAAAACAGCATAGACCCATGTAGGGTGTGTGCCGTGGAGTTGACCCAGGCTTTTCTCGGCGAGCGGATTGCCAGAGCCCGTGAGCGAGCAGACCTGTCCCAGGGAAGCCTTGCTGAGCTTGTCGGACTGACCCAGTCGGCTATCTCGCGAATTGAGGCCGGTGAGCGATCGGTCGAATCACTCGAGTTGGCAAGGCTTGCCAAAGCGCTTGATGTCTCCGTGCTCGATCTTCTCGAAGTCCGGCCGCTAGCGGAAGAGTTGCGAGTCGCCGCTAGGGCAACAGAGGCCGTTGAAAGCGCCGCGCTTGATCAAGCACTTAACCGAGTGGTTGACATCGTCCGACTCGATCAGCTCGTGTCCGTGGTGGACGGCGGCGAGACGACTCAGCCCAGTGTCAGCATCAAGGGTCGCGAACTCGCAGATGGAGATCCCCTGGCACAGGGGAAGTTTCTCGCGAAACGCATGCGTAGAGAATGGGGACTGAATGATGATCCGATGCCGAGCAATTTCGAGAGCTTGGTCGAGGATCTGTCCGGGCTCTCAATCGCCTTAGAGCCGCTGGGCGAGCAGGTCGCCGGTCTATACGCCTGCGTCAACGACACTGCGATCGCACTCATCGATAGCTCTGTTCCCTTCGGGCGACAGCGCTTCACGGTCGCCCACGAACTCTGCCACTTCCTCCTAAGGGATAACGACAAGCTCATAATCGACGAGCGCCTCTCCGGCAAGAGCAAAGCAGAACGTCGCGCTAATGCCTTTGCCGCCCATTTCCTGATGCCGGAGAAGAGTTTGCGCCGCTACCTTCGAGGCCGAGAGCCGGACGAGGAGGTCGCCATCGAGTTGGCCTACACCTTCGGAGTCAGCCTCCAAGCACTCCTTTGGCAGCTGTTCAATTTGGGCCTTCTCCCCAAAAGCAGGAGGCAGCGGATCCAGGAGGCTGGACCAAAGATGCTGTCGGTCCGCTATGGCTATGACGACGTATGGCAACGCCTTGAGGCAGAACGCGGAATTCGACGCCCGCCCCGACGCCTGCGGGAGAGGACTACATCGGCCTACGAACAGGGGTCGATCGGAATAGAGCCTCTTGCAGAGCTACTAGGGCGCAAAGATCCGGATGCGTTGCGCCGAGAGCTGGAAGACCAAGGCATAGGCGATAGAGAGAACTGGTGGGAGGAAACGACACCGACTTAGAGGAGGCAGACGAGCCGGACTGGATCCTTGAGACCACGGTGCTCTCAGCATTTGCACTCGCTGGTCGATTGGACATCCTCCGTGACCGTTACACCGGTCGGGCAACGTGGACAATCGTCGTTCACGATGAACTCGTGCGAGGGATGCACGAGGAGCCCCGCTTAGGCGATGCCCTAGCAGCCGATTGGCTCGGCGAACCTCAAGCTGTGTACGACGTAGAGAGAGTTGAACAATTCAGGATGCGGTTTGGGGGTCGACCGGGGGACAATCGGCACTTGGGTGAGGCAACGTGCATAGTGCTTGCCCAGCAGACAGATGCCGGAATCCTGCTTGACGATCGCGATGCAAAGCGCGTTGCTGAAGCCTCTGGAATTGCAACTGGCACAACAATCTCGGTGCTCAAGGGGGCAGTCGCTGACGGCCAGATCTCCGCGCAAGACGCCAAAGATTTGGTCGATGAGCTGATCGATCGCTATGGACGTCGGTTGCCTCGACTCTCGAAGGAGCAGTTCAGCAGCTAGCCATAGTCCATCGGTATTTTGTGTCCATGCCCCCCGCCCAGGCCTACGCCGGCAAGGAGTGCGTCTGCCAGCTCCGCAAGGGGATCTGCGACCAGTCCTGCGTGCGGGACATGCTGGAGACCCCCTTCTACATCGCCTGCCTGAAGTTGAAGGGGCGGCGCTGCGCCGTGATCGGCGGCGGCGACATCGGCTTGGAGAAGGTCGAGGGGCTGCTCGCCTGCGACGCCGGCGTGACGCTGATCGCGCCGGTCGCGCATCCGGAGTTGGAGGATCTCGCCGCGGAGGGGTCGATCGAGTGGGAGAAGCGCCCCTACGCCGGCCCCGCCGACCTCGAGGGCGTCTTCATGGTCATCGCCGCGACCGACGACAGCGAGGTCAACATCGGCGTCTACGACGACGCCGAGAAGCGGGCGATGCTGGTCAACGTCGTCGACGTGCCGCCGCTGTGCAACTTCATCCTGCCGGCGATCGTCCGCACCGGCCCGCTGGCGATCGCGATCTCCACGGCCGGCGCATCCCCCGCCCTGGCGAAGCGGATGAAGCGCGAGATCTCCGAGCTGTTCGGCGAGGAGTACGCGCGCCTCGCGATCGTCCTCAACGACGCCCGCGGCTGGGCGAAGGGGACGCTGCCGACCTACCAGGACCGCAAGGAGTTCTTCGAGGGGATCGTCAACGGCGACCCCGACCCGGTGGCGCTGCTGCGCGACGGGCGCGAGTCCGAGTTGCCGGCGCTGATCGAAGCGGCCAAAGAGCGGGCGGCCGCGGCGCTCGCTTAGACAGGTTCTTAGTCAGCCGGCAACGCGAAGAAAGCGATAGCCGCGAACTGGGCTGCGGCGGCGAGGATTACGAGGGCGTGGAAGACCTCGTGGTAGCCGAAGACGCGGGGGAAGGGGTCGGGGCGTTGGGTCGCGTAGACGATCGCCCCCGCGGTGTAGAGGAGTCCGCCCGCGGCGACCAGCAGGGTTCCCGTCCCTCCCATCTCATCCCATAGGCCGGGGAAGGCGATCACCGCCACCCATCCCAGGGACATGTATATGAGCGCGGCGACCCATTTCGGGTGCTCGATCCAGACCATCTCGACGATCGCGCCGGCGATCGCGCCGATCCAGACGACGGCGAGGACCGCATCGGCGAGCGGGCCGTTCAAGACGAGCAGGGCGAAGGGCGTGTAGGTCCCCGCGATGAGGAAGAAGATCATCGAGTGATCGAGGCGCCGCATCCAGCGGCGCGCGTTGGGTCGTCTCCAGTTGACCCGGTGGTAGAGGGCGCTGGTGCCGAGCAGGGCGGAGAGACTGGCGGCGTATATGGCGACCGCGAGGGTCGCCGTCGGACTGTCGGCGGCGACGATCAGCGCCGCGCCGAGCAGCAGCGAGACGAAGAACGCCCACTCGTGCGAGACGCCGCGCAGCTTCGGCTTGACCGCCGCGATCGCCTCCGATGCAACTTCCTTCGCGGTGTCGGCTCGTTCGCCAGCCTTTTCGCGCATTTCCCGAGCCCGTTCAACCAAGACACGTAGAGGGTACTTGTGCTTCGCGCGATTGTTTACGCAGTTTGCGTCCGACACTTGTGCTAACGCGATTTTTCTCCTCACTTGCAGGACTTTTTGCGTTAGAAAAAAGGCGTCCGACGGCAGCGAAAAGATGGGCCGCTCGACCGGAAATGTGAGGAGAGGACAATCAATGGCTAACACGTCTATGGCACAATCGACGACCAAAGGCCTGGCCATCGAACGCCGTTTCTCCTCCCCGGGGAGACATCCCTTCGACGAGGTCGAGTGGGAGATCCGCGATGCGGTGATCGGCGATCCGGAGAGCCCGGCCTTCGAGCAGCGCGGTGTCGAGTTCCCGAAGAGCTGGTCGCAGAACGCGACCAACATCGTCGCCCAGAAGTACTTCCGCGGGCAGCTCGGGAGCGAGGAGCGCGAGTCCTCGGTGAGACAGATGATCGGCCGGGTCGCGGGGACGATCTCCGGCTGGGGGCGCGAGGGGGGCTACTTCGCCTCCGACGAGGACGCCGACGCCTTCGAGGCGGAGCTGACCTCGATCCTGCTCAACCAGAAGGCCGCCTTCAACTCGCCGGTCTGGTTCAACGTCGGCTTCGAGGAGCGCCCGCAATGCAGCGCCTGCTTCATCCTCAGCGTCGAGGACAACATGGAGTCGATCCTCGGCTGGAACACCAAGGAGGGGAAGATCTTCCGCGGCGGCTCCGGCTCGGGGATCAACCTCTCCAACATCCGCGGCTCGATGGAGCCGCTGAAGAAGGGTGGGACGGCGAGCGGACCGGTCAGCTTCATGCGCGGGGCCGACTCCTGGGCGGGAACGATCAAGTCCGGCGGCAAGACGCGGCGGGCGGCGAAGATGGTCGTGCTGGACATCGACCACCCGGACGTCGAGCACTTCATCTGGTGCAAGGCCGACGAGGAGAAGAAGGCCGCGGCGCTGCGCGACGCCGGCTTCGACATGTCGATCGACGGCGAGGGCTTCACCTCAATCCAGTACCAGAACGCCAACAACTCGGTGCGGGTGACCGACGACTTCATGGAGGCCGTCGAGGCGGGCGAGGACTGGAGCCTGACCGCCCGCACCACCGGCGAGGCGGTGAAGACGCTGCCCGCGCGCGAGCTGATGAACCAGATCGCCGACGCCGCCTGGCGCTGCGCCGACCCAGGCGTCCAGTACGACACGATCATTAACCGCTGGCACACCTGCCCGGAATCGGGGCGGATCAACGCCTCGAACCCGTGTAGCGAGTACATGCACGTCGACGACTCGGCCTGCAACCTGGCCTCGCTCAACCTGATGAGATTCCGCCGCGTGGACGGCTCCTTCGACACGGAGGACTTCGAGCACGCGGTCGACGTCGTCTTCCTCGCCCAGGAGATCGTCGTCGGCAATTCCAGCTATCCGACCGAGGAAATCGGCGCCAACGCCAATGCCTTCCGCCAGCTCGGCCTCGGCTACGCCAACCTCGGCGCGCTGCTGATGTCCGACGGTCTTCCCTACGACTCCGACGAGGGCCGCAACGTCGCCGCCGCGATCACGGCGCTGATGACCGGGCGCGCCTACCGCCAGTCGGCGCTGATCGCCGCCGGGGCGACCGGCCCATACGACGAGTACGAGCGCAACCGCGAGCC
>DATMBX010000116.1:0-9895 GCA_035558955.1 Solirubrobacterales bacterium | reverse complement strand
ACCGCCACCGACGAGATCACCTTCGGCGACAACGACTTCCTTGCCGCCCAGGTAGCGATCCTCCTAGACGCTCGCCTACTCGTCCTCCTCACGGACATAGACGGTCTCCACACCGCCGACCCCCGCATCGACAGAGCGGCCCAGCTCATCTCCGAGGTCACAGACTTCTCCGAGCTGGAGCCAATGGAGATAGGCGACCGAACCTCCGCCTTCGGCTCAGGAGGAATGCGAAGCAAGGTCGCCGCTGCCGAGATGGCAAGCGAAGCCGGCATCCCAGCCGTGATCTGCAACGGCACCGCCGCAAGCACACTCACCGCGGCCGCCGGAGATCAACAGGTAGGCACCAGCTTCACCGCTCAACCGAGCAAAGCGTCGAGCTTCAAGCTATGGCTCAAGTACGCGAAGCCGACCCAGGGCAAGCTCGCCGTAGACGCCGGCGCCGCCCGTGTGCTGCAAGAAAGCGGCTCAAGCCTCCTACCCGTTGGGATCACCAGTGTCGAAGGCAGCTTCGAAGCCGGCGACGCCGTCGAGGTCACGGCCAACGGATCGGCGATCGGCAAGGGCATCGCCGACTACTCCTCTGGCGAACTCACCCGCGTCATTGGCATGAAAAGCGAGCAGGTGAGGCAGCTGCTTCCGCACGCCGCGGACGAAGTGATCCACCGAGACCGCTTCGTCCTCCTCTAACCCAAGGTGCAACGCATACGACAGCTATCGCATGTCGTATGCGTTGCACCTTGGTGAGGGCGGGGTTAGTCCTGCAGAACGCTGATGGTGCGGCCCTTGCGAGCCTGTTTGAACTGCACCGTCCCGGCTTGCGTCGCGAAGATCGTGTGGTCGCGGCCGAGGCCGGTGCCCTCTCCCGGCCAGAAGCGGGTGCCGCGCTGGCGGACGATGATCTCGCCGCCGGTCACCTTCTGCCCGGCGAAGACCTTGACCCCGAGCATCTTGGGGTTGGAGTCGCGCCCGTTGCGGCTGGAGCCGAGCCCCTTCTTATGCGCCATCGGATGCCTCTCTTCTCGCTCTGGCCGCCGCTCTGCGCGCGCCCATTCTGATCTCGGTCACCTCGAGCTTGGTCAGCTCGGAGCGATGGCCAGCGCGGCGGCGGTAGCCCTTCTTCGGCTTGTATTTGAAGACCTTGATCTTCGGACCGCGCAGGTGCTCGGCCACGGTCGCCTCGACCTTGACCTTCTCCAACTCCTTCGGCTCGGCGACGACCTCTCTGTCGCGAAACATGACCGCGCGGAGGGAGACCTTGTCCCCCTCCTTGGCGCTGAGGCGATCGACGAGCAGGGAGGTTCCCTTCTCGACCTTGTACTGCTTGCCTCCGGTTTCGACTACGGCGTACATGCTCTATTCGTCCTTGCTGCCTTGATTGGAGCGCGACCTTCCGCGACCGCCCCTGCGGCCACGTTGGCGACTGCGCGAGGCGGAGGATTCTAGCTCGGAGTCGCCGTCGTCGCCTCCGGCCCCGTTGCTGGCCTCCACACCGGGCAGTGAGGCGACCGCGGCGGAGCGCTCGACGCGCTCTATCCGCACCAGCTTTCGCTCGCCCACGAACCGCCCGCCGCCGGTGACGCTGACGATGTAGGAGTCGACCCGGGCGACCGCGTCGTCGGCGTTGTACATGTGCGGCTCGTCGATCTTGACCAGCACCTCCTCGCCGACCTTGAACGGCAGCGCCCGCTCCTCGATCTCCTCGCGCGTCCCCGCCTCGACCACCTTGAAGGTGTCGATCGGCAGGGCGTCGCCGCCCTCGAAGTGGAACTGCTTTCCGGTCGAATCCTCCAACTCGGCGAGGCCGCTGTCGGGGTCGATCAACTCGGCCGCCACCTTCGGGTTGACCCGCAGCAGGAACGCCTCCGGCTCGGGGCTGTCGGCGACGATCTCCGGCAGCTTGCGCAGGCCCTCGAGCGCCACGGTCTCAGGGGAGAGCACCACCCCCTCCCCTTCGCAGGTGGGACAGGGGGCGGTGAGAATCTCCCGCACCCCATCGGTCACGTTCTGCCGGGTCATCTCGACCAGCCCGAGCGGCGAGACCTCCACCACATAGCTCTTCGACTTGTCGGTGTCGAGCGCTTTGCGCAGCGTTTTCAGCACCTTGTCGCGATTTCTCGCGCGGGCCATGTCGATGAAGTCGATGACGATGATCCCGCCGATGTCGCGCAGCCGCAGCTGGCGCACCGCCTCCTCGGCGGCCTCGGTGTTGACCCGGGTGATCGTTTCCTCCAGGCCGCCTCTCCCGCGACCGGTGAAGCTGCCGCTGTTGACGTCGATCACGGTCAGCGCCTCGGTGTAGTCGATGATCAGGTAGCCGCCCGAAGGCAGGTCGATCCGCCGGTTCAGCGTCGACTCGATCTCCTTGTCGATCCCCCACTTCTCGAACAGCGGCTTCTTGCCCTCGTACAGCTCGACCCCGCCGACCAGCTCCGGCGCGGTGCGCTGGAAGAAGCTGGTCACCCGGTCGAACTGCTTCTGGGAATCGATGATCGCTCTCTCGAAGTCGCTGAGGAAGACATCGCGCAGGACGCGAACCGGCAGGTCGGCCTCCTGGAAGACGAGGTTGGGCGCCTTCGTCTCCTCGGTGCGCCGGTCGAGCACCTCGGCCAGCTTGTGCAGGTAACCGACCTCCCGAACGAAGTCGGATTTTTTCGCCCCGTGGGCGGCGGTGCGGACGATCAGCCCACCCGGCCCTCTGTAGGTGCGATCGACCATCTTGCGCAGGCGGTCGCGCTCGGCGGTGGCCAGCCGGCGGCTGACGCCGACGCCTCCCCCCTGGGGAGCGAAGACCAGATAGCGCCCGGCGATCGAGACGTTCATCGAGAGCCGCGCGCCCTTCGTCTTCAGCGGGTCCTTGACGACCTGGACGACGATCTCCTGCCCGGGCTTGATCAGCTCGTCGATGCGTCTGCCTCTGCCGCGGCCGCGTTTCGGCGCCTGCTCACCCCCCGGCAGGACGATCTCGTCGACGTGGAGGAAGCCGTTGCGCTCGAGGCCGATGTCGACGAAGGCGGCCTCCATGCCGGGGAGGACGTTGTCGACCTTCCCCTTGTAGATGTTGCCGACGATCGAGCGGCGGCCGCGGCGCTCGATGTAGAGCTCCGCGACGTCGCGATTGCCGCCTCTCGTCTTCGACTCGAGGACCGCCACGCGAGTCTCGCCGCGGTCCGCGGAAACCAGAATTGTCTTTTTCATGTCAGCTCAGTTCAGATAGGTACGCATTCGCCAGGGCTCCTTCACGGAGTCACCAGGCGAACCTGCCTCTCTGGCTGAGCCGCGCTTGCATGTGAATGCTCTGAAGAACTCCCACCGCGAGGAAAGTCGCGAGCACGGAGGAACCTCCGTAGCTCATCAGCGGTAAGGGGATCCCCGTGATCGGCATGATCCCGAGGTTCATTCCCACGTTTACGAAGACCTGGAAAAGCAGCATGGCGGCGATGCCGCCGGCCACAAGGGTCCCGTACGAGTTCTTCGAGACAGTCACGATCCGCAGCGCCCGCCAGATGAGCAGGGCGTAGAGGGATAGGACTAGTGCGGCCCCCGCGAATCCGTAGCGCTCACCGATCACCGCGAAGATGAAGTCGGTGTGCCGCTCGGGCACGAAGTCGAGCCGCGTTTGGGTGGCTTGGTCGCCACGGCCGGTCATCTCACCGGCGCCGATGGCGGTCTTGGCCTGGTTCTGCTGGTAGCCGGCGTCGCTGGAGTGCTCCTCTGGATTGAGAAACGAGGTGAGCCGCTCCTCCTGGTAACCCTTGAGAATCGGCGTCCCGACTGCGGGAGCGACCACGAGGACCAGGGTGGTAAGTGCGACGACGGCCGCGCCGATCGCGGCGAGGTGCGTCCAGGGGACGCCTCCCACGTACATCACGGCGAGGGTGATTGCCCCGAACACCAGTGAGGTGCCGAGGTCCGGCTGCAGGAAGACGAGCGCAGCCGGAGCGAGGCCGAGGCAGAGGTAGCGCACCGTGCGCTGCCTCGCCGAGCCCCGCCTGGCGCCATCGATGACGAATCCGGCAAGCGCGAGCACAAGCAGGAGCTTGCCCAACTCCGATGGCTGGAAACTGAAGAAAGGGAGGTCAAAGGCGCGCCGTGAGCCGCGAGCCGCAAACCCGAACACGAAAACCAGCGAGACGCTCACGCAGAGGAAGGTGTAGATGCCAACCCGCAGCTCACGGAAGCGCGAGTAGTCGAGGCGGGAGAGCAGGAGCATGCCGACGATGCCGAGGGCCATGTAGACCCCCTGGCGCTCGACGAAGTAGTTGGGGCTGCCGGGCACGTCGTTCATCGTCGCCTGGCCGAGGGTGAGAACGCTGAAGGCGGCCAGGGCGATGGCGGACAGCGCCAGCGTGCCGTCCATGTAGGCGAGGCCGAGGCGCTCCGCCAGGCTGGGGCGGACGG
This sequence comes from Solirubrobacterales bacterium, assembly GCA_035558955.1. Lineage (GTDB taxonomy): Bacteria > Actinomycetota > Thermoleophilia > Solirubrobacterales > 70-9 > DASVDE01. The sequence continues at coordinate 5,497 of DATMBX010000116.1, read as the reverse complement.
CGAACGGCTCGGGCCGGGCCTGGCGGAGGCGGGTCGCGTACATGGCTACTCGACCGCTCCCGAGCCGTCCGAAACCTGGGCGGCGCTCTTGTCGAAGTATTCGGAGAGGATGTCGAGGGCGGCGGGCGCGGCCGTGTCGGCGCCGAAACCGCCTTGTTCGAATGTCACGGCGACGACGATCTCTGGGTCGGGGTAGGGAGCAAGCACGACATACCATGACTGATCCGCGTACGGGGGGCGCTCAGCCGTACCGGTCTTGCCGGCGACGGGCACCGGGAAGCCGCCAAAGACGCTGTATGAGGTGCCTTCCGGAGACTGGGCCGCATCGTGGAGACCGGCGAGAATGACGTCGCGCCACTCGGGGTCGATCCGCACTTGGCCGGCCGGCTCGGGCTCGATCTCGCGCAGGACGCGTCCCGCCGCGTCCTCCACCTGCATCCCGACGTGGGGACGCGGAACCATTCCCCCGTTGGCGATCGTCGCGTAGGCGACCGCCATCTGCAGCGGGTCGGCCTGGAGGTCGCCCTGCCCGACCGCGAGGTTGACGTTGTCGCCGGCCGACCAGGGCCGGTCGGTGAGTCTCTGGCGGTAGAGATCGTTGCGCCAGGCCGGCGTCGGCAGCAGGCCGGCCTGCTCCCCCGGCAAATCGATCCCGGTTTCCTCGCCGATCCCCAGCCGTCCCGCCCACTCCTGCAGCGCCGTTCTGGGGGGCGTCTCGTACATCCGATCGCCGAGCGTGTAGTAGAAGACGTCCGAGGAGACCTCGAGCGCCCTCTGCATGCCGATCGAGCCGTGGACGGCCCCGCCGGCGTTCTCGAAAGTGATGCCGCCGAGCGTGAAGGCGCCGTCGTCGTAGATCGACTCGGTAGGCGTCACCGCACCGCTCGCCAGCGCCGCGATCGACGTGATCGGCTTGAAGGTCGATCCCGTGGGATAGAGGCCCGCGATCGCACGGTTGAGATACGCGGCGCCCGCGTCCTCGGAGTACAGGCGGTCGACGGTCGCCTGGCTGATGGGGTGGGTGAAGAGCGCCGGATCATAGGTCGGGTTCGAGCCCATCGCGAGGATCTCTCCGCTGCGCACATCCATCGCCACGTAGGCGCCAAGCAGTCCCTGTCCGGTGAGCGCTGCGTCTCCCGCCACCTGCAGGCCGGCGTCGATCGTCAGCTGCAGGTTGTCGCCCGGAACGGGCGGCTGGGAGACCAGGCGCCCACCCGGAGTCGGTTGTCCGAAGGCGTCGACCTGGATGCGGGTCAAGCCCGGCCGCCCCCGCAGGGAGGCGTCGTAGCTGTACTCGACCCCGTCCTGGCCGACCTGATCGCCCGGCTCGAGGCTCCGATAGCGCGCCTCTCTCAGCTGCTCCTCGCTGACCTCTCCGACGCTGCCGAGAGTGTGGGCGGCAAGCGTCCCGTTCGGGTAGCGGCGGACGAAGACCCGCTGCACCTCGACCCCTGGGAAGTCATCTTGGTTCTCCTGCAGGTAGTAGACAAGGTAGGCGCCGACGTCGCGGCGCAGGGTGACCGGCGCGCCCGCCGCCACCTTTTGCCGCTCGGCGATCGTGCGCCGCACCCGGCGCAGAGAGGTGTGGGTCAACTCGCCCAGGCGAGCCAGCTCGGTCCGGCGCTCGGTCGCGTCGGCGGGCAGTTTCTGGGGGTTGATGAGGAGGGCGAGGCTGGTGCGGTTGCCGACCAGCACCTCGCCGTTGCGGTCGAGGACTTCGCCCCGTGGCGCGCTGACCCGGAACTCGCGGATGCGGTTGCTGTTCGCCTCGGCCAGGTACTCCTCGCCAGAGACCACCTGAAGCTGCCAGAGCCGAAAGAAGAGGATCGCGAAGAGGACCAGCGCAGAGCCGCCGAAGATCGCGAGTCGCAGCGCCAGGCGGTTGTTCATGTTCGGTTCTCGTTCGTAGGAACGGAACATCGATTCAGGTTCCCAGCACTGTCGGCCGCCTGCTTCGCCGCACCCGCGGCTCTTCGACCAAGGCGGGACGCAGAACGCGTCGCACGCCGAGGTAGATCGGCCAGCCGAGGAAGAAGGCGTAGACGCTCTTGAGCACGATGTCGCGGGCGATCAGCGCGCTGACCGGCGCGTCGATCCCCAGCAGGAACTGCACCGCGACGAAGCCCAGCTCGGCGAACAGCGTCAGCCCCATGCAGAGCAACGGCGCCGCCAGGGAGCCGTGGAGATCGAAACGCTCACGGAAAAGGCCGGCCAGGTAGCCGGCGCCAAGCAGCACCAGCGATGTGGCGCCGAGCGGCTCGACCAGCAGGCTGCTGACCAGGAAGCCGACCGCGAAGCCGGCGATCGCCCCCGTCAGCGTCCCGCCCAGCAGCCCCAGGGCGACGACCAGGGCAGGCAGCACGTCAGGGCTGACGTGGAACAGCTCGACCCTGGAGAAGAAGGAAAGCTGCAACAACACCCCGCCGACCACGATCGCCGCCAGCCGGGCAAGGATCTTCGGGGTGACGATCATCGCAAAGCCTCGCGCTCCGCTCCCGGCGCGAAGAACCAGATATGCACGCTTGGTCGCTCCGCGCTCATTGTCGCGACCCCCCGGTGAGAACCTGGACGAAGTCGAGGTTCGCGATGTCGGCGTAAGGCCGCAGGTGCACCTGCTGGCTCGCCACCTGCTCGTCGATCGGCGCCTTGGTCACCTCGCCGATCGGCAGGTTGGGCGGGAAGAGCGAAGCGAGGCCTCGAGCGCGCTGGCCTAAGGTGACGACCGCATCGCCCACGCCGACCTTGCGAGAGGAGTCGATGAAGTCGAGGACGAGATCTTCCGGGTCGCCGAGCTCGGGGCGAATCAGGCCCTGCACTCCCTGGGGCACGACCTTCGCCGAGACGGCGCTCGCGTGGTCGGTGAGCAGCGTCACCTGAGAGGAGCCGCCGCTGACCGAGGCGATCCGCCCGACGAGGCCGTCGCCGCTGATCACCGGGTCGTCAACGCGGATGCCGTCGTCTTCGCCGATGTCGATCGTCACCGACGAGTAGAGGACCGTCGGCGAGCGCGCGATCACTCGCCCAGTCACTTGCTTGTAGCCGGCGAGGGCCAGCACGCCGGTTCCGTCCACTCTCAGCAGCTTGCGCAGCTGCGCGTTCTCCTGCACCGCCGCCTTACCTGCGACCGCCTGCTCCCGCGCGGTCTCCAACTCAGCGGTAAGACGCTCGTTCTCACCGCGCGCATCGAAGGTCTCGTCGAACCAGTTGACCAGGTCGCGGGCGGGCTTCAGCGCTCGGTCGGCAACGGTCTGCAGCGGGCTGAAGGCAGCGCTCACCGTGCGCTGCAACCCATCCGAGCTCTGCCCGTAGGTGAACGTCAGCAGCGCAAAGGAGCTGATGATGAGAAGCGCCAAGACCGCCCTACGGCGGCGTACTTGCTTTCGATACACGTTGAATGCCTAAGTTTGGAGCTGGATCTGAGCGGCGGCTAAACAAGCCCGTGCGCTCCCGACTTCTTGCTGGCGCGATGGATCGCTTCGAACTCCTCCAGGGAGACGCCGGAGCCGATCGCCACGCACGTGAGCGGTGACTCTGCCAGTTGGCAGGGCATCTGGCACTCGTCCCGCAGGCGCTGTTCGAGTCCTTGCAGCAACGCACCGCCGCCGGCCAGGGTGATGCCGCGATCCATGATGTCACCCGCCAGCTCCGGGGGTGTGCGATCGAGGGTGTCCTTGACCGCGTCCACTATGTGGCCGACCGGCTCGTTGAGCGCCTCGCGGATCTCTTCCGAGGAGAGGGTGACCGTTCTCGGCAGGCCGGAGACGAGGTCCCTCCCACGAAGCTCGGTCTGCACCTCCTCGGGCAGCACCGACGCCGAGCCTGCCTCGAGCTTCACTTCCTCCGCCGTCTGGGTCCCAATCGCCAGCTTGTACTCGTGCTTGCAGTGGTTGACGATCGCCTCGTCGAGCTCGTCGCCGCCTAGCCGAATCGACTGCGAGACGACTACCCCGCCGAGCGAGATCACGGCGACCTCGGTGGTGCCGCCGCCGATGTCGACGATCATCGAGCCGGTCGGCTCCGCCACCGGCAGCCCGGCCCCGATCGCGGCCGCCATCGGCTCCTCGATCAGGTAGGCCTGGCGAGCGCCCGCCGAGAGGCACGCCTCCTCGACAGCGCGCTTCTCGACCCCGGTGACCCCCGAGGGAACGCAGACGACGACACGCGGGTGAACGAAGCGACGTTGATGCGCCTTCTGGATGAAGTGGCGCAACATCTGCTCGGTTACGTCGAAGTCGGCGATCACCCCGTCCTTGAGGGGACGGATCGCAGTGATCGTGCCGGGCGTGCGACCGAGCATTCGCTTCGCCTCGACCCCGACCGCGTGGACGTGGCCGTTGCGCGAGTCGATCGCCACCACGGAGGGCTCCGAGAGGACTATGCCGCGGCCCCGGACATAGACGAGCGTGTTGGCCGTACCGAGGTCGACGGCCATGTCGCGGCCACCGAATCCCCTCAGACGACTGAGCAGGCCCATGTGTGCGTGTAGTGAGCCATCGGTATGACAAATCATTCCAAAGTCCGGAATTTCCCCGGAAATTTTGACTGCGCGACGGGCTCAGCCGCGAAACAGCTCAGGCGCCAGCTCCAGCAGCAGGCCGACGGGCAAACCCACAACATTTGAAACGCTCCCCTCGACCCGCTCGACCAGGGTCGACCCCAAGGTCTGAATCGCATACCCCCCGGATCGCCCCCGCCACTCCCCAAAGGCGACATACCGCTCCTTCTCCACCTCGCTCAACTCCTTGAAGACCACAGTGGTCCGCTCCAACCCGCTGCGCTCCTCATCTCCAACCAGTACAACCAATCCGCTCAGGACTTCATGCGAGCGCCCCGACATCCGGTCGAGATAACTCCGCGCCTCTACTCCATCGGCAGGCTTCCCGAGTGCCTTCCCGTCCAGAACGACGTCGGTATCGCACGCGATCACCAGATCGCCACGCTCGACGGCCGCAGCCTTACGCCGGGCGTTCTCGAGAACCTCGACCTCCGGATCCCCTCCAGTCAACTCGTCGACTCCGGGCATCAAGACCTCAAATTCAACGCCAAGCTTCCGAAGAATCTCGCTCCTCTGAGGAGATCCCGAAGCGAGTACTACAGCTCTGGGAACCAGATCCCTATCTCCCGCTCCGCGGACTCCTCGGAGTCGGAGCCGTGGACCATGTTGAAGGTGACCTCGAGGGCGAAGTCGCCGCGAATCGAGCCGGGCGCCGCCTCGACCGGGTTGGTCGCGCCGATCAGCTGGCGAGCGGCGGGCACGGCCTCGGGGGCTTCCAGCACCATCGCGACGAGCGGGCCGCCGGTGATGAAGCTGACCAGCTCGCCGAAGAACGGCTTCTCGGAGTGCTCGGCGTAGTGCTCGTTGGCGATCGCCTCGTCGGCCCGCATCTTCTTCAGCGCCGCGATGCGCAGGCCCTTGCGCTCGAAGCGGGCGATCACCTCACCGGTGAGGGCGCGTTCGAAGGCGTCAGGCTTGACGAGGATCAGGGTCCGGCTCACG
>DATMBX010000115.1:0-12790 GCA_035558955.1 Solirubrobacterales bacterium | reverse complement strand
CTGGAGCGCGGGGGGCGGGAGCCGCGGCTGGGGACGATCGTCAAGCTCGCCGGCGCTCTCGGCACGACCCCGCAGAGACTCTGTGCCGGCATCGCCTGGGAAACGCCGCCCGGCCGCTTCAAGATCGAGCGCCCAACTTAGGCTTGCACGGCGGTGCAACGCAAAAGGCCTCTATTAGGCGTCTTTTGCGTTGCACCGCCGCTTAGGCATCTTCGCGGACGCCTCCCATCTCGCTGAAGACCGCCGTCACGCCACCGTCTCCGCGCTGCTCGTCGGCGATCACGTGGGAGACGGCGTTGATCAACGCCAGGTGGGTGAAGGCCTGGGGGAAGTTGCCGAGGTGCTGTCCGCTCGGCGCGTCCAGCTCCTCGGCGTAGAGGTCGAGCCAGCCGGAGGATTCCAGCAGCCGCTCGCAGAGTTTGCGCGCCCGGCGCCGCTCGCCGATCTCCGAGAGCGCCGAGACCAGCCAGAAGGAGCAGATCAGGAAGGTTCCCTCCTCTCCTCTCAGCCCGTCGTCGGTTTCCTCGACCTTGTAGCGGAGGACGAGGCCATGCTCGGTCAGGTCATCGGCGATCGCATCCACCGTCGCCCGCACTCGAGGATCGTCGGGCGGGAGGAAGCGGAGCAAGGGGACCAGCAGGGTGGATGCGTCGAGCGCGTCGGTGTCGTAGTGCTGGCGAAACACGCCGTCGCGCACGCCCCGTTCGAGGATCTCGGCGTGGAACTCCTCGGCTGTCCGCTCCCACTCTTCGGCGACGTCATCGACCCCGATGCTGCGCGCCAGCCGCGCGCCGCGGTCGACCGCGACCCAGATCATCAGCTTCGAGGAGACGTAGTGCCGGGGCTCGCCGCGCGACTCCCAGATTCCCTGGTCGGGATGCGGCCAGGCCGCGATCGCCTCCTCCACCTGCCGGCGGATCAGCTGGCGATCCGCGGGTGTGCCCGTGCCTCGCAGCGCTTTCTCGTGCAAGTAGATCGAGTCCATCAGCGCGCCCCAGACGTCGTTCTGGCGCTGGTCGAAGGCGCCGTTGCCGATCCGCACGGGGCGGGAGTCGGCGTAGCCGCTTAGGTGGTCGAGGGTGCGTTCGGTGAGGTCCTTCTCGCCGCCGATCCCGTACATGATCTGCAAGCGCGGGTCCTTGCGACAGACGGTGACGATGAAGCGCATGAAGTCGCGCGCCTCCTCGTCGAAGCCGAGCGTGTGCAGCGCCCAGAGGCTGAAGGTGGAATCGCGGATCCAGCTGAAGCGGTAGTCCCAGTTGCGCTCGCCGCCCGGGGTCTCGGGGAGGGAGGTGGTTGGCGCGGCGAGCATCGCGCCGGTCGGCGCGTAGGTGAGGCCCTTGAGGACGAGCGCCGAGCGCTGCAGGTGGATGCGCCAGGGGTGGTCGGGGAAGTCGCCGTGGCGCAGCCAGGCACGCCAGAAGTCGCTGGTCGACTCGAGTCGCTCGAGGGCCTCCGGGGCGCTGCGCGGCCCGCCCAATTCACCGTCGCCCCATGACACCGCGCAGAACCCGGCCTCGTCCTCGCGCAGGTGGATTCGCCCACGGGCGACCCCGTCCTCCAAGGTCAACTCCATGTCGCTGGTCAGCTGCAGCTCGACCCCGTCGGCGCCACTGGCGACCGCCTCGCCCAGCTCCCCGCCGCTCCAGCCGGCGTCCTCGGCCCCGTAGGCGAAGCGCGGGGCGCACTCCATCTCCAGGTCCACGTAGCCGTCGACGCAGGTCATCGTCCGCAACAGCGAGCGGTCGGACTCGTGCTCCGTCCGCGGCCGGGTGCGCTCGCCGTTTTGGTGCTCCCACTCGGCGATCGTCAGCGCGTCGTGGATCACGACCCAGCCGGTGTCGGTCACCCAGGTCGTCTCGACGATCAGCGTGCCCGGCTCGTAGCGGCGGCTGATCGGCACGATGACGCCTTTGGGCGCCAGTCTGAAGTGCCCGGCGCCGCGGTCGAGCACGGCGCCGAAGGCGCTCGGGGAATCGAAGCGGGGGAGGCACAGCCACTCGACCGAGCCCGAGAAGGAGACCAGGGCGCTGGTGTGGCAGTCGGAGAGGAAGCCGTAGCTGCCGATCGGTGGGAAGCGGTTCTGACCAGCGGCCATCATCATGGTTCGCGCTTCGCTCCCGGCGCGAAGAACCAGAGATGCACGCTTGGTCGCTCCGCGCTCAAGAGGTGCCAAGCTACCACCGTGAGCCTTCCCATCGCCCATGTTTCCGGCTCCTTCGTGCCGCTGGAAGTGATCCCGCTGACCGTGGCGGGAATTCTCTACTGGCACCGCGCGTTGGTTCTCTCGTGGGACGACCGCCCGGTTCCGGCCTGGCGCCAGGCCTGTTTCGGCGGAGGGTTGGCGCTGATCGCGATCGCGCTGTTCAGCCCGATCGGCCACATCTCCGAGGAGCTGGTCATCGCCCACATGGGCGAGCACCTGCTGATCGGCGACCTCGCCTCGCTGCTGCTCGTCCTCGGACTGACCCGCTCCCTGCTGCAGCCGATACTCGCGATCCGCCTCTTCAACCAGCTCCAGGTCCTCGCCCACCCGTTCGTCGCCCTGCCGCTCTGGGCGTTCAACCTCTTCCTCTGGCACGTCCCCGCCCTCTACCAGGACGCCTACGGCGCGGCGCCGCTTCACGCCCTGGAGCACTCCACCTTCCTCTTCTTCGGCTGCCTGATGTGGATGCCGGTCTTCGGCCCGCTGCCGAAGCCGGAGTGGTTCAGCGCGGGGTGGAAGGTCGGCTACGTGATCGCGGTGCGCTTCACCGGGGCGATCCTCGGCAACGTGCTGATGTGGTCGGGCACGGTGCTCTACCCGATCTACGCCCCCGGGGAGCGCTACTGGGGCATTTCGCCGTTGGCCGACCAGAGCACCGCCGGAGTGGTGATGATGATCGAGGGAACGTTCCTCGCCCTCGGCGTCCTCGCCTGGGTCTTCTTCCAGGTCGCCCGCGAAGGAATGGAGAAGCAGCGGCTGCTCGACCTCGCCCACGAGCGCGGCGTCGAGCTCGACGAGACCCGCGCGCAGCGTGCCGTCGCGGCGGGGCACGGGGCGCGGCTGGAGGAGCGACTGATCGCGACGGGGAGGGACCCTGGACCCGACGGCGCCTGAGCGGCGCCTGCTCTACGCGCTCGTCTTCGTCGTCGGCGCGGCCAGCCTCGGGGCGGAAATCGCCGCGGCGCGGCTGCTGGCGCCCTATTTCGGCGCCTCGACGATCGTTTGGGCGAACACGATCGGCGTCGTCTTGGTCGCGCTCTCGGTCGGCTACTGGCTGGGCGGGCGCTACGCGGACCGCCATGCCCACATGCGGGGGCTCTGCCTTCTGGTGCTGGTGGCGGCCGCGCTGATCGCGCTGATTCCGTTCGCATCGCGGCCGTTCCTCTCCTTCTCGGTCGACGCCTTCGCGGAGATCTCCGTCGGCGGCTTCCTGGGCTCGCTCTTCGGGGTGCTGGTCCTGGTCGCGATCCCGGTAATGCTGCTCGGCGCCGCCGCCCCCTGGGCGATCCGCATCACGCTGCGCGAGGTCCAGCACTCGGGCGAGGTCGCCGGGCGCCTCTACGCGCTCTCCACGGCCGGCTCGCTGTTCGGCACGATGGCCTCGGCCCTGGTGCTGATCCCGTTCGCCGGCACGCAGCGCACCTTTCTCGCTTTCGCGCTCGCCCTCGCGCTCGTCGCCACCGCCGGCCTCGGCGGGCGCTACCTGGTCGCGCCGCTGCTGCTGGTCGGGGCGATCGCCATGCCGGTGGGGACGATCAAGGGAGCCGACACCGGCCGCGTCCTGTTCGAGGCCGAGACCGAGCACCAGTACGTGCGAGTGGTCGAGCAGGCCGACGGCGACCGCCTGCTGGAACTGAACGAGGGCCAGGCCGTGCACTCGCTGCTGCGGCCCGGCAGCTACCTGACCGGCGACGTCTGGGACGGCTACCTGGTGCTCCCCTTCGCCGCCGGCGAGCGGCCGCCGCGGCGGATCGCGATGCTCGGCAACGCGGCGGGGACCGTCACCCGCGCCTACGGCCGCTTCTTTCCCCGCACCGGCGTCGACGCGGTCGAGATCGACGCCGAGCTGTTCGAGATCGGGCGCCGCTACTTCGACCTCGACAACCCGAGGATGAGGGAGTTCGCCGAGGACGCGCGGCCCTGGCTGGCGCGCGTCGACGGCGGCTACGACGCGATCATGGTCGATGCCTATCGCCAGCCCTACATCCCCTTCTACCTGGCGACGAAGGAGTTCTTCGAGCTCGCCCGCGAGCGGCTCGCACCGGGTGGGGTGGTTATCGTCAACGCCGGTCACCCGGAGGGCAACGACGACCTCGAGGCGGCGCTTGGCCGCACCATGGCCGAGGTGTTCCCGACCGTCCTGCGCCACCCGATCGAGCCCACCAACACGCTGCTGCTCGGCAGCGAGGCGCCGATCTCGGCGGCGCGCCTGCGCGCCGCCGAGCCGTCGCTTCCCGCGGAGCTGCGGTCGATCGCGGCCGCCGCCGCGGCGCGACTGGAGCCGCGGCTGCCAGGCGGCGAGGTCTACACCGACGACCGCGCGCCCGTCGAGTGGCTGATCGACGCGTCTCTGCTGGGATACGCCCGTGGCAACTAGGCGAGGCAGTGATCCCCTAGGCCGTCTGAAGGCCTGGCTGGTCACCGGCCCGGTGGGCCGGGGCCTCTCCTTTGCCCTCGATTTCGCGGTAGCGCTGCGCAAGGGCCTGCGCCAACGCCGCGGCTAAATCGCTCCGTTGCGACTTGTCCCTGACAGACAGGGATAAGTCGCAGCGGAAGCGGTTGTGATTCCTCTAGGGTCCGGCGCCGATGCAGACGACGGTCACAGAGCTGCCCGACTCCCGCGCGCGGGTCGAGGTCGAGGTTCCGGCCAAAGATGTGGATCGCGGCACGCAGCGCGCCGCCCGCGCGATGGCGCGGGAGATGCGGATGCCGGGTTTCCGCAAGGGCAAGGCGCCGCCTTCGCTGGTGATCCAGCGGCTCGGCTACGGCGCCGTCCTGGAGGAGGCGATTCGCGACTCGCTTCCCGAGTGGTACGAGCGAGCCCTGCTCGCCTCCGGGGTCAGCCCGGTCGGCGACCCCAGCATCGAGATCGTCTCCGCCCCCGAGGAGGAGGGCGAGCCGCTCTCCTTCAAATTCGAGGTGGGGGTGAGGCCGAAGGCGAAGCTGGGCGACTACAAGGGGCTGGAGGTCGGCAAGGCCGACACCGAGGTCCCGGACGACATCGTCGAGCGCGAGATCGAGCGGATCCGCGAGAGCTTCGCCCGGTTGGAGCCGGTGGAGCGCGCCGGCGCCGAAGGCGACGCGCTGCTGGTCGACTTCGAGGGCTCCGTCGACGGCGAGCCGTTCGAGGGCGGCAAGGCAAACGACTACCTGTTGCAACTCGGCGGCGGCCAGCTGATCGAGGGTTTCGAGGCGCAGCTCACCGGCGCGAGAGGCGGCGAGGAGCGCGAGGTCAAGGTCACCTTCCCCGCCGATTACCACGCCGAGCAGCTGGCCGGGAAGGATGCGGTCTTCGCCGTTTCCGTCAAGGAGGTCCGCGAGAAGGTCCTCCCCGAGCTGGACGACGACTTCGCCTCCGAGGCTTCGGAGTTCGACACGGTCGAGGAGCTGCGGGCCGACATCCGCGAGAAACTGGCCGAAGCGGTCGGGCAGAGGATCGAGCAGGACTTCCGGATCGCGGCGATCGACGCCGCGGTGGAGAAGGCGACGGTCGAGCTACCCGACGAGCTGGCGACCGCCCGCGCGGCAGAGCGCTGGGAGCGGGTCGAGCGCCAGCTCGCCTCGCGCGGGATGGACCCCAACGCCTACCTGCAGATGCAGGGCAAAACGCGCGACGAGGTGATCGCGGAGGCCAAGCCCGACGCAGAGCAGGAGCTGAAGCGCGAAGCGGTCCTGACCGCGATCGCCGAGGCCGAGGGCATCGAGGTCTCCGAAGAGGAGATGGTCGAGGCGCTCGCGCACACCGCCGAGCACGAGCGGACCACGCCCGAGAAGCTGCTGGAGCGCCTGCGCGAGAACGGCCGTGACGCGCTGGTCAGCGAGGACATAAGGGTGCGCAAGGCGATCGACCTGATCGCCGAGTCGGCGAAGCCGATCGCGCTTGGCCAGGCCGAGGCTCGCGAGAAGCTGTGGACTCCGGAGAAGGAGCGCGAGGCGGCGGGCAATCTCTGGACCCCCGGCTCCGACTGAGTATGGCGCGGGCACGCCGGACGCCTTCTATAGAGTGCGAGCCATGAGCCCTCTGGTCCCAATGGTCGTCGAGCAGACCTCGCGCGGCGAGCGTTCGTTCGACATCTACTCGCGCCTGCTCAATGAGCGGATCATCTTTCTCGGCACCGAGGTCACGCAGGACATCGCCAACCTGATCGTCGCCCAGCTGCTGCACCTGGAGTCCGAGGATCCGGACAAGGACATCAGCCTCTACATCAACTCCCCGGGCGGCTCCGTCTACTCGGGTCTGGCGATCTACGACACGATGCAGTTCATCAAGCCCGACGTGCAGACGATCTGCGTCGGCATCGCGATGAGCATGGGGGCGCTGCTGCTGGCCGGCGGCGCCGCGGGCAAGCGGATGTCGCTGCCGAACTCGAAGATCCTCATCCACCAGGTCTCATCCGGCTTCCAGGGCCAGGCGACCGACATCGAGATCCACGCAAAAGAGATCATCGACGTCCGCAGACGCCTCGACGAGATCCTCGCCAAGCACACCGGCCAGTCCTTCGAGAAGGTCACGAGAGACACCGATCGCGATTACTTCATGAGCGCGGAAGAGGCGAAGGAATACAGCCTCGTCGACCGCGTCATCGAGCACCACTAGCTCGACTCTCGTCATTCCCGGGCGCGCAAGGCGCCGGTCAGAGGAAGGGACGGTCGGTCCCGCGAAGTAAACGACCGAACCGACAGGGCCGGCTTGCGACTGCCTCTAAGCTTTGGGGCGCGACGCCGGTAGGCAACCCACCCGCCCCGCAAGGAGGGGATTCCGCTGGCACGTCCCACAGACTCGAACGAGCAGCTCCTCTGCAGTTTCTGCGGCAAGTCGCAGCGCCAGGTCAAGAAGCTGATCGCCGGCCCGGGCGTCTACATCTGCGACGAGTGCATCGATCTCTGCAACGAGATCATCGACGAGGAGCTGACCGCGACGCCCGCGATCGAGCTGGAGAACCTGCCGAAACCGCGTGAGATCCACGAGGTGCTGCAGGAGTACGTGGTCGGCCAGGAGGCCGCCAAGCGGGCCCTCTCGGTTGCCGTCTACAACCACTACAAGCGCGTCCAGATCGCCCAGAACGAGGACGCCGAGATCGAGCTGCAGAAGTCGAACATCATGCTGCTCGGCCCGACCGGCTGCGGCAAGACGCTGCTCGCCCAGACCCTTGCCCGAATCCTCAACGTCCCCTTCGCGATCGCCGACGCGACCGCGCTGACCGAGGCGGGCTACGTCGGCGAGGATGTCGAGAACATCCTCCTCAAGCTGATCCAGGCCGCCGACTTCGACGTCAAAAAGGCCGAGACGGGGATCATCTACATCGACGAGATCGACAAGATCGCGCGCAAGGCCGACAACCCGTCGATCACCCGCGACGTCTCCGGCGAGGGCGTGCAGCAGGCGCTGCTGAAGATCCTCGAGGGGACGACCGCCTCGGTGCCGCCGCAGGGGGGCCGCAAGCATCCCCACCAGGAGTTCCTCACGATCGACACCACCAACATCCTCTTCATCTGCGGCGGCTCTTTCGCCGAGCTGGACAAGGTGATCGAACGGCGACTGGGCGACCGGGGCATGGGCTTCGGCGCGGCGATCTCCTCGCGGGAGAACAAAGACACAGGCGAGTGGTTCGAAAAGGTGCTGCCCGAGGACCTGATGGAGTACGGGCTGATCCCCGAGTTCATCGGCCGCCTGCCCGTCGTCGCCGCGATCCACCAGCTCAGCCGCGACGACCTGATCACGATCCTGACCGAGCCGCGCAACGCGCTGACCAAACAGTTCCAGCGCTTCTTCCAGTTCGACGACATCGAGCTGGTCTTCGCCGAAGACAGCCTCGACGCGATCGCCGACAAAGCGCTGGAGCGGGAGACCGGCGCCCGCGGTCTGCGCTCGATCCTCGAGGAGACGCTGCTCGACGTGCAGTTCGAGCTGCCCTCCCGCCGCGACGTCACCAAGTGCGTCGTCACCAGGGAGACGATCGCCCAGGGGCGCCGGCCGACGTTGGTCACCGAGGCCGCGCCGCAGGACATCGGCGCCGCCGACGAGGAGCTGGGCGAGGAATCAGCCTAGACTCGCGCTCGTGAGCGGCGAGCGGCGCGAAACGCTGGAGAAGACGACTCGCTACGACCCCTCCGAGGTCGAGGGGCGGGTCTTTGCCGAGTGGATGGAAGCCGGCTACTTCCACCCGGAAGCCGAGGGGACGGCGGAGGAGAACTTTTCGGTTGCTATCCCGCCGCCGAACGTCACCGGCGCCCTGCACATGGGCCACGCGCTGAATGGCGCGATGCAGGACGCGCTGGTGCGGATGAATCGAATGAAAGGGCGCAAGGCGCTCTGGACTCTCGGCACCGACCACGCCGGCATCGCCACCCAGTCTGTGGTCGAGAAGATGCTCCGCGCGGAGGGCATCGACCGCCATGAGCTTGGCCGCGAGGAGTTCGTCAGGCGGGTTTGGGCCTGGAAAGAGGAGTACGGATCGACGATCGTCGAGCAGTACAAGCGGCTCGGCGCCTCCTGCGACTACGAGCGCGAGCGCTTCACCCTCGACGAGGGCTACGTGAGGGCCGTCTACCGCGTCTTCAAGCAGCTCTTCGACAAGGGCTACATCTACCGCGACAACTACATGGTCAACTGGGACCCGGGATCGCACTCGGCGATCTCCGACCTCGAGGTCGAGAACCGTGAGGTCGAGGACACGCTCTACTCGATCGACTACCCCGTGGAGGGCTCCGACCGGGTGCTGACCGTCGCAACCGTGCGCCCGGAGACGATGCTCGCCGACACGGCGGTCGCGGTGAATCCCGGCGACGAGCGCTACGCCGATCTGGTCGGGGAGCACTGCATCCTGCCTCTGGTAGGCCGCCGTCTGCCGATAATCGCCGACGAGCACGTCGACCCCGAGTTCGGCACCGGGGCGCTGAAGATCACTCCAGGCCACGACCCCAACGACTTCGAGATCGGCCGCAGGAACGGGCTGGAGGAGATCGGCGTGATCGGGCCCGACGGGCGGATGACAGAGGAGGCGGGACGCTTCGCGGGGATGGCCGCCGCCGAGGCGCAGAAGGCGGTCGTCGCGGCTCTGCGCGATGAGGGCCTGCTGCGCGCCGAGGAACCTTACGTTCACTCGGTCCCCTTCTCCCATCGCTCGGGGGAGCGGATCGAGCCGCTGATCTCCCTGCAGTGGTTCTGCCGTATGGACGAGCTGGCGCAGCCGGCGATCGAGGCCGTCGAGCGCGACGAGGTGCGGATAACGCCGCCGCGTTGGAAGCGCGTCTACCTCGACTGGATGCGGGAGATCCGCCCCTGGTGCATCTCGCGCCAGCTCTGGTGGGGGCACCGGATTCCCGTCTGGTACTGCGATCCCTGCGAGGAGACCTTCGTCGGCGAGGAGGCGCCCGAGCGCTGCGGCGCCTGCGACGGGGAGCTGCGCCAGGAGGAGGACGTGCTCGACACCTGGTTCAGCTCGGCGATCTGGCCCTTCGCCACGCTCGGCTGGCCAGACGACACGCCGGAGCTGCGCGCCTTCTACCCGACCAGCTTCCTCACCACCGCGCGGGAGATCCTCTTCCTCTGGGTGGCGCGGATGATCATGACCGGGCTCGAGTTCCCCGGCGCGGTGCCCTTTCGCGACGTCTACGTCCACTCGGTGATCCAGGCCCGCGACGGGCGGCGGATGTCGAAGAGCCTCGGCACCGGGATCGACCCGCTGGAGGAGATCGACGTGCACGGCGCCGACGCGCTTCGTTTCGGCCTGCTGGCGATGTCCTCGACCCAGGACGTGCGCTACTCCGACGCCAAGGTCGAGCAGGGGCGCGACCTCTCCAACAAGTTGTGGAACGCGAGCCGGCTGATTCTTCTGAACGCAGCCGAGGTCGAGGCGGAGGCGCGCCCGCTGCACGTCGAGGACCGCTGGATCCTCTCGCGGCTGGAACGGACGATCGCTTCGGTCACCGAGAAGCTCGATTCCTACGACTTCGCCCACGCCGCCCAGGAGGCATACGCGTTCTTCTGGTCGGAGCTGTGCGACTGGTACCTGGAGATCGTCAAGCCCCGGCTGTACGAGGGTGAGGCCGAGGTCTCGGCGACGCTGCTTTGGGCGCTGGAGCGCACGCTCGCCCTGCTGCACCCGATCATGCCCTTCGTCACCGAGGAGATCTGGTCCTACCATCTCGCGCGCAAGAGTCACCTGACGGTCCACCCGTTCCCACGGGCCGATGAGTCGCTCTTCGATCCCGCGGCGGAGGCCGACGTGGAGGCGGGAATCGAACTGACACGCCGCCTTCGCGCCTGGCGCGACCTGGTCGAGGTCCCCGTGGCGAGTGTGCTGCCGGCGCGCGTCGACGGAGTCGATCCGCAGGAGTTCGTCGGCCGCCTCGCTCGCTTCGAGTTCGTTGCCGACGGTGGGAACCCGGTTGCCACGGTCGGTCCCGTCCGGGTCTTGCCCTCGACGGAAATCGACGCCACGGCGGTTGAAACACGGCTGGAGAAGCGCCGCGTCGAGCTGCGCACCGAGGTCGCGCGGGCGGAGAAGAAACTCGCCAACGAGCGCTTCGTCGCCAAGGCGCCTCCCGAGGTCGTCGAGGAGGAGCGCGGCAAGCTCGAGCGCTACCGTGCCGAGCTCGAGGAGCTCTCCGAATAGAGCCCGAGGCCTACCTCGACTCGCTGGAGCCGATCGGCTGGAAGCTCGGCCTCGATCGGATGCACAGGCTGACGACTGCGCTGGGCATGCCCCAGCACCGCTTCGCCTCGATCCACGTCGTCGGCACCAACGGCAAGTCCTCGGTGACGCGGATGACCGCGGCGTTGCTGGAGGCGCATGGGGTGAGCGCCGGCGCCAGCCTGTCTCCGCACGCCTCACGCTGGTCGGAGCGCACGCTTCTGCATGGCGAGGAGATCGGGCGGGAGGAGTTCGCTGCCGTGGTGGCGCGCGTCGCCCAGGCCGCAGAGGTCGTCAACCGCACATTGAACGAGGGGGAGGCGGTGACCCAGTTCGAGGCGGCAACGGCGGCATCCTTCGTCGCCTTCGCCACGGCTCGGGTCCAGGCCGGGGTGATAGAGGCCGGGCTGGGGGGAAGACTGGACGCGACGAACACGATTCCGTCGCGGGTCACCGTGCTGACATCGGTTGGGCTCGACCACACCGAGTGGCTGGGGGAGAGCGAGATCGAGATCGCCGCCGAGAAGCTCGCGGTGCTGCGCGATCACTCGACCCTTGTGATGGGCCGGGTGAGCCCGGAGGTCGCGCTCCTGGCCGAGGAAGTCGCGCGGGAGCGCGGGGCTGAGTTGATCCGGGCTCCCGAGGACCCCGGCTCTGAGCTGCGCCTACGCGCCCCCGGCCGTTTCCAGCGGCGCAACTTCGCCCTGGCGATGGCCGCCGCCGAAGCGTTCATCGGCGAGCTCGACCGCGAGAGGGTTGCCGCCGTCGCCGCGACCCTGACGATCCCCGGCCGTCTGGAGCGGATTGCCGACGACCCGCCGACTTTCCTCGACGCCGCCCACAACCCCGACGGGGCCGCCGCGCTGGCCGAAGCGCTGCCGGAGGTAGCGGGTGGCGGACCGGTGGTCGCCTGCCTGGCGATCCTCACCGACAAGGACGCGGGGAAGATGGTGCGAGCGCTGGCGCCGGTATTGGATCGCACCGTCTGCGCCGAGATCCCCGCCGAGTCGTTGGCGGCTCACGGACGGCCCGGCTCCGGCTCGCATCCCGCCGCCGAGTTGGCACGCCTCTGCGGAGCCGTCGGCCTGGCGGCGGAGGTCGAGCCGAGGTTCGACGAGGCCTTGCGTCGTGCTCGCGCACTAGCCCTCGAGGCTCCAGGGGGATCCCTTCTCGTCACCGGCTCCCACTATCTGCTTGCGCGTGCGAGGATTTCAACGTGAATCGAAGCGCCGGCTCCGAGCTTCTCTCGATGATGGGACTGGTCGCCGCGGTGGTCGCCGCGGTGATCCTGGTCTTCTTCGGCATCGGCTATCTGTTCGGGAGCCTCTTCCTATGATCGCCCACGTCACCCTCAAGACAGGGTTCGTGCCCTCGGCGGCGAAGTAGACTGCCGCTCCCGCTCAGGCGGCTCTCTCACCATGTCACTCGCGATCTTCGGCATCAGCAACGGCGGCCTCAACTTGGTCGTGTCCCTGCTCGTCTTGGGCTTCTTCGTCGTCTGGCTGGCGCTGATCGTCTACACCTACCTCGACGCCAAGCGCCGCATCTCCGACCCGTTCCTCGTCGGTTGCGCGACGCTCGCCTCCTTCTTCCCTTACATCGGCACCGCCGTCTACGCGATCGTGCGCCCGCCGGAGTTCCTCGAAGACGCCCATGAGCGGGAGCTGGAGATCAAGGCCGCCGAGCTGCGCGTGCGCCAGCTGACCGAGCAGTCCTGTCCGAACTGCGAGTACCCGGTCGAGAAGAACTTCCTGTGTTGCCCCAACTGCCAGCGTCGCCTCAAGGACCCCTGCCCCACCTGCAGAAAGCCGGTGGACCCACGTTGGGCGCTCTGTCCCTACTGCGAGACAGAGTTGCAGCGCCGCGCCAGGCGGCCGAAGCGGGAGGAGTCGGCGCCGAGACGCCAGCCCGCCGCGCGCAGGCGACCCTCTGTAGAGCCTCCGACGGG
>DATMBX010000114.1:0-5529 GCA_035558955.1 Solirubrobacterales bacterium | reverse complement strand
TCGCCGCCCTCGCCGAGCGGGTTCTCCTCGCTCTGGTTCGGGCCGGCGACGAAGCCGTCCAGCGAGATCGAGATATGACACTTGAGCTTGCTCACAGCGCCTCCAGTTAGCCGATCGGTTCCGCCAGTTCGATGATGATCCCCTCCGGGCCGCGGATGTAGCAGAGCCGATAGATGTCCTCGTAGCTCTCCAGCTCGCCGACGAGTTCGGCGCCGCGGGCTCGCAGGCCGGCGACGACGGCGTCGATGTCCTCGACGACGAATGAGATGTGGCGGATGCCCCGAGCGTTGGCAGGCGCGTCCGCGGCGCCGCTCTGACTCGGCGGCGAGTGGAACTTGATGAGCTCGACTCTCGCATTGCCGTCCGGCGTCTGCATCATCGCGAGGTCCGTCCGCACGCCGTCGAGCCCCACGATGCGATCCGCCCAGCGGCCTTCCACTGATCCCTCACCCTGAAGCTCGAGTCCGAGCGCGGCGAAGAACTCGGTCGCGGCCGCGAGGTCGTCGACAACAATCCCGACATGGTCCATCCGTTGGACAGTCATGTGTTCGACGGTACTGCTTTCCCGTGAAGGCTCATTCGACGTCGTAACGTTTGTTTCACTCTCGCAGGGGAACCTAACCAGCACTGGAGCGCCGAGCGAAAGGACGGTCTGAATGCCCGAGGGGAAGCCTTATACGCACCTCAACCTGGAGGAGGCGAAGGACATGGCCGCCGGGTTCGGCCATGGCGAGATGGGGGAGGTCCGCTTTCCCAACCACGACCTGAACACCGAGCAGACCGGCCTCAGCCATCACCGGCTTCGCCCGGGCGCGCGACAGCCGTTCGGCCACCGCCATAACCAGGCCGAGGAGGTCTACGTCGTGCTGGCGGGGTCGGGCCGGGTGAAGTTGGACGATGAGATCCGGGAGATCGGGAGGCTGGACGCGATCCGCGTCGCCCCCGAGGTCACCCGCAACTTCGAGGCCTCAGACGAGGGTCTGGAATTGCTTGCCTTCGGTCCGCGTTACGAGGGGGATGCGGAGATGCTGCACGGGTGGTGGGAGGACTGACGCGCGCCTGGTCGCCGCCGCTCAGGACAGCTTGACGCCGCCGTCCTCGGTGACGGTCCAGTGGGGGTTGTGGGCGATCTCCCACGGGTGGCCGTCGGGGTCGATGAAGAGGCCGCTGTAACCGCCCCAGAAGGTCTCGGCCGGCTCGCGGCCGATGGTGGCGCCGGCGGCTCGGGCTTCTTCGATCGTGGCGTCGACCTCTTCGGGGGAGGCGAAGTTGAGCGCCAGGGTGACGCCGCCCCAACCGCCCGAGTCCTCGACGCAGCTGTCCTCAGCCAGGCGATCGCGATCCCACAGGGCGACGATCATGTCGCCGGCTTGGAAGAAGACGACGTCGTCATCGGGCCCGGCGCCGGTCTGCCAGCCGAGCGCCTCATAGAAGCGACGCGCCCGGCCGAGGTCGCCGACCCCCAGTGTGATCAGGCTGACTCGCTGCTTCACCCGGATCATTGTGCCAGCGTGCGTCCCGCTCTATCTATCCTCGATGCCATGGACGCGATGACCTTGATCGGGGTGCCGATCGACTCGGTCGGTCGCTCCGGCGGCGCCGAGCACTCCCCTGGAGCGCTGCGCGATCTGGGGGTCGTCGAGGCTCTGGGTGGGCAGGACGACGGCGATCTCGACGTCAGTATCCGCGGCGACGATCGGGACCCGGATACCGGCATCCTCGCCGGCCCGGACGTGCTGAGGACGACGGAGACGATTCGCGCCGCCGTCGCCGAGCGGATTTCCGCCGGCGACCGCCCCTTCCTGCTCGGCGGCTGCTGTGCGGAGCTGCCGGGAGCGCTGGCCGGGGCGCGGGACGCTGTGGGAGAGGTCGGGCTCGTCCATCTCGACGGCCATCTAGACCTCTACGACGGCTTCACCTCCGCAACAGGAGAGGCCGCCGATATGCCGGTCAGCGTCGCGCTCGGCCTCGGGCCGGCCGCCTGGGTCGAGGCCTGCGGTGGCGCCTCTACGGCGCCGGAGCGCACCGCGATCGTCGGCTACCGCGACAAGGAGGAGTCGCTGCGCTACGGGATGCGCCAGCCCGAGGAGCTCTCCCCGCCCCCGATCCTCCGCTCGGTCGAGGACGTTCGCGCCGAGGGGCCGGGCGAGGCCGCGGCGCGGGTGGCGGCGGCGGTCGGCGCCGAGTCCCCCTTCTGGCTGCACTTCGACGTCGACGTCCTCGACCAGGACGTCTTCCCCGCCACCGACTACCTGATGCCGGGAGGGATGACGTGGGAGGAGCTGCGCGCGGTCCTCGAGCCTCTGCTCGCATCGTCCGCCCTTATCGGCGCCTCGCTTGCCTGTTACAACCCCGAAAAGGACCCCGACCGCGTCTGCGGCAGAGCCCTCGTCGCCGCGCTCAGCGCCCGCTGACGTGCAGCTCGATCGCGTGGATCTGGCTCTGGCCGTAGGAGCCGGTCTGGACCGGGCCGGCGGCGCTGATCAGGTCGCCTTCTTCCGGTAGGGGCTGCGGCCGCAGGTCCTTGCGGACGTCGATAACAGTCAGTCCCGGGAGGGTGATGCCCTGCGGGTCGGCGATGACGAAGTGGGCGTCGCCGTCCCCATCGGGGTCGACTCTCTCGATGTAGGTGATCCGGCCCTTGGCGCTGCGGCAGCTTGGTAGGCCAGGTGGGCAATGGGAGGGCGCAACGGTTTCAGTTCGGGCTTTCTGCTTCAGCGTGGCGCTCTGCCGTTCGATCAGCGGGGCCGACGCCTCCTGCTTTCCCTCGCCGTCGTCGCCGCACCCGGCGGCGCCGATCAACGCGACCAGGCCCACCAGCCAGGCAATGCCGCAGCCGGCAGCCCTAAGCATGGCTCTCCAGGCGCTCGGCGAGGCGGTTCATGCCTCGCCGGCGGGCCGCTTCGGCGGCGCCGGCCCAGTCGGTGGGGCGGTCCGGGGGGCGCTCGACGCCGGCGTCGCGCAGCGTCGCGATGTCCTTGAAAGCGAGCAGGTCCTCGCGGGCGTCGATCAGGGCCCCGCGCAGTTTGGGACGGGGCTCGCGGATGGCGTTGTCGAGGACGCCCTCCAGGGAGCCGTGGCGGCGCAGCAGCTCCGCCGCGGTTTTCGGGCCGACGCCCTTCGCCCCGGGCAGCCCGTCGGAGGGGTCGCCGCGCAGGGCGATGAAGTCGGGAACCAGCTCGGGGCCGATGCCGTAGCGCCGGCGCACTTCCTCCGCGTCGACCGGCTCGCCGCCTCTGCTCCCGGTCTTCACATAGAGGACCGTCACCCCCTCGCCCGCGCACTGGTACATGTCGCGGTCGCCGGTCATCAGCAGCGCGTGGCCGCCTGCTTCCGCCTCGCGCCGCGCGTAGGTGCCGAGCAGGTCGTCGGCCTCGAGGTCCTCGCTGGTCGCGACGGCCCAGCCGAAAGCCTCGAAGAAGTCGCGGGCGGCGGTGAACTGGGGCGCCAGCTCGTCGGGCATCGCCGCCTCGCGCTCGGCGTGATAGGCGGGATACAGCTCCGTCCGGTAGCTCGCGGCGTCGGGACCGAAGCAGAGGACGACGGCGCGCGGCGCGTAGCGCTCCACTTCCCGCACGATCAGGTTCGCCGTTCCCAGCAGCGCATTGACCGGCTCCTTGTCCGGCCCCACGATCGTCTTCGGCAGCGCGTAGAAGGCGCGGAAGAGCAGCGAGGGCGCGTCGACGGCGAGCAGCGGCTGGGCCACGGCTCAAACCCTACGGTTTGCGGGAACAGGGAAGCGCCGGGATACTCGTTTCGGACACCGACGAGGACACTCAGGGAACGCCAGGCGACCTCGACCACTCCGCCGATCGCGACGACTGATTACCCGCGCAGGTCCTCGGCGAGCAGGTCCATCAGCAGTCCGTCGCGCCACTCGCCGTCCGGCCCCTTCGAGTACTTGCGCATGACGCCGACGGGGCGGAAGCCGACGGCCTTAGGCGCGGATCGCGCGGTCGTTGCCGACGGCGGGGTCGATGGTGACGCGGTGGTGCCCACACTCGTCGATCAGCCAGTCGACCGCCATCCGCAGGGCGCGGGGGCCGATTCCCCGCCCCTGGCGATCCGGCGCCAGCATGATGTCGACGCCGCCGTGACGGAACTCGGGCTCGTCCTCCTCCCACACTCCGAGCCAGCCGGAAATCTCCCCGTCGACCTCGACCGCGAAGGCGTCGCCGTCGCTGAGCAGGTCGGCGCGCAGCTTCTCCTCGCTCTCGACGAACCCCCACCACTCGCTCACCCCCGGGGCGGAGACGATCTCCACCAGCGCGTCGAGGTCCCGCTCCTCGATCGGGCGCAGGATCAGCCCCTCGTTGCGAAGCGTCGGCAGCTTCATGGCGCCAGTGTCCCACCGGCAGGACGATTCGTTGCTCGGGGCAGACGTACGCACATTGCCTGTACACTCGCTGGCGGATGGCCACCAAAAATCGAGAAACGCGAGACCGCCGCTGGGACCTGCGTGTCGCAGAGTCCGAGGATGCGCTAGTGCGCGCCGCCAGCGATTCGACGGAAACGAGCTACACCAGCTTCGTCAGGCATGCCGCCGTCGCGGAAGCGCGACGGATCTTGGCCGATCGCACGGCGTTTGAATTGAACGCACCCGCCTGGGAGCGGTTCTCCGAGCTTCTAGATCGTCCCGCAGCGGCGCCGGCCGGCCTTCGCGATCTCTACTCAAAGCCGAGCATCTTCGAGTAGCGGCCGGCGATGGGTTACTCGCGGCCTGAGCCGCTGCGGGGCAAGCACCAACTCGACGGCTTCGAATCCGGGGAGGAGTCGCTCGATCTCTGGCTGCATCGCTACGCTCGCCATGCCGAAGCGGCCGGTTCAGCGAGGGTCTTCGTTACCTCTGCTGGGGGCAGCCGTGTGGTGGGCTACTACGCGCTGGCTGTCGGGCAGGTCGAGCCAGAGAATGCAACGACTCGCCTATTGAAAGGCCAGCCCGGCGGGCGACCGGTTCCCGTCGTGATTCTCGCTCGCCTCGCGGTCGATCGAAGCCATCAGTCCCGCGGCGTCGGCCGCTCCCTTCTCCAGGATGCTCTGTTGCGTTGCGCGGCCGCGGCGGAGTCGGTTGGGATCCGTGCGTTGGTAGTTCACGCGCATGAGGAAGCACGCGACTTCTATCTTCGCTTTGGCTTCGAGCCTTCGCCGACGGACCCGCTTCACCTGATCTTGCTGGTCAAAGATCTAAAGCGGTTTCTCAGAGGCGCCAAACGCGCGTGGGAGACTGGCGGCGATGGGTCGTGACTTGGTCGACGTGGCGGTGGTTGGGGCGGGGCTGTCCGGGCTGCGGGCGGCCCGAGCGCTGGCGGACGCCAGCCGGGAGGTCGTTGTGCTGGAGGCGCGCGACCGGGTCGGGGGGCGGCTGCTGAACGCGACGCTCGGCGACGGGGTGACGGTCGACGTCGGCGGCCAGTGGGTCGGCGACGACCACGAGCGGGTGCGGGGGCTGGCCGGGGAGCTGGGCCTGGAGATCTTCCTCCAGTTCGGCGAGGGCAAGAACGTGGTCGACGTGGCCGGGACGCGACGTCT
>DATMBX010000113.1:0-3985 GCA_035558955.1 Solirubrobacterales bacterium | reverse complement strand
TATCTGCCGCTTGGAAGCCACGAATCAAGCGTACCGACCGCATCCCGAGCCCGGTCGCAACGCTTAGCGGACCGTGAAGCCCTCGCCGGTGAGGCGGCCTATGTCGTTGGTTAGGCCGAGGAAGAAGAGCATGATCACGAGGACGAAGCCGACCGCCCCGGCTCGCTCCATGACGCTGAAGGGAACCGGCCTGCCGCGGACTTTTTCGACCAGGCTCCAGAAGATGTGGCCGCCGTCGAGCGGCAGGAAGGGGAAGAGGTTGATCAGGCCGAGGGAGAGGCTGACGACGGCCAGCAGGATCAGCGCCTCGGTCGTGCCGAACTCGTTGAGCGTCTGGTTGGCGACGTCGCTGACCCCGACGACGCCGGAGACCTGCTTGCGCTGCTCGGAATCGAGGAGGTTGGCGAAGACGGTCAGAGTTTTCGTCGTGACCAGCCACATGAAATCCACGGAGCGGTCGACTGCTCCGCCGACTCCCAGGTCGGCCGGCTCGGAGCCGTATGAGAAGCCGATCCGAGTGCGGTTGAGCGCTGCGTCGTATTCGGGTCGAACGTGGACCGTGATCACCTCGCCGTCGCGGCTTACTCGCAGCGCCACCGGAGTGGCGGCCTTGCACCCGTCCACTTGCTTGCCGGCGCATCTGTGTGAGGCAACGTCGTTGAAGAAATGGGTCAGCCGGGTCTCACGGTCGGCGCTCGGGTAGCTGTCGCCGTCCACCGCGAGGATCTTGTCTCCCGGCTGCAGGGCGGCAGCGGCCGGCGACCCCGGCACGATGTCCCCGACCGACTGGGTGGCGTCGCGAGCGTTCAGAGAGACGGCGAAGAGGATCGCGAAGGCGAGGAGGATGTTGACCGCGGGCCCGGCGCCGATCACGACGATCCGCTTCCAGACCGGCTGGTCGTAGTAGCCACGACCCTTTGCCTCCGGCGGCAGCTCTTCGTCGGGGCTCATGCCGCTGATTTTCACGAAGCCCCCCGCGGGGATCGCGCCAACCCCGTACTCGGTCTCCCCCCGTCTGATCGAGACCAGCTTCGGCGGGAAGAAGAGGAAGAAGCGCTCGACCCGCATCCCGGTCGCCTTCGCGGCGAAGAAGTGGCCCGCCTCGTGGAGGACGATCAGCAGGGAGAAGCCGAGGAAGATCAGCACCCAGTTCATGCCCGAGTCAACCCCTTGACACGGTCTTCGGTGCGGCGGCGCGCCTCGGCGTCGGCGTCGAAGAGGTCGTCGAAGTGGCCGACCGGAGAGGCCGGCATCTCGGAGAGGACGCCCTCGATCGCTTCGGCGATCCCCGTGAACGGAATCCGCCCGTCGAGGAAGGCGGCGACGGCGACCTCGTCGGCGGCATTGAGGACGCAGGGCGCGGTCCCCCCCGCTTCGCCTGCCTCTCGAGCAAGTCGCAGGCAGGCGAAAGTCTCCTCGTCGGGCGCCTCGAAGGTCAGCTCTCCGGCCGCGGCGAGATCGAGCCGCGGCACGTCGACGTCGGCGCGCTCCGGATAGTGCAGCGCGTAGGAGATGGGCACCCGCATGTCCGGGTATCCGAGATGACCGAGCGTGGCGCCGTCGTTGAGGTCGACGAGCGAGTGGACGATCGACTGCGGGTGGACGACGATCTCGATCCGCTCATACGGAACGTCGAAGAGATGGTGTGCCTCGATCGCTTCGAACCCCTTGTTCATCAATGTCGCCGAGTCGATCGTGATTCGCCCGCCCATATCCCAGGTCGGGTGGGCGAGGGCATCCTCGACGGTGACGCCGGAGAGGTCGGTGCGACCGCGGAAGGGCCCGCCGGACGCCGTAAGCACCAGCCGATCGATCGCCCCCGGCTGGGCGGCGGCGATCAGCTGGTGAAGCGCGGAGTGCTCGGAGTCGACCGGAAGCAGGCGGGCGCCCGTGCCCTCGGCGAGTGCCATCGTCAACTCGCCGCCTATCACCAGGCTCTCCTTGTTGGCCAGGGCGACGTCGATCCCCTCGCTGAGGGCGACCACGGTCGGCCCCAGCCCCGCCGCTCCGACCATGCCGTTGAGGACGAGGTCGGCGCCGGAGGACGCGATCAGCTCGCGAATGCCGTCCTCGCCGGAGAGGACCCGGCCGCTCCAAGCCCCACGCGCACGCTCGGCCGCGTCGGTGTCGCCGAGAGCGACGGCAGGAACGCCGTGTTGCCTTGCCTGCTCCAGCGTCAGATCCCATCTCGACCCGGCCGACAAGCCCACAACCTGAAGCTCCTCGGAGGAAGCGACGATCTCCAGCGCCTGAGTGCCGATCGAGCCGGTGGACCCGAGGATTACGAGCTTCTTCACCTGAGGCAGTGTAGGTGGCTCAGTAGGCCAGCTGGACGGCAAGGTAGTAGCCGACCACGACTGTGAAGAAGACCGCGTCGAGGCGGTCGAGGAGGCCGCCATGGGCGCCGAACAGCTTGCCGGTGTCCTTCGTGCCCAGGTCTCGCTTCAGCATCGACTCGAAGAGGTCGCCGACCGGGCCGATCGCCGCCACCGCGGCGCCGATGATCAGCGCATCGACCCCGGAGAGCCAGTCCTGGTAGAGGCCGGCGAACCAGAAGGCCAGGGTGCCGATCAGGAAGCCGCCGATCAAGCCCTCCAGGGTCTTGTTGGGCGAGAGGCTCGGCGCGATCTTGTGGGAGCCGAACATTCGGCCGGTCGCGTAGGCGCCGGTGTCGGTGGCGAAGGTGCCGATCAGGACGTCGACCAGAAGCGCCGCGCCGTGATCGGGCAGGCCGCGCAGCAGCACCGCGTGGACCAGGGGGATGCCGATCCAGACGACGCCGAGCAGGGTGATTCCCATCGAGACCGTGATCCCGTCGCGGTGCTTGCGATCGGCGCCAAAGGCGAAGAGGAGCGGAAAAGTCGCCGCGCCGATCAGCAGGATGTTGAAGGCGGTGCCGAAGTGGGCGGCGAGGATCAGCGCCGTGACCGAGATGTAGGCGGCGATCTCGATCGGACGCAGCTCGTCCGTCATCGCGAAGTACTCGCGCAGGCCGACCAGGCCGATCGCGATCATCGCGATCGCGAAAGGCAGCCCACCCGCGACCGTGATCGCGATCGCGAAGGCGATCCAGGGAATCGCGACCACAATGCGCTTCGCCGTCTCACCGCGCAGGCTCCCCCTCCTGCGCCGCGGGGGCCGGGGAGCGCGGGCGGTGGTGCGTCGCGGCGGCTCGTCCTCGAACTGAACGTCGTCGAAGAGATCCATCTAGGCCCTCGCCCCGAAGCGTCGCTGTCGCGCCTTGAACTCCCGCAGCGATTCCTCCAGCGCTTCGCGGCTGAAATCCGGCCAGAGCTCGTCACGGAAGACGAGCTCCGAGTAGGCGCACTGCCAGAGCAGGTAGTTGGAGACGCGCCGCTCGCCGCTGGTTCGGATCAGGAGGTCGGGGTCGTGCATCTCGGGCGCGTAGAGGTGGCGGCGGAACTCTTCCTCGGAGCCGCCCTTGAAGCTTCTCGCCGCATCGACGATCTCCGCTCGTCCGCCGTAGTTGAAGGCGACGAAGAGGGTGATCCGCTCGTTGGCGGCGGTCTTCTCCTCCGCCCAGTCCACCAGCCGCGCCAGCTCGGGATCGACGCCCTCGCGACGGCCGATGAAGCGCATCCGCACCCCTTCCTCGTCGAGCTCGGGCGTCTCGGCTTCGATCCGCTCGGCGAACATTCGCATCAGTCCCTCCACCTCCGCGTCGGGACGCGCCCAGTTCTCGGTCGAGAAGGAGAAGACAGTCAACTCTTCGACCCCCAGCTCGACCGCGTCGCGCAGTCGCGCCTTGACCGTGTCGGCTCCGGCTCGGTGCCCCTCGATGACCGGCCGCCCTCGTTGCCGCGCCCAGCGGCCGTTCCCGTCGGTGATGATCGCGACGTACCGCGCGGAGGCACTCACACCTCCAGGATCTCCTCTTCCTTCCCTTTCAGCAGCGCGTCGATCTGGGCTATCGCCTCGTCGGTCTGCTTCTGCAGAGCGGCCTCGGCGCGGCGCTCGTCGTCCT
>DATMBX010000112.1:0-3194 GCA_035558955.1 Solirubrobacterales bacterium | reverse complement strand
CGACGAGCGCGACATCCGCGGGTTCATCTCGATGACGACGATCTCCTCGGTCGCCGGGTTGACCGCGAACTGCACGTTGGAGCCGCCGGTCTCTACCCCTACGGCCCTGATCACCGCGATCGCCTGGTCGCGCAGGCGCTGGTAGAGGCGGTCGGTGAGCGTCTGCTGCGGCGCGACCGTGACGCTGTCGCCCGTGTGGACGCCCATCGGGTCGATGTTCTCGATCGAGCAGACGATCACGACGTTGTCCGCGCCGTCGCGCATGACCTCGAGCTCGAACTCGCCCCAGCCGAGCACGGACTCGTCGATCAGGACCTGGCCGATCGGGCTCGCGGCGATGCCGCGGCCGACGATCTCGGCGTACTGCTCGCGCGTGCGGGCGATGCCGCCGCCGCGGCCGCCGAGCGTGAACGCGGGCCGGATGATCGCCGGCAGGCCGACGTCGTCGAGGTGCTCGATCGCCTGCTCGACGGTCGTGGCGATCACGTTCTTGGCCGTCCGCAACCCGGCCGCCTGCATCGTGCGGTCGAACTGGTCGCGGTCCTCGGCGCGGTTGATCGCGTCGTAGTTCGCGCCGATCAGCTCGACGCCGTGGCGCTCGAGCGTGCCGTCCTCCTGGAGGGTCTTGGCGAGGTTGAGCGCGGTCTGGCCGCCGAGCGTCGGCAGCAGCGCGTCGGGCCGCTCGCGCTCGATCACCTGGGTGACCGGGCCGGGCAGCAGCGGCTCGACGTAGGTCGCGGTGGCGAACTCCGGGTCGGTCATGATCGTCACCGGGTTGGAGTTCACGAGCACGACCTCGTAGCCCTCCTCCAGCAGCACCTTGCAGGCCTGCGCGCCGGAGTAGTCGAACTCGGCGGCCTGGCCGATCACGATCGGACCGGAGCCGATCAGCATGATCTTCTGGATGTCCTCGCGGCGAGGCATCAGGCGGCCGCCATCTCGAGGAAGCGGTCGAAGAGGTGGCGGGCGTCGTGCGGGCCAGGGCCTGCCTCGGGGTGGTACTGGACGGTGGCTCCCGGCACGTCCCTCAGCACGAGGCCTTCGACCGTGCGGTCGTAGAGGTTGAGGTGGGACAGCTCGGCGCCGCCGAAATCTGTCTCCCAGCGCACCGGCTCGTCGGCCTCGATCCGCGATTCTCCCCTCGGGCCCCGGACGGCGAAGCCGTGGTTTTGGGAGGTGATGTCGATTTTCCCGGTTTCCAGGTCCTTGACCGGATGGTTGGCGCCCCGGTGGCCGAAGGGCAGCTTGAAGGTCTCCAGGCCGACGGCGCGGCAGAGCAGCTGGTGGCCGAGGCAGATGCCGAAGACCGGCTTCACACCGACCAGCTCGCGGACGGTATCGACGACGTAGTCGAGGGCGGCGGGGTCGCCGGGGCCGTTGGCGAGAAAGACCAGGTCGGGATCCTCGGCGAGGACTTCCTCCGCCGAGGTCTCGCAGGGCAGCAGGGTCAGTCTGCAGCCGCGCTCGCGCAGCTGACGGACGATGCTCATCTTGATCCCGGTATCGACGCCGACGACGTGCGCGCCCTTGCCCTCGAAGCGAACCGGCTCGGGCGGTGTGACCGTACGGGCGAGGTCGGCGCCGTCCATCGAAGGCTCGGCCGCGACCCGCTCGCGTGCCTCGGCCTCGGCCATCTGCCCCGGAAAGACGCCGCCGCGCATCGAGCCGGCGTCGCGGATGTGGCGGACCAGCGCCCGGGTGTCGACCCCGGTTATCCCGGGCACCCCGCAATCGCCGAGCCAGTCGAGCCAGCCCCCTTCGGCCGTGGCGACGTCCTCGCCGTTGTGGGCGTCGCGCATGACGACCCCCCGCGCATGTATGCGGTCGGACTCCATCGCCGCCGCCGACACGCCGTAGTTGCCTATCAGCGGGTAGGTGAAGACGATGATCTGCCCCGCGTAGGAGGGGTCGGTGACCGACTCCTGATAGCCGGTCATCGCGGTGTTGAAGACGACCTCGCCGGTGATCGCTTCGAGCGAGCCGACCGCTTCGCCGTCGAAGCGGGCGCCGTCTTCGAGCAGGACGTAGGCGCTCACGCCGCGACCCCCAGGGAGAAGCTGCGCAGCCGGTAGGCAACTTGGCCGCCGGCCACGGTCATCAGCACCCGCCCTGTCAGCTTGCGCCCGGCGCACCAGGAGTTCTGCGAGCGGCTCTCGTAGCCGTCCTCCCCCACCGTCCACTCGGCGCTGAGGTCGCAGAGGGCGATGTTCGCCTCGCTGCCGGGCGCCAGGCTCGGGCGCTCTAGGCCGAAAGGCTCCGCGCCACCGGCCATCCGCTCGACCACGAGAGCGAGGTCGAGCGTGCCGGAAAGGACGAGGTCGGTGTGAACCGCGGCGAACGCCGTCTCCAGCCCGGTAACGCCCATCGCAGCTTGCTCGAAGGGCACCTCCTTCTCCTCCGTCGCGTGGGGCGCGTGGTCTGTGGCGATGCAGTCGATCGTGCCGTCGCGCAGGCCGTCGATCAGCGCCTGGCGATCGGCCTCGGCGCGAAGCGGGGGATTCATCTTGAAGCGACGCGCGTCGAGGCTGCGCACTTCTTCGTCGGTGAGGCATAGGTGGTGCGGCGAGGCCTCGCAGGTGATCTGCACACCCGCCGCCTTGGCGGCGCGCACCGCCTCGACCGACTCGGTCGCGGAGAGGTGCTGGACGTGGATTCGCCCGCCCTCGTAGCCGGCCAGCGCCGCGTCGCGGGCGATCGTCGTCGACTCGGAGACGGAGGGGATGCCGGCAAGGCCGAGCGCGGCCGATACCGGCCCCTCGTGCATGACCCCGTCGCCGGAGAGCTCGGGGTCCTCCTCGTGCAGGGCGATGACGCCACCGCAGAGCCGTTGGTACTGGAGGGCGCGGCGCAGGATGCGGGCGCTTCGGATCGGCAGCCCGTCGTCGGTGAAGCCGACCGCGCCGGCCTCGCGAAGCTCCGCCATCTCGGTCAGCTCCTCTCCCCGCATGCCACGGGTGACGGTGGCGAGGAAGCCGACCGGGACCGAGGCCTCGGCGCGGGCGCGCTCACGCAGCGCTTCGATGTCGGCGGCGGTGGAGACGGTGGGATCGGTATTGGCCATCGCGAGGACGCCGCAGTAGCCCCCGGCGGCGGCCGCCCGCGTCCCGGTCTCGATGTCCTCTTTGTGCTCCTGACCGGGGGTTCGCAGGTGGACGTGTGGGTCGAAGAAGCCGGGGAAGGCGTGAAGGCCTTCG
>DATMBX010000111.1:0-3130 GCA_035558955.1 Solirubrobacterales bacterium | reverse complement strand
CCAGTCGCCCTACTCCTACGACCCCAAGTTCTTCCCCGAGAACGCCCTCTGGCGCCGCAACCTGGTGCTGGAGCGGATGTACGAGCAGGGCTACATCACCCATGAGCAGTACGTGGACGGGACCAGGCAGGCGCTGCCGGCGCCCGAAAACATCGAGCCGCCGTCGATCGACTCGATTGCCCCGTACTTCACCTCCTGGGTGCGCCAGCAGCTGGTCGACCGCTTCGGCGCCGCCAAGACCTTCTTCGGCGGGTTGAGAGTGAAGACGACGCTGGACCTGGAGCTCCAGGACGCCGCCCAGGGAGTGGTCGGCTCATATCTCAGCGGCATCCTCCCTACCGCCGCCGTCGTAGTGATCGACAACCGCAACGCCGGCGTCAAGGCGATGGTCGCCGGGCCCGACTTCGAGGAGAAGCCGTTCAACCTGGCGACGATGGGTCATCGTCAGCCAGGCTCTTCGATCAAGCCGATCATCCTCGCCGCCGCGCTCGAGCAGGGGATCTCTGCGGGAGCCGTCTACGAATCCGCGCCACAGGTCTTCACCTTCGGCAGAAGAGGCAAGGAGTTCTTCGAGGTCAACAACTACGAGGACAGCTATCTCGGCTCCGCATCCCTGGCGACGGCGACCACCTACTCGGACAACGCGGTCTACGCCCAGGTTGGGCTCGAGAGCCTCGAGCGCGGAACCCGCGACATCGCCGGCATGGCCCATCGGCTCGGCGTCAAGACCCATCTCTCCACCAACCCGGCGATGGTGCTGGGTGGCCTGAAGGAGGGTGTGACGCCGCTCGAGTGGGCCTACGCCTTTTCCACGCTCGCCAACAACGGAGACCGGGTCAGCGGCACTCTCGCCCCCGACCCCGGCGACAGCCCCGTCGCCTATACCGAGGTGACCGACCAGGACGGAAACCTGATCAAGGGCGGCGACAACGACTCGATCCACACCCAGGTGCTCGATGAGGGGGTCGCCGAAGAGGCGAAGACGATCCTCAGCAGCGTCGTCAGCAGCGGCACAGGCGTCAAAGCCAATATCGGCGACTCCTCTCAGTGGGGAAAGACGGGAACGACCGAGAACAACGGCGACGCCTGGTTCTGCGGCGCCACCGACGAGGTGACCGCGTGTGTCTGGGTCGGCCACGCGGACACGACGACGCCGATGACGACCGAGTTCGCCGGCGGGCCGGTCGACGGCGGGACCTTCCCGGCGCTGATTTGGGCGGGCGTGATCTCGGCTTGGGAGGACATTCAGGCCGTGCGGGCAGCGGAGCGGGAAAGCGGCATCGACAGCGACGAGGATTCGGGGTCGACCTATATCCCCTCGGCCCCCTCCTACTCGGCGCCGTCCACCCCGGACCCGTCGACTTCGACGCCGGCCCCCTCTCCCGAGCCGGCGCCCAGCGCCCCGGCGGCGCCGGCCACACCCTCGCCGGCTCCCGCTCCCGCTCCCGCGCCAAGCGGAGGCGGAACCGGCGGCGGCATCACCGCCGGTTAGCCGCGGGAAACGAACCGACTGCCGGCAAGGCTGAAGCGCCACGGCCGCTCGGTCGCTTTGGTGATCCCGACACGAGGGCCGGTGACGACCTCCCCCATCCAGCCGGGCTCGCGTGGCTGCAACAGAAAGGGGTCGCTCGCCAGGTCTGCGCCGTTGGCGTCGAGCCCAATCCCCAGCGCCTCGGTCAGCTTGCCTGGCCCCGTGCAGAGATCGAGGTCGCCGCGCCCGCCGCGCCGGGTGCGCATCTCCTCCAGCCCCACGGTCGGCTCCAGCGCCCGGATCAGCACGGCCGCCGCTTCGCCCTCCGGCTCGGCGACCGCGTTGAGCAGGCTGTGGATGCCGTATGAGAGGTAGACATAGGCCCGTCCCGGCGGGCCGAACAAAGTCTCCGTCCGTGGAGTGAGGCCTACATAGGCGTGGCAAGCGGGGTCGTCACGTTCGTAGCTCTCGGTCTCGACGATCACTCCCCCACGACCCTCATAGAAGAGCGCGCAACCGATCAGCTCCCGCGCCACCGTGTGGACGGAACGATCGAAGAAGGCCGCACCGAGCCTCACGAACGCTCTTCTTCGACCCTCGCCTTGACCGCGCCGAGAGTCACGCGAGCCTCGTCGATCTGTCGCGCCAGCGGCTCCGAGCCGGTGCCGCCCGCGATCCGCTTCGACTCCAGCCAGCTACTGCGCTTCAGCACCTCGTAATAGGAGTCGTCGAGATGCTCGGAGCGAGCCTTCAGCTCGTCCTCGGTGAAGTCGGAAAGCGCGCGCCCCTGCTCGACCGCGTCGCGGACGAGGCCGCCGACGATCCCGTGCGCCTCGCGGAACGGCACCCCTTTGCGGACCAGCAGGTCGGCGATCTCGGTCGCCGCCAGCATCTCGTCGCCCGAGGCGCCCTCCATCCGCTCGCGGTCGAACTCGATCCCGGCCAGCATCCCTTCGGTCGCGTCGAGGCAGAGCTCCACGGTGTCGATCGCGTCGAACAGGGGCTCCTTGTCCTCCTGCATGTCCTTGCCGTAGGTGAGGGGCAGGGCGTGCATCATCCCGATCACCGACGTGTAGTCGGAGACGACCCGCGGGCTCTTGGCGCGCAGCAGCTCGGCCGAGTCGGGGTTCTTCTTCTGGGGCATGATCGAGGAGCCCGAGGAGAAGGACTCGTCCAGCTCGCAGAAGCCGAACTCGCTGCTGGACCAGATCACGATCTCCGAGCCGAGCCGAGAAAGGTGCATCGCGCAGGTCGAAGCGGCGGACAGGTAGTCGAGGACGAAGTCGCGGTTGGAGGACCCGTCGATCGAGTTGTGGCTGACGTGCTCGAAGCCGAGGTCGTCGGCCACGGCGTCCCGGTCGATCTCCCAATTGACGCCGGCGAGGGCGCCGGAGCCGAGCGGCATCACGCTGGCGCTGTCGAGCGCGAACTGGAAGCGCAGGACGTCGCGGGCGAGCATCCAGAAGTAGGAGAGCAGGTGGTGGCCGAGGTAGACCGGTTGGGCGCGCTGCAGGTGCGTGTAGCCAGGCATCGGCCAGTCGCGGTGATGCTCGGCAAGTTCCAAAAGGCGCTCCATCGCGGCGCCGGTCAGCTCGATCGCCCTCAGCGAGTGGGCCTGGACCACCATCGCCACGTCGGTGGCGACCTGGTCGTTGCGTG
>DATMBX010000110.1:0-2889 GCA_035558955.1 Solirubrobacterales bacterium | reverse complement strand
GCAAGGTGGAGACCAGGCCGCAAGAGGCGAGGCAGCCGGGGGAGCCGGGGGGGATGCCGCGCAGGGGAAACCCGGCCATTCTCCCGACACCACACTTGTCGCCGACACGCGGCCCACCAACTCCCTGCTCTGGATCGCGCTTCTCGCGATCGCCGCCGCCCTGCTGGTCCGAGCCGGGCTGGCCACTCGCGCGCGCCTCGGCGGGGGCGCCACCCGATAGCCGGATCTAGCGGGGACATGCGCATCGCATCCAACCCTGCGCCACCGTGTTCAAATCGATTGTGACCTCCTCGGGGCTGAAATTCGGCAGGGCCGCGCTTCTGCTCTTGGCGAGCGTGGCGGCGCTGGCCCCGTTCGCGGGGGCGCCGAAGGCGCGAGCCCAGGCGTTGACCAGCGGGGTCACCGATCCCTCCCATACCTACGATGCGCCGCCCCTGGCCTATCAGCGCATCCGCGGAACCGGCGCGCGTTTGGTCAGGCTCACGATCGGATGGGACTCGATCGCTCCCAGAAAGGAGCCGAAGGACTGGGACCCAACCGATCCGACAGACCCCAACTACTGGTGGCATGTCGCCGACAGCCAGGTGATGTACGCGGTCGCCGCGGGGCTGGAGCCGGTGATCGCGATTACCAGCGCGCCATCGTGGGGGCAGGGCTGCGACCGCAAGGACCTCCCCGGGGCCGTCTGTGAATTGGACTCCGCCGCTTACGCTGACTTCGCCGAGGCGATGGCGCGGCGCTACAGCGGCAGCTTCGGGGGATTGCCGCGCGTTCGCTACTGGCAGGCGCAGAACGAGCCGAACCTCTTTCTCTTCTTCAACCCCCAGTTCAGGGATGGACAGCCGGTTTCGCCCGACCTCTACCGCGCGATCCTGCGCGACTTCTCCGTCGCGGTGAAGTCGGTCGACGAGACCAACCTCGTGATCTCGGCCGGACTCGCGCCGCTGACGAGGCCCGGCGGGATCGGCCCCCTCGACTTCACCCGCCGCCTGCTTTGCATGCAGGGCCACAAACGCCCCCGCGCCTCCGCCGGAGACTGCGGCGGCGCCATCCCCTTCGACATCTTCGCCGTCAACCCGTACACGACCGGCGGGCCGACCCACCAGGGCCCCCACCCCGACGACGTTTCCCTCGGCGACCTCCCCGAGTTGCAACGGCTTCTGCGAGCCGCCGATCGGGCCGGACGGATTCGGGGACAGCCTGGCCCCACTCCATTGTGGATCACCGAGTTCGGCTGGGACACCCGGCCTCCGGACCCGGGGGGCCTGCCGCTGAGGATCGCTGCTCGCTGGACCGCGGAGGCAATGTTTCGCGCCTGGCGCGCGGGAGTGTCGGCGTTCATCTGGTACGGCCTGCGTGATCAGGAGAGGCATAACCTCCCCTTCAACCAGACCGTGGATTCGGGCTTCTTCACCCGGGGCGCGACGCTCGCCGAGGACAAGCCGAAGCGCGCTCTGCTGGAAGCCTTCCGGTTTCCCGTCGTAGCGCTCAACCGCAGGCGCGGTCTGCTCGTCTGGGGGAAGACTCCGAGCGGCGGCCCGGGCCGGGTGCGGATACAACTGCGCACGGGTCGGCACTGGCGGCCGCTGGCGATGGCGAGAGCGGACCGGGGCGGAATCTTCCGCAAGAAGCTTCGCAACCGCCGTCGCGGCAAGGTCCGCGCCGTCTTCGGCAGACAGCGATCGGTCCCGTTCTCGCTGCGCTACGTGGAGGACTTCTACCAACCTCCCTTCGGTTGATCGCCCCGGAGCGGCTGATGCGTTCAGTACACTGCGCTCGCTGCGTGGCAGGGAGCGTTCAACTCGAGACGCAGGAAAGCTTTTGGGCATAGATGAGCTGACATCGCTCCTTTGGCGGCGCAAGGCCATCTTCGGGATCGCCCTGGCGCTCTCCCTCGCTGCCGTGGTGCTCACCACGCTGGCCGTGCCCAAGACCTACGAGGGAACGGCGACGATCTTCGTCGGCCAATCGATCGAGGGCGACCTGGCGACCCAGACCCTCGACAGCACCCAGGGAGAGCAGCTCGCGCGCACCTTCACGACGCTCGCGGCGAACCCGCAGGTGGCCGAGGAGGCAGCCGCGCAGCTCGACGACGACATCTCCGCAACCGAGCTCCTCGACCGGATGTCGATCAGTCCGGTGGAGCGGACTCAACTGCTGGAGATCAGCGCCGAGGCGGACTCGCCGGAGGAGGCGGCTTTCGTCGCCAACGCCTATGCCTCGGCGTTCGTCGCGCGGATGTCGGAGCTGCACAGCCAGGGGCGGGTCCCGACCACCGTCGCGCTCAGCGCGAATGCCGTGCCGCCGACCGATCCGGCGCGCCCGAACGTGCCCCTGTACCTCGGCTTCGGCGCCATCCTGAGCCTCCTGCTCGCCTTTGCCGCCGCCCTCGCCGTGGACCGCATGGACCGCAGCGTCAGGATCGGCAAAGAGGAGGAGTCCCTGCTGGGCCAGCCAATCCTCACCCGCGTCCCTCGATCGCCCGAGGCCATCGCGCTGCCCGTCCACAGGCGTCTGGCACGCCAACCGCTGACCGACTCCCTGCGCGTCCTGCGAACGAATCTCGAGCTCGCGCCAGGGTCCGATGCGAAGGCGATCCTGGTCACCAGCCCGGAGGCCGAAGAGGGCAAGACCACCGTGGCGAGGGAGCTTGCGTTGGCGATCGCCGCCGATGGGGACAGCGTCGCCCTGGTGGAGCTGGACCTGCGCAGGCCGGCGCTCGACCTGAGCGACGCGGTCCCGGGACTGGGACGGGACGAGCTTGGGGCCTCAGAGGTCCTGGCCGGTCGATGCCGGCCGGAGGAGGCGATCCAGGAGAGCCCCGAGCTTCCCCACCTCGGCGTGCTCTACTCAGGGACGCTCAGCGCCAACACGGCGAGGCTCCTTCGC
>DATMBX010000109.1:0-3619 GCA_035558955.1 Solirubrobacterales bacterium | reverse complement strand
GTTCTCGTGTAGTGGTGCTTGTAGTACTGGACCTCTTGGGCGCGGCCGAGCACGACCGCGAGCAGGACGATCGCGGCGACCGCCGCCGCGACCGCCCCCCGGCCGATCTCCCGCCGCCCGCGCAATCTCGTCAACGCGGTCGGCGCCCAGACGATCGCCAAGGTGAGGAAGACGGTGCCGACGATGTAGCCGGGATACCAGCGCGGCGTCGCCAGCACCGAGACGACGAAGACTCCGGTGAGGAAGAGCAGCGTCTGCCAGGCGCGGGAGTCGGGGGCGCGCAGCGGCCGCGCGAGCGGCAGCATCACCATGGCGAGGAGCAACCCGGGCATCAGGTAGCGGGTGTTGGTGAAGAAGCCGGTCGGCGAGCCCTCCTGCCCGGCCGCGGTCAGCGGCGTGACGATGTAGACGGCGGCGGTCAGCAGGGCCGCGGCGGCGAGCACCCGCAGGATCAGGTTGCGGGAGCGAAAGGCGATGTAGATCGCGGCGGCGACCCCGATCACCAGGATCAGCGGAAAGAGGGGGCCGAGCGCGTTGTCGAGCTGAGGGAAGAACCACTTGCGGTAGATCGTCGGCTCGAACAGGTAGTCGGCGACGGCGAAGCGCGGTCGCGGGTCGAGCGGCATCTGATCCGGCCTCGGCAGGCTCAGCGGTCCCCATCCGATCTGCGGAATCGGGTTGCCCCCCGAGTGGATTGCCGCCCGCACGTACCAGTACCCGCCGACGACGAAGGCGGGAACGCCGATCAACACCGCTGTCGTCAAGCGCCGCCCGCGCCCGCTGACCAAGATCATTCCCACCGCGATCGCCCCCACCGGGGCCAGCAGGGGCAGCTTCACCGAAATTGCCAGTCCGGCGGCGATCCCGGCCATAACCAGCGGGCCCTTGTCCAGCAACGGCGCGTCGCGCTCGGGCGCGTCCTGCACGGCGCCCTCGGCCGGCGCCCGGCGCTGGTGGCCGTTGATCAGGAAGGCGGCGAAGGCGACCAGGAAAGCGAGGCCCATGATGTCGTTGCGCCCCTCCCCCGGCTGGGTTTCGATCATCACCCCCGCGGAGAGGACGATCGCCCCCGCGACCAGCGTCGCCGGGCCGACCTTGTAGGGGCGGCCGACGCACCAGCAAGCGACCAGTGCGATCGCCAGCCAACCCAGGTTGATCAGCGGCGAGAGCCAGTCGCTCTTGAAGAGGACGATGCCGCCGGCGTGGACCAACTCGGAGCTGCCGGGGTAAAACCAGGCCGCGAGCCGCAGCGGATCCGTGAAGTGGAGGTGGACGATCGAGGCGTCCTGGGCGATCCGCCCGGAGAAGGGCATGTGGTACCAGGTGGTGTCACCGCCGAACATCCCCTGGTCGAGGCTGAGCTGGGCCGGGAACGTCCACTCGGCGACGGTCCAGGAGGCGACGCCAAGCGCGATCCAGAAGGCGATTCTCCCCACCCGCGGCGCCGCGACCTCCTCAGCCCTACTCGGCGCGAAGCGCCAGCCGATCGCGGCGGCGACGAGGCCGACCGCGATGCAGCCAACGACGGACCAGCCGAGCGTGAGGATGCTCAGCGTCCCCAGCAGCTGCAGGGCGAGGATCAGCAGCGCGGTGGCGATCGTCAGGTCGGCGAGGCGGGCCAGCGCGCCGGAGAACTCGGGCACGATCCAGCGCCGCAGCCAGTAGCCGCCCAGCCCGAGCGCCGAGAGGATGCCGACCAGGGCGAGGCAGCCGCCGATGTAGGAGCCGAAGGAGGGGGTCACCGGCGCGGGATGCTAGTCGCCGCGCCGGGTGCGAGGGCTAGGGGGCGGGGGCCGGGATGCTGCAGGAGACGCCCGTGCCCGCCAGCCCGCAGTAGCCGTTCGGCACCTTGTGCAAGTACTGCTGGTGGTAGTCCTCGGCGTAGTAGAAGGGGGCGGCGGGCTCGACCTCGGTAGTGACCGGCGCGTGCCCGGCGGCGCGCAGGGCATCGTCATAGGCGCGCAGGGTCATCTCGGCGGTTGCCTTTTGGGCGTCGTTGGCGAAATAGATGCCGGAGCGGTACTGCGTGCCGACGTCGTTGCCCTGGCGCATGCCCTGAGTCGGGTCGTGCTCCTCGAAGAAGACCTTGAGCAGGTCGGCATAGGAGACCCGCGCGGGATCGAAGGCCACCAGGACAGCCTCGGCGTGACCTGTCCTGCCGCTGCAGACCTCCTCGTAGGTCGGGTTCGGCGTGATCCCGTTCATGTACCCGACCGCCGTCGTGTAGACACCGTCGATCCCCCAGAACAGCCGCTCCGCCCCCCAGAAGCAGCCGAGCGCGAAGTAGGCAACCTCGATCCCGACTGGGAAGGGGGGCTTCAGCCGGTTGTTCAGGACGGCGTGGCGCTCGGGCACTTCGAAGGCCGGCTCGCTGCGCCCGGGGAGCGCTTCGTCCGGAGCCGGTATTCGGGCCTTCTTGATTCCCAGCATGTAAACAGGGTAACTTGGCGCATCGGCTGCCTCGTCGCACTCCTCGCGTTGATTTCGCCACGGCTGGCGATCTTCGTGCTGTGGCTCTTCACCGATCTGCTCAGCCGCGCCTTCGAGGACTGGTTCGTCCCGCTTCTGGGCTTCTTCCTTCTGCCCTGGACGACGCTGGCCTACGCGGCGATGTGGGCCTCCTCCGACGGCGTTGTCGGCTTCGAGTGGTTCATCGTCGTCCTCGCCTT
Source organism: Solirubrobacterales bacterium (assembly GCA_035558955.1). GTDB lineage: Bacteria > Actinomycetota > Thermoleophilia > Solirubrobacterales > 70-9 > DASVDE01. The sequence goes on along the minus strand of DATMBX010000109.1, from coordinate 950 downwards.
CTTCTTCGACCTGGTGGCCTACGCCGGCGAGGGCAGGCGCCGCAGCGCGACCGCATGATCCTCAAGCGGGGTAGGCAACCTGCACGTGGGCCTTGCCCACGATGATGAACGGACGCTCGCTGACCGTGTCGCTTTCCCTGTCGGTGATCTCCACGTTGACCAGCGGGATGAAGGCGAAGTCCTCGCGGTTCATCGTGTCCGAGAACCGGCTCTGATACCCCTCGGGCGGCAGAGTCACGTCGCCGACGATCACATACCGATCGGTCTCGAACATGACCCGCTCGATCCGATGGTCGACATTGTTTGCTCCCCTGTTCATACCGTCCCCGCTATCGGCACTCGGCTCGCCACACCCAACCCCGACAAGCGTCCATGGACATCCGTTGCGGTGATGAACCGCACTGGAGAGCTAAAAATCGGGGCGCCCGGATTTGAACCGGGGACCTCCGCCACCCAAAGGCGGCGCGCTACCAGGCTGCGCCACGCCCCGAACGAGGCCAGTCTACGACCCGATCCGCCTATGGTGAAACGCAAAAGTGGCCTATTTCATGGTCAATGCGTTTCACCGGGGCGCAACCGCTAGGTTTCGCCGCCGTGGCCGATGTTCGACCTCTCAACTCTCTGCGCTACGACCTGGAGAAGGTCGGGGCGCTGGCCGACGTTGTTTCTCCGCCTTATGACGTGATCGACGCCGCTTTGCGGGAGGAGCTGTTGGGACGCTCGCCCTTCAACGTGGTCGAGGTCGATCTGCCGCAGCCCTACGAGGAGATCGGCAGAGGCGAGGGCGATCCCTATGCGCGGGCCGCGGAGACGGTTGCGGCTTGGAAGGCCGAAGGGGCGCTGATCGACGATCCCGAGCCGGCGCTCTGGGCGCTGACGCAGGACTACACCGCGCCCGACGGCTCGACCAACACCCGCCACGGCATCCTCGCGCGGGTCCGGGTGGAGGA
>DATMBX010000108.1:0-2923 GCA_035558955.1 Solirubrobacterales bacterium | reverse complement strand
AGGAAGGACCACAGAGAGAGTGACCGAATCGATTGAGCAGACCGAGGGTCCGCGCCGCTCCTACGGCTCGGGCTCACTCTTCTCGCGCCGCGACAGCGGCGGCGGCGAGAGCTGGTACGGCACCTGGTACGCGGGCGGGCGACGGGTCAAGCGCAAGATCGGCCCCAAGCGCCCCCGCGGCTCCCGCGAGGGCCTAACCCGGGCTCAGGCCGAGCGCGAACTGCGTCGCCGGATCGAGGGCGAGCGGGCGACGATCCGCAGCGGCCTCGACATCGCCGCCGCCGGCGAGCTCTACCTCGAGCACCTCGAGCACGTCTTGGAGCGCAAGCCCTCGACCCTCGGCGACTACCGCTCGATCCTCCGCGCCCACGCCGTGCCCTTCTTCGCCGAGCGTCCGCTGGAGCGGATCGGCGCCGAGGACCTGCGCCGCTACATCGCCGCCAAAAAGCGCGCCGGGCTGGCGACCAAGTCGATCACCAACCAGCTCATCTTCCTCCACGGCCTCTTCGCCTTCGCCGTCAAGCGCGGCTGGCTGGCGGCGAACCCGCTCCTCGGCGTCGACCGCCCGCGCGCCCCCGACGCCGACGCCGACATCCGCTACCTGGAGCTGGAGGAGGTCGAGGCGCTCTTGCGCGCTGTCCCCGACGACTACCTTGGCTCGACCGAGCGGGCGCTCTACCTGACCGCGGCGATGACCGGCTTGCGCCAGGGCGAGCTGGTGGCGCTGCGTTGGCAGGACGTCGACTGGGGCGCCGGCCGGGTCAGGGTGCGCCGCAACTACACCCGCCAGAGCTTCGGCACGCCGAAGTCGAGGCGCTCCTCGCGCTCGGTGCCGCTGGCCGACCGCGTCGCCGCCGAGCTGGAGCGCCACTTCAGAGCCTCCGAGTACCAGGGCGACGAGGACCTCGTCTTCGCCCACCCGCTGACCGGCAACCCCTTCGATGCATCGAAGATCCGCCAGCGCTTCAAGCAAGCGCTGGCTCATACAGGGGTGGGCAAGTTCGAAGAGGTCAGAGGGGAGGGGGGAGAGGTCGAGCTGAAACCGCTGACCCGCTTCCACGACCTGCGCCACACCTTCGGCACCCACTGCGCCTCGGCCGGAGTCCCGCTGCGCACCCTGCAGGAGTGGATGGGCCACCGCGACTACAAGACCACCCTGATCTACGCCGACTACGTGCCGAGCCGGCACGAGGCCGAGCAGATCGAGCGTGCCTTCAAGCGTCGCGGCGCCGGCGCGCACAGCTCAAGCGCCTCGCTGCGCTGACACTTCTTCTCACGCCGGCGAGTCATTCCGAGCCGCCCCGGCAATCCTGCCTCTGACCCATCCCGTGGTTCTATTCGTGGTTCCATTTTGAGCAAAACTCACCCAATCTGACCGAACCGACTCCGCATTGCAGAGCCAAATCGACCTGAGGTGCCACGCCTGTAGGCGGCTCATAACCCGAAGGTCGCGGGTTCGAATCCCGCCCCCGCTATTCGAAAAGGCCCCGGAAATGGGGCCTTTTCTTTCTCTCGGATCCATCTTTCGGCTGGCTACGGGTACCAATGGGTACCAATTTTTCTGCCAAAGGCTCACCGGTCGCCCCAATGGGCGCCTCTAGGGCCTTCCTCAAGGCCTCGGCGGCATACGCTGGTGGCCGATGCGTCGGAGCCAACTTCCGACCCTTAGCTTGGGCATCGAGCCCCCTTCTACGGGGCTCGGGGTTCTCGCGACGGGCGATCGTGAGCAGCACGGTCGCCGGGCTCGCACGCGCACGTGCCCTCGAAGCGGAGCGGCGTCGTGAGGAAGCCGACCGCGCCCTCGCCGAGCTGGAGGCTCTGACCCGCGAGCGCGGCCGGATGCAGGCGGAGGCGGTGAACGACGGATGAGGCGCATGCCTCAGCGAGTGGTTGCGCCCGGCAATGGCATACCCTCGTCCGCAAGCTGAATGGCTGATCAGGTTCCCGCCGTCTGTGACGTACTGGCCACGGTCGAAGATCGGGATTGGGAACGCTTGAAGCGCCTGCTCCACCCGGACGTTCACTGGACGACTGCCGTCGAGGAACATCTGCACGGCCCGGACGAGGTGATCGCCCTGCTGACGGACGATCCGCCCCCCGCCCCGCCGGCGTTCCACGAAGTGCGCGATGGCCTGATCGTGCGCTGGATCGACACCCCCGGCTGATCCCTGCCCTCCTCTAGGATCGACCGCGCGATGAAGATCCGGCTCTACGGGCTTCCGGGCTCGCACCCAACGATGGCCGTGGCGACGATGCTCGAGCGCAAGGGCCTCGGCTATCGGAGGATCGACCTCGTCCCGTTCCTCGCCCGGGCCATCGTGCGCAGGGGGATGGGCTTGCCGCAGAACACCGTGCCGGTGCTGGTGGTCGACGGGCGCCGCATCCAGGGCTCGCGCGAGATCGCCCGTGAGCTGGACCGGCTGCGCCCCGATTCGCCGCTCTTTCCCGACGACCCCGAGCGCCGCCGTGCTGTCGAGGAGGCCGAGCGCTGGGGCGAGGAGGAGCTTCAGCACCCGATTCGGCAGATCTCGCTCTGGGCGATGCACGCCGACCGCGCCCCCATCCGCAGCTACATGGGCCCCTCGGTCATGGGCGCCCCGGCCGCCCTCGCCGCCCGCCTCGCGCCGCCCTTCATCGGCCGGGGCGTGCGCGTCAACGAGGCGACCGACGAGGCCGTTCGTGTCAACCTGGCGGCGCTCGACTCGATGCTGCGCAGGGTCGACGAGTGGATTGCCGCCGGCGTCCTCGACGGCGAGGAATTGAGCGCGGCCGACTTCCAGATCGGGGCAAGCGTGCGCCTGCTGCTGACCTTCCAGGACTTGCGACCGCTGATCGAAGACCGGCCGGCCTGCCGCCTGGCCAGACGCGCCGTCCCCGACTACCGCGGCGATGCGCCCCCGGTCTTCCCGCCCGCCTGGCTGGA
>DATMBX010000107.1:0-25932 GCA_035558955.1 Solirubrobacterales bacterium | reverse complement strand
GGCGCCGCCCCCGCGGGCAAAGCCCCCTTGGCCCGCCGCCTCCTAGCCGGCTCCCTAGACCGGGCCGTCGACGTAGCCGCCACCCTGGAACTACGCGGCTACTCCCTTCCCAACCGTCCCTCCTCACGTCGGCACGCGTTTGACAGCAAATGGATGCCAAACGCGTGCCACCGAAAGCCGGTATCGCGTTACGACGCCCGCTTCTATGCGGTTGGAGCGACGGTGCTGGTTGCGGCGATTGTAGGAAAGCTCCTCGGCGCCGACGACTTCAGCGCCTACCCGACCATCACCATCGGCACGGACCCACTGACCCTCGCCCTCTCCGCCTTGGTTGGACTCGTCGGTCTAGCCCCCTTGCGCCGCAAGCCCGCCGGGAAACGCACCGCTCCAAAGGTCACGACTCCCACCCAGCCGAGTCCCTTGGAGCCGTCAAGTGCCTGAGTTGGCAACCCGGCCCCGCACCACACCGCCTCTGTACGTGGAGAGCCTTTCCTACGCCTATCCGGAAGCTGGCGCCGAAGCTCTTTGCGACGTCTCCCTCCAACTCGACGCCGGCGAGTTCGCGGTCCTCGCCGGCCGCTCCGCAAGTGGCAAGTCGACCCTCCTGCGTGCCGCCTGCGGCCTCGTCCCACACTTCCACGGCGGTGAGATATCGGGCGAAGTGAACGTGGCCGGCCTGGACGCGATCGCGGCCGGCCCGGGCAAGCTGGCGAGCGTCGTCGGCTACGTCGCCCAGGACCCGGAGACTCAGGTCGTCTCCACCACCGTCGCCGCCGAAATCGGGCTACCGCTCGAAATGCGAGGCGATCCCCCAACCTCGCGCGCCCGCGCTGTCGAGGAAGTCGCCCTAGCTCTAGCCATTCCGCACCTCCTAGACCGCACAGTCGACACCCTCTCCGGTGGAGAGTTGCAACGAGTAGCCCTCGCGGCGGCCCTGGTAACCCGCCCAAACCTCGTCCTCCTCGACGAACCCACCTCCCAGCTCGACCCCGTAGCCGGCGACGAGCTCATCTGGCTACTTCGCCGCCTCAACGAAGAATGGGGAGTGGCGATCCTTCTTGCCGAACACCGCCTCGAACGATGCCTGGCCGCGGCGGACCGAGTCATCGCCATGACCTCGGGAGCAATCTCCTTCGACGGCGACCCTCGAAGCTTTCTTTCTTGGGCTCAGCGGTCCGACCCTGCCTTGGAAACCCCCGCCGCTCGTCTCTTCTCGTTAAGTGGCATCGAGCCTTTGCCTGTGGGAGTCCGCGATGCGCGCCGCACGCTGGGTTCGGAACGGCAGCTCGGGCGGGTGGCGTGGGGAGGCGGACTCCGCCGCCCGGAGGCTGCTGAGGGCGAGACCTCATCCCAGCGTCCGCCTCATCCCTCTGCCCGAAGCAGCGCGCAGGGCAAGGAGGGCGCCTCCCCACGACAGGACCCGCCCGTCGCAGCCTTCACGTCCCGAGACCTATGGGTTGAACTAGCCCGTGGAGATGTCGCCCACGACGTTCTCAGGGGAATCGATCTACGGATCGATCGTGGTGAACGGGTGGCCCTGATGGGCCGCAACGGGGCAGGCAAGAGCACCCTGTTGCGAACCGCTGCCGGCCTTGTCGATCCGGTCCGCGGCAGGATCGAGGCGCCGGGCGGCATCGCACTCCTGACCCAGAACCCCAGCGACTACCTGGTCCGGGAGCGCGTGGGCGATGAGCTTCCGGGAGATGCCGGCGCGGCCGCGCTTCGGATCGTCGGCCTGGAGCATGCGGTGGACGCCGACCCGCGCGACCTCTCAGGCGGAGAGCGCCAACGTCTGGCCCTGGCGATCGCGCTGGCGGGACGGATGGAGGGCGACGAGCTGCCGGGCTTGGTGGCGCTCGACGAGCCCACCCGCGGCATGGACCGCGCCCGCAAGGACGACCTCGTCGGCTTGATCGACGGCCTGGCTCGCCGCGGCGCCGGTGTCCTGGTCGCCACCCATGACGTCGAGTTCGCCGCGACGTTCGCGGAGCGGGTGGTCCTGCTCGGCCCGGGCCGGGTGATCGCCGACGGACCGGCGGCGGAGGTCCTCTCCGGCGGCTGGTACTTCGCCACCGAGGTCTCGCGCGTCCTCGACCTGCCCGGAGTCGTCACCCCCGAGCAGGGCGCCGCGGCCCTGGATGAGGGAGTGGCGCCGTGAGCTGGGAGACCGCCAGCTTCCTGATCGTGATGGCGGTCGTCCTCGGCGGCTTCGCCTGGTACGAGCGTTCGCGCCCCCCGTCGCAGGTCGTGGCCTTGGTCGCGGCCCTCGCCGCGCTGGCGATCGCCGGCCGCATCGCCTTCGCCGCCTTCCCCAACGTCAAGCCCACTACCGACATCGTCATCTTCGCCGGCTACGCCCTCGGCGCCGCCCCGGGCTTCGCCGTCGGCGCCCTCGCCGCGTTGGTCTCCAACTTCTGGTTCGGCCAGGGCCCGTGGACCCCGTGGCAGATGGCGGGCTGGGGACTGTGCGGGATTTTCGGCGCCGCGTTGGCGCTCGGAATTCGCAACGCCGGGCGCCTCACCCTGGCCGCCGCCTGCGGCCTGGCGGGCATCGCTTACGGCGCTCTGCTCAACTTCTCGTTGATGGCGACCTACGGCGGCGACCTTTCGCTCGAGCGCTTCCTCACCCTGGAGGCGCGCGCGATCCCCTTCGACGCGGCACACGCGATCGGCAACATCGCCCTTGCGCTCATCGCCGGCCCGGCGATGATCCGGATGCTGACCCGCTTTCGCACCCGGTTCGAGTGGGGAAGGCGAGAGCCGGTGGGGACTTCGGCTGCCCTGCGCGGCGGCATGGCCGCGACGCTGCTTCTCGCCCTCGCTCTGATCGCTCCCGCTCCGGACCGGGCCGAGGCCTCCGACGCCGGCCGAGCTGCAAACTGGTTGATCTCGGCCCAAAACGCCGACGGCGGCTGGGGCTCCTCGCTCGACGACGACTCCAGCGCGGCGACGACCGGCTGGGCGATGCTGGGCCTGGAGGCCAACGGCCGCAACCCATTCGACGTCGTCGCTCGCAACGGCAACACGCCGGTCGACTTCCTGCGCCGCAACATGGACGATGTCACCAGCACCGGCGACATCGCCCGCACGATCCTGGCCCTGCAGGGCGCCGGCGCCGACCCTCGTTCCTTCGCCGGCCGCAATCTCATCGCCGACCTGCTGGAGCGCCGCCGCGACAACGGCTCCTTCGAAAGCTGGCCGGGGACGACGGCTTTCAGCGTCATCGCCCTGCGTGAAGCCGGAGCCACGGGCGGCCTCGACAAGACTCTCTCCTGGCTGGCCAGAGTTCAGAACGACGACGGCGGCTGGGGCGACGTCCCAGGCTCGCCCAGCACCGCCGACGGCACCGGCGCCGTGATGCAGGCGATGTCGAGCTCCAAAGTTGCCGAGCGCGGGCTCTCCTACCTGCGCAAGGCGCAGCGCTCCAGCGGCGGCTTTCCCCTAGGTGGCTCCGGCGGGGTCAACTCCCAATCCACGGGTTGGGCCGTCCAGGGCATCCTCGCGGTCGGCGCCAAGGCCGACTCGGTCCGCACCGACGGCAACAGCCCCTACGACTACCTTTCAGCCCGCCAGGCGAGCGACGGCCACTATCGCTACTCCTCCTCCAGAGACCAAACCCCGGTCTGGGTAACGGCCCAAGTTCTGGTAGCGGTAGCCGGCAAGTCCTTCCCTCTGACACCACCGAAGCGAACCGCGCAACCATCTCAACCCAAGAGGAGCGCCAGCACTACCACCTCCCCTGCGGGAATCACCGGCAACCTTCCGTCAAAGCGAGTTTCTCCTCCGTCCGAACCCTCGGCCGCCTCGCCAGTCCCTCCGAAGGGCGGTGTCGCGGCCCCTCCCGAACGTTTTGGGACCCCCGGCTCACCCACTCCCGAGGCGCCGGCCAAATCCCCTCCAGCCGGGGGAGGAGAGCGGGAGAAGTCCAACCCAGCCCCCACGGCAACGCTCGCGTCGGAGGAGTCAGCCGCTTCGGAGAGCGACGACAGTGGAAGCCCCGCCGAAGCTCTAGGCATCGGCTTCGCCCTGGGAACCGCCATCTTCGGCAGCGGCTGGTGGCTGCTCCGCCGCTACGGCTACGTCGCGTAGCCGCCGCCCGCCGATACCCTGGCCCCGTGGATGTCGAAACCGCGATCCGCACCCGCCGCACCCACAAGGCCTTCGGCTCGGAGCCGGTCTCCCGGGAGGATTTGGAAGAGCTGCTCGATCTCGCCCGTTGGGCGCCCAACCACCACCTGACCGCCCCCTGGCGCTTTCGCGTCGTCGGGCCGAGCGCTCTCGCCCGTCTCAAGCAGGCCGCCGGCCCCGAGGGGGCGGCGAAGCTCGACCGCTGCCCGACCCTGGTCGTCGCCTCCGCCGTCCTCGGCGGCGATCCCATCCAGGACGAGGAGGACCTGCACGCCACCGCGGTCGCCTCCTACATCGTCCTGCTCGCCGCCCATGCCCGCGGCCTCGCCGGCTACTGGCGCACCCCCGGGTTGCTGCGCGGCGAGGAGGGCCGCGCGGCGGTCGGCCTCCCGGCTTCCGAGCGCTTCGTCGCCCTCCTGCACCTCGGATGGCCGCGCCAAGAGAAGGACGCGCCCCAGCGCCCCCCCGTCGCCCAAACGACGGTCTTCCTCGACTGATGATCGCCCGCGCCCCAGCCATCGAGGCGATCGCCGGGCAGCGCTTCGAGGTCGTCGTCATCGGTGGCGGCATCACCGGCGCCGGGGTCGCCCTCGACGCCGCCTCCCGTGGCTACTCGGTCGCGTTGCTGGAGCGGGGCGACTACGCACAGGGAACGTCCAGCCGCTCTTCGAAGATGGTCCACGGCGGCCTCCGCTACCTGCAGAACTTCGACCTCGGCTTGGTCCGCGAGGCCCTGCTCGAGCGCCAGCTGATGGTCCAGCTCGCGCCCCACCTCGTCTACCCGACCCCCTTCCTCGTTCCGGCCATGGGCGAGGAGCGCCGCGACCGCAAAATCGGCCTCGGACTGAACGCGTACGACGTGATGGCGACGACGCGCGTCGGCCGCAGTCGCCGGGAGATGCGCTCCTCGAAGGAGGAGGACGAGGACTTCTACTGGTCCCCCGACCGTCACCGCACGATCGACCGCGACGAGTTGCTGGACATGGTCCCCGCGCTGCGCTCGCGCGATCCCAAGGACGCTTACCTCTTCTACGACTGCCAGACCGACGACGTTCGCCTCGTCTTCACCATCCTCGGCGAGGCGGCGCGCTTCGGCGCGGTGACGCTGAACGGCGCCGAGGTCACCGAGGTGCTCTCCACCAACGGCCGGGCCACGGGCGTCGCCGCCGTCGAAGTCGAGTCCGGCGAGCGCTTCGAGGTCCTGGCCGACAACGTCGTCAACGCGACCGGCGTCTGGGCCGACCGCATCCGCCCGGAGGAGGTGATCGAGGAGGAGGACGTGCCACGCATCTCACCCAGCCGTGGCACCCATCTGATCCTCGACCAGGACGATCTGCCGGTGGGCCGGGCCGCCTGCATCGTCCCGGCCGGCGAGGGCCGCGCGATCTTTGCCCTGCCCTGGTACGGGCGCACCCTCATTGGAACCACGGACAACGACTTCGACGGCGACATCGACCACCCCCAGCCCGGCGACGACGACGTCGAGTACCTGCTCGACGCGATCAACTCCTTCTTCGGGACCTCGCTCGGCGCCGCCGACCTGACTGGCGCCTATGCCGGCGTTCGCCCGCTGCTCTCCACCGGCGACCCGAAGAAGTCGGTCGACATCTCCCGCAAGGCGGAGTTGTATGAGACATCGTCGGGGATGCTGACGATCACCGGGGGCAAGCTCACCACTTGGCGGCGGATGGCGAAGCAGACGGTCGACCGGCTGGTCGAGCGCGAGGGCCGCGACGCCCCCTGCCACACCGCCGAGATTCCGCTCGGGATGGAAGCTCGTCCCGACGATCTCGAGGCGCCCGAGGGGGTGGGGGAGAAGTCGGTGAAGCAGCTCGCCTTCCGCTACGGGCATGCCACCCGCGCCGTCCTCGACCTCGCCTGGAAGGATCCGAGACTGGCCGCGCCGATCGTCGAGGGCCGCCCGGACCTGCTTGCCGAAGCGGTCATCGCCGCTCGGCTCGAGCAGGCACGCACAGTCGCCGACGTGCTGCTGCGCCGCACCCGGCTGGGCATCCTCGCCGCCCCGCAGCTCCGCACCGCCGACTCGGTCCGCCCGCTCGCCGAGGCGATGGGGAAGGAGCTGGGTTGGTCCCGCAGCCAGGTGAAACAGGAGGCCGCGGCCTGGCCGGCGGTCGCCGCGCGCGAAGGCACCGACCCCGCCGCGACGCTCGCGGCCCGTTCTTAGTCGCTTCGAATAACCTGGCACTCAGATGACCTCGAAGGCCGAACTGGAGTCCAAGCATCTCGCCGAACTGCACGCGCTCGCGGCCGAAGCGGGCGTGCCCCGCTACAGGATGCTGCGTCGCGAGGAGCTGGTCGAGGCGCTCGCCGGCGATAACGGCGTCGCCGCCAGCCGCCCCGCCGAAGCGGAGGTCGAAGTCGTGGTGACCGGCGTCGCCGAGGCTCCGCGTCCACCTCGCCGCAGGCGCCGCCGCCGGTTCCGCCGCCGCAAGGGCGGCCCGCGCGAGCACGCCGATCGTTGGCTGGAAGCTTGGAACGCCCACGACCTCGAGGGGATCCTCGACCTCTACGCCGAGGAGATCGACTTCGCTTCCCCGACCGTTGCCGCCTTCGGCGGCAGCAAGGAGGGACGCCTCAGCGGTCGCGAAGAACTGCGCGCGCACTTCGCCCGCGGCCTCGAACGTGCTCCCACCCTCGCCTTCACCGAGGAGGCGCTGTTGACCGGCGCCGGCGGCTACGCGCTCGTCTACCGTCGCGAAGACGGCGCTCGTGTGGTCGAGTCGGTCGAGCTGAACGAGAAGGGGCAGGCGATCCGCGCCCGCGCCTTCTACGAAGGCTCTTAGGTCCGAGCTCTCAGCGTCGGTAGGCGATGCGCCGCCACGACGGCTCTTTGGAGAGCTCGATCAACTCCGGGCTCCGCTCCGGTTGCACATAGCCAAAGGTCTGGGTGCGCTCGTCGAAGACGACGTCCAGCTCACCCTCTTTGACGCGCTGGTCCAGCCAGGCGCCGCGAAAGACGAGCCGGCGCAGCCAGTGCACGAGGCTGCGGTTGGAGGGACCGACCAGGTCCTCCCAGTTCTCGTTGATGTGCTCCCCGAGGGGGGAGGCGGGCTCGGCGATCTCGCCGCTCACCGCCAGATCGAGCAGGTCGTCCAGCTCCTCCTGGCTCAAGCCCTGATCGACGAAGCCAAGCTTCACCGCGGCCTGCTCCACGCGCTGCCCGAAGTCCTCCTCGTTGAAGGAGAAGCGCAGCTCGCCGTACTCGAGCACGTAGTCGGAGCCCGACTCGTAATTCCCTTTGCGGGTCGTCTTCTTATCCACGGTTGAAGCCCATCCGCGCCCGCAAGCCCAGCGGGAGCAGGTGCAGGATCATGCCGATCATCGTAGCCCCATGCCCCTGCGTGGCCGTGCCTGAACGAGGGTTTGCACCCGGGACGGGAAGGCGATCGGGCTAGGCTCGCCTCGAATTCGGTGATCGACCTCCACTGTCACATCCTTCCCGGCGTCGACGACGGCGCGCTCGACCTCCGCGACAGCGCCGGCATGGCGCGCCAGGCGGCCGCCGATGGGATCGAGTCGATCTGCGCCACCCCGCACATCCGCCACGACCACGACGTGCGGATCCACGAAGTGGCCGGCCGGGTCGCGACGCTCAACGCCGCACTGCGCGAAGAAGCGGTTCCGGTCGTCGTCCTGCAGGGGGGAGAGGTCGCGGAAACCGCAGTCGAAGGCCTCAACGAAGAGGAGCTTTCCCAGGTCGCCCTCGGGCGCGGACGCTGGATCTTGCTCGAGCCCGCCCCAGGCCCGCTCACCGACAGCCTCGCCGGTCGGGTAGAGCACCTGGCCGAGCGCGGCCACCGCGCGCTGATCGCCCACCCCGAGCGCCACCTCTCCGAAGACATGTTCGAGCGGATCGCCGGACTCGTTGCCCGCGGCGCCTTGGTCCAGGCGACGGCGGACTTCTTCCTGCGCGAGCGGATGGCGCCGGGGATGCGCGCTCTCGCCGAGGCGGGATTGATCCACGTGCTCAGCAGCGACGCTCACTCCTCTCATGGGGGCAGGCCCGTCCACCTCAGCGCGGCCTTCGAGAGATTGTGCGAAATCGATCTGTTAGCTCCGCACGTCGAGTGGATGCGGCAGACCGCGCCGCGGGCGATCGTCGAAGGGGGGTCGCTGGAGGTCCCGTTCGAACCGCGGATCTAGTCGAGGGGGCGCAGCTCCACCCGCTTCGCCAGGTCTTCGACCACCGAGCGAGCGCCGGTTCCCAGGCCGTGGCGAAGGAAGTTGGCGGCACCGGCGGCGGCGCCGATCCGCAGTGTTTCCTCCCACTCTCGCCCGGTGGCAAGCGAGGCGCCCAGCGCTCCCATCATCGAGTCCCCGCAGCCCTCGCGCGAGCCGCGGTCGAAGCGCGGCGGCACCAGGAGCCAGGCGTCGTCACCTCGCACGACCATCGCCGGCTCCTCCGCCCGGGTGACGATCGCCGCTCCGGCGCCCGCCTCCAGCAGCCGCTCTGCGGCGGCGCGCAGCTTCGCCTCGGTGTCCACCGGCCCGGCGATGTACTTGGCCACCTCCCAGTCGTTGATCTTGACCACGTCGGGCTTGCCCTCCAGGGCGCTGTCCAGCCGCGGCGGCGAGAGGTCGACGACGACCGGCGTCCCGTTCTCCTTCACGTCGGCGACCAGGTTGCCGTAGATCTCCAGCGGCAGCGCTTCCCCTGGATAGGGGCCGCAGACGGCGAGCACGTCGGAATCGATCGCCGCGGCGACGGTGGCGGCGAAGAGATCGTCGATCTCATGACGAGAGGGCGGCATGCTGGCGCTCTGGGCGATCGGGCGGCGCTCTCCCTCGCGGCGGTCGTGGATGTAGGCGCCGCTGTCCGCCGCGGTCTCGACCAGGCGCAACTCCGCCGGCGTCTCCTCCAGCAGCGGCCGCAGCACCGTCCCGGTCTCGCCGCCGATGAACCCGCAGAGGACCGGCCGGGCGCCCAGCTCCGCCGCCATCCGCGCCACCCAGACTCCCTGTCCGGCGGCGTGAGCGTGGATGTCGTCTCCGCCGTCGGCCGTCAGCGGCTCGATCGTGATCGAGAGCATCGGGTGGGGGCCGAAGATCGCGACCCTGCCGTCCGGGGTCATCGACAGAGAGCGTAGACGCCCTGCGCTCGCCCAGGGGGAGAGCCGGCGTCGCCTCGCCGATTGATGCCGCGTGACCCCCCACCGACCGACCGCCGCCAGGCTCCGTTCCCTGCCCGTGGAAACAGTCCAGGGCCGGGAGGTGCCGGTGGCGGTCGGCTTCCGCTCTCGCTTGACGGGGCTGGCGGGCTTGCGGCGCGACGAAGTGGGCGCGGGTCTGCTTATTCCCCGCTGCTCCAGCGTTCACACCTTCGGCATGCGCTTCGCCTTGGACGTCTTCTTCGTGGACGGGGAGGGCGAGGTGATGGCGGTTTGCCGCGAGGTGCGTCCGTGCCGCTTCGTTTCCGACCGCCGCGCCGCGGCCGTTCTCGAGATTCCCTCCGGGCGGGGGGAGAGTTTTCCGGAGCCGCGGGATTAGCCGGGCCATGCTTCCGAGCAAACGAGAGATCGCCAGCGTCGTCGTCTGCGAGGACGACATGGCGACCCTCGAGTTGCTCTGCGATCACCTCAGCGCCGACCGCTACCGCTCGCTGGCGGCGCCGACCGCCCACGACGCGCTGCGCTTCTGCCGCTACAGCCAGCCGGATCTGCTGCTGCTCGACCTCGAGCTCCCCGACGCCTCCGGCCTCGATGTGCTGAGGGAGATTCGCTACGCCGACGGCATCGTCTCCCGCTTCGACCCGCGGCTGCCGGTGATTCTCCTCACCGGCCGGGGCGCCGATGCAGAGCGTGTGCGCGGTCTCGAGTCCGGCGCCGACGACTACCTGGTGAAGCCGTTCCATTACCCGGAGCTGCGGGCGAGGATCGGCGCGATGCTGCGCCGGGTCGCGGTTCGCCCCGAGGGCCCCTGCAAGGTTGGAGAGATCGTCGTCGACCCGGTGACCCGAACCTGCAAGGTGGGCGAGCGGGACGTGCATCTATCCAACAAGGAGTTTTCGCTGCTGCGCCTGCTCGCCTCCGATCCTGGGCGGGTCTTCCCCAAGGATGAGCTGCTGCGGGACGTCTGGGGGTACCAGACCCCTGGCCGCACCCGCACGCTCGATTCCCACGCCAGCCGCCTGCGTCGCAAGCTCGACCCCGAGAACGGCCGCTACGTCGTCAATTGCTGGGGCGTCGGATACAGGCTGGTCGACGGTTGATGGAGCTGGTGAGCATCGGCTGGCCGCTCGCCGCATCGATGGCGCTGGTCGTGACTGCGCAGGGCTGGCGGGAGGGGCGGCGGCGCAGTGCCCTCAACGAAGCGATGCACGAGCTGCGCCGCCCGCTGCAGGCGATGGCGCTGGCGACCTCGGGGCCGGGAGGCGCCGCCCCGCCGGCGGTCGAGGGCTCGGTTCAGTTGGCGGCGGCGGCGCTCGAGCGGCTTGACCGGGAAATCAACGGCGGCGGCCCGGGCGCGGGTGTACGCGCCGCGGTGCGGCTGCAGCCTTTGGCGCAAGCCGCGGTCGGCCGCTGGCGGGCGCGGGCGGCGCTGGCCGGCGGCTCGCTGGAGCTGCGCTGGCGGGCTGGGATGGCGGTGGTGATGGGGGAACACGCGGGGCTCGCCCAGGCGCTCGACAACCTGATCGTCAACGCGATCGAACACGGCGGTCCCTCGATCGTCGTCGAGGCGAAGCGGCGGGGAGACCGGCTGCGCGTCTCGGTTGCCGACTCCGGCCGCGCTTCCCGTCCGGAGTCCCGCCGCGACAATCCCGCCGACGTCATTGCCCGGCTGACCGGGCGGAGGCGGCACGGCCACGGCCTCGCGGTGGTGCGGCGGATCGTCGCCTCCCACGACGGCCGCTTCGTCCTGCGCCGCTCCGAGGAGGGCTCGCTCGCCGTCCTTGAGCTGCCGCTCGCCGCCGACGGCCTCGCTCTCGCCGCATGAGTCGGCGGGGTCGCGCCGTCGCCTTCCTGCTGCTCGCCCTGGCGGCGGCGGCGATCGCGGCCGGTGTCGCCAACGGTTACGGGTCGAGCATTGCGCAGGGATATGGAGCGCTGCGTCCGGTCGTCGTCCTCGGCACGGACTTGCCCGCCGGCGAGCCGATCGGCCCGCGGGAGCTTTCCTCGGCGCTGGAGGTGCGCCGCGTGCCGGTCCGCTTCGTGCCGCCGGGGACGCTGGCCGCGCCGGGCGACGCGCTCGGCCTCGCCCCGAAGACGATGCTGCCCGCCGGGTCCTATTTGCTCGCTGCGCAACTGCGGCCGCCGGAGCGGGGAGGAGCGACCGTCGGGCTCGGCGGCGACCGGCGCCCGGTCGAGATCGCCGTCAGCGGCGCCGGCGCGCTGCTCGCATCGGACCCGGATCCCGCCGCCGCCCGGGTCGACGTCGTCGTCACCGAGGAGCCGACCGGCTCCGGTCCCGGCCGCACCTACGTCGCCGCCTCCGCGGTGCCGTTGATCGCGCTGGCTCCCGGGCCCGACGGTCCCGGTCCCGGTGGGCTCTCCAGCGCGACGCTGGGCCTTACCCGGCGCCAGGCGCTGAAGCTGATCGCCGCCCAGAACTTCGCCCGCCAGGTGACCCTGCTGCCGGGGGGCTGAGCGAGTGTCCGCGCGAGAGAGGCACGTCGAGGAGCTCGCCGGCTCGCTGCGATCTCGATTGGTCGAGCGCCGTCGCGCCGAGGCTGCGGCCGGACGCTCCCCCGCCGGTGACTTGCAGGAAGCCGTCGATCGGCTGGTAGGCGAGGAAGCCGCGCTTCTCGACATCCGCGCCCGGCAGGAGGTCGCCGCTCGCATCGTCCGCGACACGGTCGGCCTCGGTCCGCTGGAGGACCTGCTTGCCGATCCCGAGGTCGACGAGGTGATGGTCAACGGGCCGGAGCGCGTGTACGTGGAGCGCCGCGGCCGGATCGAGGCCGCCGACGTCGCCTTTGCCAATGAAGAGGAGCTGCGCAACGCGATCGAGCGGATCCTGGCGCCGCTCGGGCGTCGGGTCGACGAGCTCAGCCCGATGGTCGATGCCCGCCTCGCCGACGGCTCCCGCGTCAACGTGGTGATCCCGCCGCTGGCGATCGACGGTCCGGCGCTCTCTATCCGTCGCTTCAGCGCGAGCCGGCCGGGGCCGGACGAGCTGGTCGAGCTGGGCACTCTGAGAGAAACGCAGCGGCGGCTGCTCGAAGACGCCGTCGCCGGGCGCCGCAGCGTCCTCGTCAGCGGCGGCACCGGCTCGGGCAAGACGACGCTGCTCAACGCGCTCTCCAGTTTCATCGCGTCCGCCGAGCGGGTGGTGACGATCGAGGACGCGGCCGAGCTGCGCCTGCAGCAGCCCCACGTGGTGCGGTTGGAGAGCCGGCCGGCGAGCGTCGAGGGCAGGGGGGAGGTGACGATCCGCGACCTGCTGCGCAACGCGCTGCGGATGCGCCCCGATCGAATCGTGATCGGCGAGGTGCGCGGGGTGGAGGCGCTGGATCTGCTGACCGCGCTCAACACCGGTCACGACGGCGCTCTTTCCACAATCCACGCCAATTCCCCCGCCGATGCGTTGAGCCGCCTGGAGACGCTGGCGCTTATGGCGGGGGTAGGGCTGCCGCACGAGGCGATCGCCGAGCAGGTGCAGCGCGGGATAGACCTGGTCGTCCACCTCGAGCGCCGTCCCGACGGCAGCCGTCGCGTCGTCGAGATAGCCGAGGTGGTGAGGGCGGCCGGCGGCACCGCGGTTCGCTCGACGGCCGATCTCTCCCTTGCCGCATGAGCGGCGCCGGGGTCCTGCCGGCGTTGGCGGGCGCCGCGGCGGGGGGGCTGGTCGCGCTGGCTGCGCGGGAGGCGGTGCTGGCCAGTCCGGCCGCGGCGCGCTGGGTGCAGGCCGCGCTGGAGCCGCTGCGACGAGCCGGGAGGGAGGGGTATGCGCCCTCGACTCCCGAGCGCCATCGGCTGATGGCGCTCGGGGCCGGCGCCGCGGTGATCTGTGGTTGGTTCCTTGTTGGGGCCTCGGTCGTTCTGCCATTCGCCGTTGCGGGACCCGCGCTCGCCGCCTGGGCGATCTCCAGTCGCCGGCGTCGCTACCGCGCCGCGGTGGAGCGCGCCTTGCCCGACATCGCCGGCGCGATCGCCGATTCGCTGACAGCGGGGCGCTCTTTGCGCTCTTCGTTGCCGGCGGCCGCCGCCTCGCTGGACGGCCCGCCGGCGGTCGAGCTCGCCAGGCTCGGCGCCGAACTCGACCTGGGGGCGCCGACGGGCGACGCGATCGAAGAATGGCGGCGGCGGATGCGCTCGCCGCGGGTCGACGCTTTCGCTGCGGCGCTGCTCAGCCAGCGCCTGGCCGGCGGCGACCTCGCCGGCCTGCTGCGCCGCTTCGCCGAAGGCGCCGCCGAGCGCGACCGGGTAGCCGAGGACGCCAAGTCGGCGACCGCGCAGGCCCGCTTCACCGGCTTGCTCGTCGTCGCGATGCCGACCGGCGGCGCACTATTCGCCGAGCTGATCCAACCCGGCTTCCTTGCCAAGCTGCTCGGCTCTCCGGCCTCGGCCGCGATGCTGGTCCTCGCCGCCGCCCTTCAGGCCGCCGGTTTCTTCGCGATTCGCCGCCTCTCGAAAGTGGTCAAGTGAGCGCCGCCGCGCTGCTTGCCGCGATCGCGGTCCTTCTCGGCTTCGCCGGCGCCCGTGAGTTGCTGGCGGGGCGCGAGAGCAAGCGGCCGTCCATCTCTTTCGGAACCCGCGGTCGCTCCGCCGCGGCCGCGCTCAAGCTCGGCTTGCCGGAGCGCTTGCGTCGCGCCGGACTCGAGGAGCGCTACCCGCTGCCGGCGGTGCTGCTGGCGAAGCTCGCCGGCGTCGCGGCGGGAGGGATCGTGGCGATGGCGGCGGCGCCCGCGGCGCCGGGCCGCATCTCCCTGCTGGTCGCGATCGGAATGCCCGCGGCCGGCTTCATGGTCCCTGACGCCCTGCTCGAGCGGGAGGCCCGCCGCCGGCAACGCCGCCTGGTCGGCGCCCTTCCCGATGCTCTCGACCTGCTGGCGGTAAGCGCCACCTCCGGCCGCAGCGCCGCCGCCGGCTTCGAGGAGCTGGCAACCGCGAGCGACGGCCCCTTGGCCGACGAGCTGCGCGTGACGGTCGCCGAGCTCTCCTGCGGCCAGCCCATGTCCAAGGCTCTCGCCTCCCTGCGCGCCCGTGTCCCGGGCAGCGAGTTGGCGACCCTGGTCGCCTCGATAGAGCGATCCCGCCGCTTCGGCTCACCTCTGGCGGACCAACTCCGCCGCCAGTCCACGGCCCTGCGCCGCGACCAGCGCCGCGCCGTGGAGGAGAGCGCGGCAAGGGCAGCCCCGAAGATTCAGCTAGTCGTAGCCCTTGTCCTCGTCCCCTCGGTTCTGCTGATGATCGCCGCCGGCCTGATCGCCAACGCCGACACGCTCCTCGGTGGCTTCTAACTATTCGGCTGCTTCTTCGCGCAGGCGGGCGGCTACGGCGGCTGAGGCTTGGCAGACGATGTCGAGCTCCTTGGCGCTCTTCTTGTGGTCGTTTACGTAGCAGCAGAGGGTGCCGTCGACCAGTTCGAAGGCGAACTTCTTCGGCGCCGTGTCGGTCAGCCAGACGATGAAGGTGGGGGAGAAGAACTGGCGCAGCCAGTTGGCGTCCTGGTTCTCATGGGCGAAGATCTCGTACTTGTCGTCGAGGGCTTCGCTCTCCAGCTCTATTCGCTCTCTCGACCCGCGGAAAGCGTCCTCGAGTCCCTCCAGGGCCTTCAGCCCGAACTTCCGCTGGCAGTAGAGCTCGGGGATGTGAGCCGCGCACTCGGGCACGTCGAGCAGACCGACCGTGTAGCGGTAGTAGCTGGTCTGCCGGTTGCCTCTGCTGTCGGTGGTCTCTTCTTCGTAGGTGTAGAGGGCGAGGGTTCCCTCCAGCCCGTCGGCGATCGGCCCGGTGAGCAGGCGCTCGGCGTAGCGGTCGTCGCCCTTGTTCAGTAGGGGAGTCGCGCCGGGCATATGACTCTTGCCGGCGAGGCTCATGCCGCGCTGGGATGCGTAGGCCTCGAAGAAGCTGTCCTCCGAGCGCGAGTCGGCGATTGCGAAAACGGCCAGCAGCCCCAGCAGGAAGATGCCGAGCGCCGCGGCGCCGCCGATCGCCGGGCTGAGGAAGACCGCGCCGGCAACGCCGGCGGCGATGACCGCGATGCCGATCGCGATCCAGGTGATCGCTTTGCCCAGCAGCAGCTTGAAGTGGAGGCCTCGGAGGTCGTTGGCGTCGTCGGGGGTCGCCCTTGTCTCGGCTGGCGCGTTCATGCCTCAGAACCTATAGGCGAGGGTGCAAAGGGGCTTGCACGACGGGGTCGTGTTGCAAAGTGGGGGAAAGTGGGGTACTGTGGCGCTCGAGTTGAAGCCCAAAGGACCGGGGTGGTGAGGCTCCTCCCACCTCATCACCTCGGTCCTAACTCTTTTCCAGGCCCTCCCGAAAGGAATCGACGCGGTGGCATTTCGGGGCATCTACGAGCACAGTCTCGACTCCAAGGACCGCTTGACCGTTCCGTCTCGGTTCCGCGCGGCCCTCTCCGATGGAGTTGTTCTGTCCAAGGGCTTCGACCCCTGCGTCTGGCTGCACACGCCCGAGGGCTACGAGGATCTTTCGGCCCGCTTTCTCACCCCGCACAGCCCCTTCGGCAGAGAGGCGCGCCGCATGCGCCGCCGCTTCCACGGCGGCTCCTTCGACGAGAAGCTCGACGCCGCCGGGCGCATCCGCGTCCCCAAATCGCTGCTCGAGCACGCCGGTCTCGACGGCGCCTGCGTCGTCGTCGGCAACGGGGAGTACCTGGAGATCTGGAACGCCGAGGCCTGGGCAAAGCAGGAGGAGGAGCTGGACGCCGAGGCGCCGGAAATCGCCGAGGGCCTCGCCGGGGCCGAGGCGGGCGAGTGAGATGGCCGCCCATGCCGCACGAGTCGCCCCCCGGCCAAGCCGAACCCTGACTCCCGCCACCCTTATCTATATGCCAACGCCGCACGAACCCGTCCTCGCCCCCGAGCTGGTCGCCCTGCTCGCGCCCCAACCGGGGGAGATTGCCGTCGACTGCACCTTCGGCGGCGGCGGCCACGCGCGGCTGGTCGCGGAGCGGATCGGCCCGGACGGGACGCTCTTCTGCATCGACCGCGACCCCGCCGCGGAGGCGCGCTTTGCCGACTTCGCCGCCGATACCCCCTGCAAAGCGCGCTTTATCGGTGCCGACTTCTCGGAAGGGCTTCGGGCCCTGCGCGGCGAAGGCCTCCACCCAGACATGGTCTACATGGACCTCGGAATGTCGTCGATGCAAGTGGACGCCTGGGAGCGAGGCTTCTCCTATTCCTACGATGCGCCGCTGGACATGCGGATGGACACGCGGCAGGAGTTCACCGCCGCCGACCTGGTCAACGAGTGGCCGGAGTCCCGGATCGCCCAGGCCCTGCGCCGTTTCGGCGAGGAGCGCTATGCGGGCGGGATCGCCCGCCAGATCGTGCAGCGGCGGCCTCTCTCCACGACTTCGGACCTGGTCGACGCGGCCAAGGCCGGAATGCCGGCCTCGGCGCGGTTCGGCGGCGGCCATCCCGCCAAGCGAACCTTTCAGGCGATCCGGATCGCCGTCAACGGCGAGCTCGACTCGCTCGACGATGTGCTGCCGACCGCCTGGGGAATGCTGCCGGTCGGCGGCCGCCTCGCCGCGATCTCCTTCCATTCCCTGGAAGACCGCCGTGTCAAGCGGTTCTTGGCCGAGCGCGCCAAGGGCTGCATCTGCCCGCCCGAGCTTCCCGTCTGCGCCTGCGGCCGCGAGCCGGAGGCGGAGCTGCTGACTCGCCGGGCGATCGCGCCCGGTGCCGATGAGATCGCGCTCAACCCACGCTCGCGCTCCGCGCATCTGCGCGGCGCGGCGAAGGTAGGGGAGAACGACTGATGGCCGTCGCGGCGCCGGCTCGACAGGCCGCTCCGGCGCGCGCGCCGGCTCGCAAACCCGCGCCGGCTCGCAGACCGGCGACTCGCAGAGCCGCCGCGCGTCCAGCCCGCGTTCGTACCGCCCCCGCGCCCCAGCGCCGCCGTCCCGCGCCCAAGAGGGCGACCGGCCATGTCATCCCACTTGCCGCCGTCCGCACTGCCACCGCGGTCCGCCGCCTGCCCGATTCCAGCCTGATGGTGCGGATGACCCGCGGTCGGGTCTGGATCGGGGTGCTCGGCGTGCTGCTGGCCGGCATCGTCGGCCTCAACGTCGTCACCCTCAGCCTCGCCGCGACCGCCGGGCAGATCGACCAGAACATCCAGGCGCTCGATCGGGAGAACTCGATCCTGCGCAGCCGCGACGCACAGAAGTCGGGTAGCGCCCGGGTCCGCCACGACGCGGCCGTCCTCGGCCTCACCGCCGCTTCCGCCGACGAGGTCAACTACCTGCAGGCGAGTCCGCGGGATGCCGCCATCGCGGCGCAGCGCCTGGCCGCGGCGGGTACGGCCTACTAAGGGCGGACGGCCGCGGTGCGCACGATCGACCGGCGGATCGGACTTCTGTTCGCCGGCTTCCTCCTTTGCTTCCTCGTCGTCTTCGGCCGCGCTTTCTGGTTGCAGGGGGTGCAGGGCGCCGAGCTGGCCTCCGAGGCCAGCTATCAGCAGACCGAGGTCGTCACCATCCCCGGCCTGCGCGGCAGCGTCCTCGACCGCCACGGCAAGGCGCTGGCCTCCTCCGAGGACGCGGCGACGATCTTCGCCACGCCCTACCAGGTGAAAAATCCGCAGCGGACCGCCGACAGAATCGCGGCGATCCTCGGCGAGGACAGCGACGACGTGCTGGCCAGCCTCACCGAGGACTCGGGCTTCTCCTACGTCGCCAAGAAAGTGGACATTCCGGCGGCGGCGCGTATCGAACGGCTCGAGCTGTCGGGGATCGGCCAGCTTCCCGACAGCCGGCGCATCTACCCGCAGGGCACGATGGCGGGCCAGGTGATCGGCGCGGTCGGCGACGAGGGCCAGGGGCTGACCGGATTGGAGGGCGGCGAGGAAGTGGTCCTCGGCGGTTCCGACGGTGAGCGGCTGATCGTCAAGGACGCGCTCGGCGAGCCGATCCGGCTGGACACGGTGAGCGAGGCCAGCGACGGCGCCGACATCCAGCTGACCCTCGATCCGGCGATCCAGTCGAAGACCGAGGAGGTGCTGGAGGGGATCGGCGCCGCCTACTCGCCGCAGGGGGCGACCGCGATCGTCATGGACCCGCGCAGCTCAGAGATCCTGGCGATGGCGAACTGGCCGCCGGTTGATCCGGCCGATCTCTCCAGCGCCAGTCCCGAGGATTTGATCAATCGCGCGACCGGTTTCACCTACGAGCCGGGGTCGACCTTCAAGGCGTTCACCGTCGCCGCCGCGCTGGAGGCCAGACTGGTGACGCCGGAGTCGGCCTTCACCCTGGCCCCGACGATTCAGGTCGCCGACCGCGTGATCGAGGAGTCCCACGCCCGTGGCACGGTGACGCTTACGGTCGCCGACATCCTCGCCCAGTCCTCGAACGTGGGCGCGGTGACGATCGGCCAACTGCTCGGCGACGAGAGATTCAGTCGCTGGATCAACCACTTCGGCTTCGGCCGCCAGACCGGCGTTCAGTTTCCCGCCGAGGAGATCGGACTGGTGCCGGAGCTGGAGGACTACTCCGGCTCGACGATTGGCAATCTGCCGCTGGGACAGGGGCTCTCGGTGACGCCGATGCAGATGATGGCCGCCTACGCGGTGATCGCCGACGGCGGCGTGCTGCACCGGCCGCGGCTAATCAAGGAGGTCGACGGCGAGCCAGTGGAGGAGCCGAGAGGCAGGCGGGTGATCGACGAGAACGTCGCGGCGCAGGTGCGCACGATGCTTGAGGGCGTGCTAGCGCCAGGCGGAACCGCCTCCGAGGTCAGCGTCCCCGGCTATACCCTGGCCGGCAAGACGGGAACGGCGCAGATGGTCGAGAACGGCACCTACTCGGAGACGAAATTCGTCGCCTCCTTCATCGGCTTCGCCCCGGCGCAGGATCCCCGCCTGCTGGTCTCGGTGATAGTCGACCAGCCGCAAGGGGACTATTACGGCGGGTCGGTCGCGGCGCCGGCGTTCGGAGAGATCGCACAGTTCGCTCTGCCCTATCTGGGTGTCCCTTCGCAATAGGCGGACCTAGAATCGCCCAGGTGAAGCTTCGTGAGCTAATCGAGGGTGTTGGCGGGGACGTGACCCGCGGAGAAGGTGATGTTGAGATTGCGTCTCTCGCTTACGACAGTCGAGATGTGGTGGAGAAAACGCTTTTCTTCTGCGTGCCGGGAGAGAAAGCGGACGGGCACGAGTTTGCACCTGCTGCTGTTGAGGATGGGGCTGTCGCGATCGTTGTGGAGAGGGAGCTTGAGTTGCCTGTTGCGCAGGTGGTTGTTTCCGATGCAAGGGTGGCTATGGCTCCTTTGGCGGCGCGGTTTTGGGGGGAGCCGACGGAGGAGTTGAAGGTTGTGGGGATTACCGGGACCAATGGGAAGACGACTACTGCCTTCCTTGTCAGGGAGATCCTTGAGTCGGCGGGGGTCGGCTGTGGATTGTTGGGGACTGTCAAGCAGGTGGTCGGTGGGGTGGAGGAGGAGGTCGAGCGGACCACTCCCGAGGCGATCGAGTTGCAGGCGACCTTTCGGCGGATGCTCGACGTCGGGGACAGGGCCTGCGCTATGGAGGTGTCCTCCCATGCGCTGGCGCTTCACCGCTGCGACGCGATCCGCTTCGAGGTGGCCCTGTTCACGAACCTGACCCAGGACCACCTCGACTTCCACGGCGACATGGAGGACTACTTCCAGTCGAAGCGGGCGCTCTTCGCGACAGGGCCCGAGGTGTCGATCGTCAACGCCGACGATCCCTATGGGCGGCGGCTTGCCGATGAGTTCGACTGCCTGACCTTTTCCGCGGATGGGGCGGATGCCGACTTCGTTGCCCACGACGTTTCCTTCGACGCGAGCGGCGCCACGTTTGTCGCGAAGGGTCCCGAGGGGGAGGCGCGGATCAATACTGCGCTTCCCGGCCATTTCAACGTCGCCAACGCGCTCGGCGCCTTCGCCGCCGCGACGGCGCTCGGGATCGACCCCCAGGCCGCCGCCGCCGGGTTGACCAGGGCCGCGCGAGTTCCCGGGCGTTTCGAGCCGATCGACGAGGGGCAGGGATTCGCGGTGCTGGTCGACTACGCCCACACGCCCGACTCGCTGGAGAACGTGCTGCGCGCGGCGCGACGACTGACCGAGGGGCGGCTGATCTCCGTCTTTGGCGCCGGCGGGGATCGCGACCGCGCCAAGCGGCCGCAGATGGGGCTGGCGGGGGCCACGCTCTCCGATCTGGCGATCGTCACCTCCGACAACCCGCGCTCCGAGGATCCGGACGCGATTGTCGCCGAGCTTGTGGCGGGAATCGAAGACGACACGAACGTCGAGGTGGAGGTCGATCGCCGTGCCGCGATAGCGCTCGCCCTCGGCAGGGCCAAGCCGGGCGACACGGTGGTGATCGCCGGCAAGGGGCACGAGCAGGGGCAAGAGTTCGAGGGCAGCAGGAAGATCCCCTTCGACGATCGCGACGTCGCTCGCGAGGAGCTGCGGAAGCTGGACAGTCGCTTGTGAAATTGACGCCCCGGGAGATCGCCACCGCTATGGGCGCCGACATCGCCTCGGAAGGCGAGGCCGGCTACCCCGAGCGCGCTGCGATCGACTCTCGCGAGGCCGCCGGTGCTCTCTTCTTCGGGCTGCGCGGGGAGAATGTCGACGGGAGCCATTTCGGCAGCGAAGCGATCGCCGCCGGCGCCTGGGGCGTGGTTGTCCCGCCCGAGCGGGCGGGACTGGTCGAGGGCGATTGGGTCTTTTCCGTCCCGGACCCCCTGCGAGCGCTGCAGTCGCTGGCCCGCGCTTGGCACCGCGCCCTCGGCGCGAAGACCCTCGGGATCACCGGCTCGGTCGGAAAGACCTCGGTCAAGGACATCGCCCGGGCACTCCTGCCCGGTCGCGTGCACGCCAACCGCGAGAACCTCAACACCGAGATCGGCATGCCGCTGACCGTGCTGGAGGCGCCGGAGGGAACTGAGACCCTGATCCTGGAGATGGCGATGCGCGGCCCCGGCCAGATCGCTGAGCTTGCGGCGATCGCCGAGCCCGACGTCGCCGTGATAACCAACGTCGGCCCGGTCCACGTTGAGCTGCTCGGCTCGGTTGAGGCGATCGCGGCGGCAAAGGCGGAAGTGCTGGCCGCCCTGCCCGAGGACGGCGCTGCGGTGGTTCCGGTCGATTCCGCCGAGATCGAGCCTCACCTTGCCGGGGTGCCCCGCCTGCTTCGCTTCGGTCCCGGCGGCGATGTCTGCGCTGTCGAGTGGCGCGTCGACAACGGAGTCACCGAGGCGCTGATCGAAACCCCCGCCGGCCGCCGGCTCTTCCACTTTCCCTTCACCGAGGCCCACAACCTCACCAACGCGCTCGCCGCCGTCGCCGCCGGCGTTGCGCTGGGGGTCTCGCCGGAGGAAATGGCGGATGGGGCGGCCGATATAGGCTTCTCCCGCTTCCGCGGCGAGCGCCTCGAGTTGGGCGACGGAATAGTCCTGGTGAACGACTGCTACAACGCCAACCCGGTGTCGATGCGAGCGGCGCTCGACCACTTGGCATCGCTCGATGCCGATCGCAAGGTCGCCGTCCTCGGCGAGATGGCCGAGCTGGGCCCCGGCGCCCCCGACTATCACCGCGAAGTCGGCGAGTACGCCCGGGCGGAGGGCCTCGACCTGCTCGTCGGCGTTGGAGAAGCTGCCCGCGACTACGGCCCCGACGAACTGGTCGGCACTCCCGAGGACGCCGCCGAGCTGTTGGCGGCGCGCTTGGAGCCGGGCGACGCGGTCCTGGTCAAGGGGTCGCGCTCGGCCGGCTTGGAGTCCGTCGCCGAGACTCTGGCGGAGCTGATCTGATGGGCGAGGTGCTGATCGCCGGGATGGCGGCGATGTTGATTTGCATCTTCCTCGGCCCGAAGTTCATCGAGTTCCTGCGAGTGAAGGAGTTCGGCCAGCACATCCGCGAAGACGGGCCGCAGGAGCATCACGCGAAGGCGGGGACGCCGACGATGGGGGGGCTGATCGTCTTCGCCTCGATCTGTGTCCCCTACCTCGTCCTCTCCGACCGCGACGCGCAGAGCCTCGCCGTCTTCGGCGTCGCCCTCGGCTGCGCCGGCCTCGGCTTCGCCGACGACTTCATCAAGATCGTCAAACGCCGCTCACTCGGCCTCTCCGCCCGCTGGAAGCTTCTCTTCCAGCTGCTCCTGGCGCTCGCTCTCTGGTGGGTGGCGCGCCACGAGGTCGGCCTCGAGCCGGTGCTCGAGTTCCGCATCGGCGATGGGAGCATCGACCTCGGCCCCGTCCTCTACTTCGTCCTCGTCTTTCTGGTCATTGCCGGCACCTCCAACGGCGTCAACCTCACCGACGGCCTCGACGGCCTCGCCGCCGGCTCCTGCGCCATCGTCCTCCTCGCCTACACGGCGATCGCCTTCGTCACCAACGAGCAGCAGAACCTCGCTTTGCTCTCGGCCTGCCTAGTCGGCGCCTGCGTCGGCTTTCTCTGGTTCAACGCCTTCCCGGCGTCCATATTCATGGGGGACACCGGCTCCCTCGGCCTGGGCGGCGCCATAGGCGCCCTCGCCGTGATGACCCAGACCGAAGTCCTGCTGATCATCATCGGCGGCATCTTCGTCATCGAGGCCCTATCGGTTGCGGCCCAGGTCTTCGCCTTCAAGGCCTTCCGCCGCCGGATCCTCCTGATGGCCCCCCTCCATCACCACTTCGAGATGATGGCCTGGTCGGAGACGAAGATCATGCTCCGCTTCTGGATCATCGCCGCCGTCTGCTCGGGAATCGGCTTTACGCTGTACCAGCAAAGCATCGGTAGGTAGTACTACTTCCCTTATCGGGGGGGCTGGGGTGGCTGCCACTGTTGACGGTAGCATTGCCCAATGCATGCGATATCGGCAGATCGGTGGCTTGCTGCGGGAACCGTTTTTGCAGGTTTGGGAGGAACAGCAGGTGTCGGGTATTGGTTGTTTGGACTTCAGGCGTCCCCGAGGGAAGAGTTTTGGCAACTACCTGGCTATTTAAGCGTGGGCGTCTTTGTTGTCGGAATGATCCTGCTGGGAATTGGGTTCATGGCGCCGAACGGTGTCTCACGTCAAGTTCAAAAGGGGGGCAAGCGATCTATAAATGTCCAAGCAGGTCGAGATGTCGTCTTGAGGAGTGGCGAAGGTGAGGAACAGATAAATGAAGCAACATCAGGAAAGTGACGGCAGCGCAACAAACGTGCAGGCCGGCGGCGACATCGTCATCAGTAAGGGTCTCTCGGCGATCGAGGTTCGCGAAATTGCCTTGGACGTTTTTCACAGGAACTTTCTTGAGCTCAGGGGTGTGGCTGAAGATGTGGCGCGTGGGCGAGCAGAGAAGATTACGGGCGACTTTCTGGCTCAGCTAGAGGCTCGGACCCCAGAAGCGCTACCTAATGTGGCCGATCCAGACGTTCAACGGTCAGTGTTCAACGCGCAGCGAGAGTACGCCTGTTCGGGAGATGAGGACTTAGAGAGCGCGCTCGTTGACCTTCTAGTTGATCGGGTGAGCCGAGAAAATAGGGATACACAAACGCTCGCCCTCAATGAGGCGATCAATGCGGCTCCGAAGCTCACTATCGAGCAGCGACAGGCGATTGCTGTGTGCTTCATTGTGAGGTATACGCGATTCACTGGAGATCCAACCCTGGAAGGATTCTTTGAGACCTACATCAAGGGAAACCTTCTCCCACTTGCGTCGGGTATCCCTACGAGCCAAACTGCCTACCAGCACATCGAGTATGTAGGAGCGGGTACGGTGGGAATGGGCCAAGTAAGAGCAGCAAAGGCCATAATGCATGGCTCGGAGGGTTGGTTCAACAAAGGTTTTAAACGCGATGATGTGCCGGAGACCCTTGCGTCTGTGGCTGATGATGGTCGAGTGTTTAAGCCTTGCCTGCGGGATAAGTGCCGACTTCAACTGTCTGCGATGCATCCCTCTGATATGGCTGCGCTGGCAGAACTCGCGGGTGGGACTGAGCTAGAAAGCGATCTGAAACGATTACTAGATACTGGCGCAATGAGCGAATCGGAAGTGCATGAAGATCTTTTGCATCGAGTGCCGGAGGCGCAGGAGTTTGTCAATGCCTGGGACGGGTCTGCTCTTCGACATCTGACGCTCACGTCGGTCGGACTGGCTATTGGCTATGGCTATTGGAGGCGCACTACGGGGAATAACACCCCCTTGAGTACATGGATCGAGGACTAAGGCTTTAGCTAGCATTAGAGTGATGACGCACCCCTCGTTCGACCCGCGTAGATATCGCCGGGGCCTTACGGCATGCGGGAGTCGCTCGGGCTCGTAGGCTGCTCATGGCTCCTACGCTTTGAAGTCTCGGCTATCGTGCAGACAATCGTATGCAGCAGTCTTTCGCGTGGATAATGCTGATTGGCGCTGAGGTGGCCCTCATGGCCGCGTTCCTGTTCTTCGCTGATGCGAACTCTTGGAACAGTGCTTCGACTGCCTGGGGTCTTGTGGCGATCCTGGTGATCTCGACGTTCGTCAACGAAAGGATTTGGCGTTGGGAAGAGCGGACTGCCAGAGATCGAGGCAAGCCATGGCGGCGTCACGGCACGGCGAAGTAGCACTGGCCATTCGCAATGCCCTCGCTCGGACAGCTCACCGCCTCTAGCTCGCAGTTCATCAACAAGCGTGGCATTTACATGGGGCGGCGCTCGACGAAGATCCACGTTGCCCTTTACCGGCGGTCCGGTGGCAGGATCGGCGGGCATCTTCCCGGTTGGCCAGCAGTGCCGATAGCCCTGGTCGACCACACGGGCGCCAGGAGCGGCGCGAAGCGGACGTCTCCGCTGATGTACCTCGAGGACGGCGACGCCATCGTCGTGATGGCCTCGAAAGCCGGCCAGCCGACGCACCCGGCGTGGTTCCACAACCTCAAGGCAAACCCGGACACCACCGTCCAGATCGGTTCCGAGATCCGCGAGGTCTGCGCCCGCGTCGCAACCGACGAGGAGCGCGACCGCCTCTGGGTGAAATTTGTAGCAATGTACCCCGGGTCCGAGTTCTACCGGCGCAACGCGAAGGGCCGGAAGATCCCAATCGTGATCCTCGACCCTCGCTGATCTCACATGGATCTGAGCACGTCTCGGCTGAGGCTTCGCCGTTGGCGAGAGGCCGACCGCGAGCCCTTTGCCGCGATAAATGCCGATCCGGTGATCATGGAGTACTTCCCTGATCGTCTCACCCGGGAACAAAGCGACGATCTCATCGAGAAAATCGAGACAGGCTTCGAAGCAAACGGCTTCGGCTTGTGGGAACTAGAGGCACAGGCGACGGGCGAGTTCGTGGGATTCACCGGTTTGACAACGCCCACTTTCGACGCTCACTTCACTCCGGCGGTAGAGGTCGGCTGGCGCCTGGCGCGCTCGGCTTGGGGCAAGGGGTACGCGACCGAGGCTGCCCAAGCGGCTCTCGCCTTTGGCTTCGAAGAAGTTGGACTAAGCGAGGTCGTCTCGTTCACCTCCGTCGCAAACACGCGATCGCGCGCGGTGATGGCACGGATCGGAATGACCCACGATCCAGACGAAGATTTCGATCACCCCGGCTTGCCGGCCGGACATCCTCTGAGCCGACACGTTCTGTACCGGATCAATACGAGAGACTCGGACGATGCAGATTCGACCCGCTCGTCCGGCTGACGTCCCCGTCATCTACGACCTCGTGCAGTGTGCCTACGGCATGTATGTC
>DATMBX010000106.1:0-5765 GCA_035558955.1 Solirubrobacterales bacterium | reverse complement strand
GGCAGCCGCTTGCCCGCCCAGCGGGCAAAGGCGTCGGCCTCGCTCCACGAGATGTGGATGACAGGACGAGACGGATCGATGGGAGCCTTCCTACCCATCGCGGTATCGACCCAACCGCCCTCTCCGTCGGCTTCCCAGTACATCGGCGGCTCGGCGCCGGTTTCGGCCAAGAAGTCGATGTAGTCGCCGTTGCTCACCGGTTCGAGATCGATCTCGAACGGCGCCAGCTCGACTGCGTGCCGGGGCCGCTCGTTGTCGTAGGCGAAACCGGTAGCCGGGGCGCCAATTGCATGCTCGCCCCGCTGAATGCTGACCATCTCCGGGCCGCGGGGGGTCTCTCGAACGGGCGGATACTCAAAGCGCCGGGCCAATTGGCCCGGCGCTTGTCCGGGCGAGAGACCCCCCGCGGCCCGGGGCAACTCGTAGCCATCGACCATCATCAGCAGCTGGAGCATCGTCTCGTTGTGCTGCAGCTCGTGGGCAATCAGCATCTCGTAGACGAAACCGTCACGCAGCAGTCTGTCCTCGACGTCATCGCCGATCTCGACCTCGTCCAGCACCTCCAGGGTGCGCTTGCGGACATCGGCCAGGTAGGCGCGCAGTTCGGCGTCGCGCAGGATCGGCAGCTCCCCACGGGTCTTACGCGGGTTCTCGATCGCGTCGTAGAAGCGCCCCAGCTCGCCGTGCAGGGGCTCGCGGTCGCCGATCGTCTGCACCAGCCACAGCTCCTCGAAGTTGGCGATGTGGCCGAGATCCCAGGCAAGCGGGCTGAGGATCGGCGAGTAGACCGTGTTGAGCTGGTCGTCGTCGAGCGGCTCGATCAACTCGTAGGTGCGCTCGCGCGCCTCCGCGAGCCGTTCCGCGATCGCTTCCTTGGGGCTTGCCGTCACCTCGGTGGCGATCCCAAGAGCCTAGACGATCGGTTCAAGAAGCTTGCGCAATAGAGTGGCGGGCACGATGGAACTTGGATTTCTGCTCCTCAGCGACCACAGCGAGTCGATCAACGGGAAGATCTACGCGATGGGCGCGGGCTGGAACCAGCTGCGCTTCCCCGAGCTGCCATACGAGTTCAACTTCTTCATCGCGCTCGGGCTGGACGTGCCCTGGGACGAGACGAACCAGCAGCACACGATGACCCTTCACATCGAGGACCCGGACGGGGAGCGACTGGGCGACGAGTTCTCCCTCGACTTCGAAACCGGGCGCCCCCCGGGCTCGGTCGCCGGCCAAGACCAGCGGATCGTCCTTTCGCTCGGAGCGCATACGGCCTTCAGTTCCTCCGGCCCCCACGCGGTCGTAGTCAAAGTCGGCGGCGAGGAGATAGACCGCACCCGCTTCTACGTCATGGAGATGCCGCCGGAGACGCTCGCGCAGCAGTAGCTGAAGGCCGTGGCTAGTCGGCGTCTTCGGCTTCGGGGTCGCGCCAGGCGTGCTTGAGCCAGGGGGCGCCGATCGCGAACTTCAGGTCGCGGCCCATGGCGGCGATCTTCTCCAGCGGGATCAGGTGAACGGCATCGCCGGGGGTGACCCGGCTCAGGTCGGCCGGTCCCCAGGAGTTGCCTGCGTGGCTGCCGCCGGAGACGAGGAGCAGGCGGGTCTCGGGACCCCAGCCGTTGCGCGCGCGGGCGCCGACCAGCTCGGCGATGTCCTTGAGCGGCCCGATTCCCGTATCGGAGCCGGCGTTGGAGATCCCCTTCGCGTAGTTGTAGCCGTGGTGGGATGAGGCGCGCTGGTCGACGCTGCCGTCCGGCCGAACGCGGATCTGGACGCTCTCCCAATCGTCCTCATGGAAGCCCTTGCGCCCGACGATCGGCACTCCGCGCAGGGTCGCGCTGTTGGCGTAGTAGGTCCAATACTGGACATAGAGATTGCCGGCGCGATCGCCGGAGCAGTCGACTTCTGCAGAGTCCGCCTTGCCCGGCCGGCAATCGATCACGTGGACGAAAGCGGCCACGGGCAAACCGCGGTGGGAGCGGCGGACGAGCCCCCGCTGGGGACCGTCGGCGCACGCCGTATCGCGGCAGCGGCGGAAGTTGACCGGCAGGGCGCGCGAGCCCTTCTCAAAGAGCAGGCTCGGCATGTGGTCGTCGGCGAGCTTGCCGACCTCGGTCCCGTAGGCGGCGATCAAGTGCGGCTCGTCGCCACAGCTGCCGGCCATCGATACCGCGCAGAGCAACTTCTCGAAGATCGAGTCGGCCAAAGCGGTCCCAGGAACCCGTACTCCCATCGCCAATACCCCGACCAGCAGCAGGCTGACCAGCGACAGCATCCCCACCCACTCGACCGTCGACTGTCCCCGCTCGCTGCCCATGCGAGGACGCTAGAAGCGGTGCCGCTACGGGTGTGCGCCTCAGGTCAAGAAAGGCGCGCGACGCTGTGACGAATCAGAGGTTTTGGATTTCCGCGGCGATGTCGGCCGCGGCCTGCTTCGCGTCGGCGAAGAGCATCGAGGTGTTTGGCTCGTAGAAGAGGTCGTTGTCGATGCCGGCGAAGCCCGGGCTGAGGGAGCGCTTGATCACGATCACCTGCTGGGCCTCGTCGACCTCGATGATCGGCATCCCGGCGATCGGGCTGTCGGGGTCGTTCTTGGCCGCCGGGTTGGTGACGTCGTTTGCCCCGACCACGACCGCGACGTCGGTGCGCGGCATCTCGGGGTTGATCTCCTCCATCTCCTTCAGCTGCTCGTAGGGCACGTCGGCCTCGGCGAGGAGAACGTTCATGTGGCCTGGCATGCGGCCGGCGACCGGGTGGATCGCGTAGTTGACGGTGACGCCGCGCTTCTCCAGCTCGTCGCCGACCTCTTTGATCGCGTGTTGGGCCTGGGCGACGGCGAGACCGTAGCCGGGCACGATCACCACCGAGTCGGCGTAGGCGAGCTTGATCGCCGCGTCCTGGGCGCCGATCGAGACGTGGGGACGCTCTTCGGCGCTTCCTCCCCCACCCCCGGACGGCGCGCCGCCGAAGCCGGCGAAGAGGACGTTGGCGACCGAGCGGTTCATCGCCGTCGCCATCTCCATCGTCAGGATCGTTCCCGAGGAGCCGACCAGGGTGCCGGCGACGATCAGCGCCACGTTGTCCAGCGCGAAGCCGGCAGCAGCCGCGGATAGACCGGTGAAAGCGTTGAGCAGCGAGATCACGACCGGCATGTCGGCGCCCCCGATTGGCAGCACGACGAGGTTGCCGAGCAGGCCGGCGGCGATCAGGGTCGCGATGAAGATCGCCTGCGACGGGTCGTCGTTGTTGACCGCGACGTTGACGCAGGCAGCGAGGATGCCGACCAGCAGCAGGGCGTTGATCACCTGCTGGCCGGGGACCGCGAGCGGCCGGGTCGGAATCAGGTCCTGCAGCTTGGCGAAGGCGATGTTCGAGCCCCAGAAGGAAACCGAGCCGACGACGGCGGCGAAAAGGACCGGGATCAGCTCGTCGAGGGGGATCTCGTGGCCGAGCGAGATGCCGTGGCGGATCTCCGACCAGGCGATCAGCGCCACCGCGCCACCGCCGACGCCGTTGTAGAGGGCGACCATCTGCGGCATCTCAGTCATCTGCACGCGGACCGAGGCGATCACGCCGACGGCGGTGCCGACTCCCAGGCCGAGCGCGATCAGGCCCCAGTTGCCGATCCCGTCGAGCAGCAGGGTGGCGACCACGGCGACGGCCATGCCCACCGCGGCGATCAGGTTGCCCTGCTTGGCGGTGGTCGGATGGGTGCCGCGACGAACGCCGATGATGAAGAGCGAAAAGGCGACGATGTAGAGCGCCGTGGCGGCGTCGCCGCCCGGCTGCAGAACCGCCTCGACCATCAGGCGCCGCCCTTCCCGTCAGCATCGGCCTTCGGCTTCGGCTTGCGGCTGAACATGCCGAGCATGCGGTCGGTGACCATGAAGCCGCCGACGATGTTGATCGCGCCGAAGGCGATCGCAATCGTGCCGATCGCGTACTCGAGCCCGTCGTCGGCGAAGCCGACGACAATTAGCCCGCCGAGCATGACGATGCCGTGGATCGCGTTGGTCTGCGACATCAGCGGCGTGTGCAGCGTGGTCGGGACCTTCGAGATCACCTCGAAGCCGACGAAGGCGGCGAGGACGAAGATCGTGATTTCGGTCATCAAGCTCATCTCGCGGCCCTCTCGTTTTTGATCTCGCCGCCCTGCGTGATGCAGGCGGCGGCGACGATGTCGTCCTCGAAGTCGACGTTGACGGCGCCCTCTTCGGTGACCAGCAGGCCGAGCAGGTTCTCCAGGTTCTTGGCGTAGAGCTGAGAGGCCGGGGCGGGCATCTCGCTGGCGAGGTTGCGCGGGCCGATCACCTTGACGCCGCCCTCGACCACCGTCTCCCCCGCCTGTGTCAGCTCGCAGTTGCCGCCGGTCTCGGCGGCGAGGTCGACGATCACCGAGCCGGGGGCCATGCCGCGCACCGCGTCGGCGGTGATCAGCAGCGGCGCCGGGCGACCGGGAATGGCGGCGGTGGTGATGACGATGTCCTGCTTGGCGGCGTTCTCCCCGAGGGCGTCGCGGACCTGGGCGTTCTCCTCGTCGGTGAGCGGGCGCGCGTAGCCGCCCTCGCCCTCCGCGTCGGGAATGAAGTCGAGCTCCAACGGGCGACCGCCGAGCGAGGCGATCTGCTCCCAGGCGGCGCGGCGGATGTCGAAGCCGGTGACGATGGCGCCCAGCCGCTTCGCTGTGGCAACGGCCTGCAGGCCGGCGACGCCGGCGCCGAGGACGAGAACCTTGGCGGGCGGGACCGTGCCCGCGGCGGTGGTCATCATCCCGAAGAAGCGGCCCGACTCGCGAGCGGCGATCAGGGTCGCGGCGTAGCCGGCGGCGGCGGCCTGCGAGGAGAGCGCGTCCATCGCCTGGGCGCGCGTCGTGCGGGGGATCGCCTCCATCGCGAAGGTCGTTACCCCGGCGGCGGCCAGAGCCTTATTTGTCTCGGCCGAGGTCCAGGGGGCGAGGTGGCCGATCAGGATCTGGTTGGAGTTGAGCCTGCCGATCTCCGCGGCGGCTGGGACGGCGACGCGAAGGACCACGTCGGCGCCCCACGCAACGTCGGGATCCACGACCTCCGCCCCGGCCTCCGCGTACTGGGAGTCGGGATGGCCGGCCGCGTCTCCGGCACCGCGCTCGACCAGCACGTCGACGTGCTCGTTGCGCTTCAGCGACTTGACGACGTCGGGAACGAGCGCGACTCGGCGCTCTCCCTCAGCGGTCTCTTTCGGGACTCCGACCTTCATGCGGCGCGGAAGGTTATGCGATCCGGTTAAGCGGGCGCTTGGACGCCCGCGATGTCCGCGAGGCGCTCCAGAGTGTGGAGTTGCTCGGCCTTGTCGACGTGAACCGGGGAGACGATCAGGCGGTCGATGCCGGCGGCGCGGAAGCGCTCGATCCGCTCCGCCACCTCGGCCTCGGTCCCGACCAGCGAGGTCGCCTCGACGATCTCGTCGGGCATCGCCTCGAAGGCGCCGCCGCGGTCGCCGTCCTGGAAGCGGCGCTGCACCTCGTCGGCGACGTCGCCGAAGCCGAAGCGGTGCGCCAGGTCGACGTAGAAGTTGGTCTTGCGGCTGCCCATGCCGCCGAAGTAGAGGACGAGGCCGGCCTTGACGACGCTCTTCGCCGCCTCCAGGTCGCCGTCGATCGCCACCTGCAGCGACGGGGAGACCTCGAGGTCGGAGCGCTGCCGCCCTCCCTTGGCGAAGCCCGCCTCCAGGTGCTCGCCCCAGGTCTGCTCGAAGGCGTCGACGCTGAAGAAGATCGGAATCCAGCCGTCGCA
>DATMBX010000105.1:0-5440 GCA_035558955.1 Solirubrobacterales bacterium | reverse complement strand
CTGCCACGTCGACGCCGAGCGCGTGTGCGATCAAAGCCTCGGCGTCGGCACGCGGCTCCTCGCAGCCGGCGGCCGCGATCGCTTCGGCGGCCGCATCGATCGCGGCGCGAACAGTCGTCTCGTTTTCGACCCCTACAGGCTCCACTACGCCGAACTCGCTTCCGTCGGTTGGAACGCGCGACCGCTGAGGGTACCGTGCCGGCGCCTCACCGCGTAGAGCCAAACCGCGCCGGCGGCCATCATCGCGAGGCTCTCGAACTGCGGCGTGGTCAACCCGAGGCCCACCGCATCGTTGCGACGGAGGAACTCGACGAAGAAGCGCTCGGCTCCGGCGAGGAGCAGGTAGAGAGCGAAGAGGACGCCGGCGCGGACCCGGTCGCGCAGGCGCCAGAGGACGAGGGCGACCAGGCCCATCGTCAGAGCCTCGTAGACCGGCGTCGGATGAACCTCCTCCGTGGTGGGAACGGTCCCGTCCGGGTAGGCCATCGCCCAAGGCCCGTCCCAGGCCTTGCCGTAATCGCCGTCGCCGGAGAGCTGACAGCCGACGCGTCCCACCGCGTAGCCCAGCGCAAGGGCGGGAGCGGCGAGGTCGAGCAGGGCGAGGCGGAGGAAGTTCCGGTACCAGGCCCAGGCGAACACGGCCAGGGTGCCGCCGATCAAGCCGCCGTACCAGACCAATCCCGCCCCGGAGAAAAGGTTGCCGAGCAGATCGTCGCTGACGCTGTCCCAGTTCTGAACGATGAAATAGAGGCGCGACCCGACGATGCCCCCGAGCAGCGCCGCGAACCCCATCTCATAGGCCCAATCGACCGGCTTGCCGATCTCCCGCAGCCGCATGGCGATCAGCCAGCCGGCGGCGAGAAAGGCGAGGGCGAACATCAGCCCGAAGGTCTGAAGTTCGATCGGGCCGATATCGATTTCGGGATACATAAGTAGCCCCGCCGGGAGTCGAACCCGGGCTACCAGGTTGAAAACCTGACGTGCTAACCGTTACACCACGGGGCCGCGGAGCGAAATTGTCCCAGGCGCGGGACGATCAGTCGTTCAGAAGCGTCTCCAACAACGCCTTTTGGGCGTGGAGGCGGTTTTCCGCCTGGTCCCAGACGGCCGAGCGGTCGCCGTATAGGACCTCGGCGGTTATCTCTTCACCGGGGTGAGCGGGGAGGCAGTGGAGGACGACCGCCTCGTCTTTTGCGACCGACAGGAGGTCGGCATCGACGCGGAAGGGGGCGAGGTCAGCGCGACGGCGGTCGGCTTCGGCCTCGTCGCCCATGCTGACCCAGACGTCGGTGTAGATCGCGTCGGCGCCGGAGGCGGCGGCGCGGGGGTCGTCGGTGAGCTGTGCTCCGTGACCCTCCTCGAGTTGGTAGCCGGAGGGAGCGGCGACCACTACCTCCATCCCGGCCAGCTCCCCGGCGATTGCCAACGAACGGGCGACGTTGTTGCCGTCGCCTACGTAGGCGAGCCGCAGGCCCTGGAGGTCGCCGAAGCGCTCGCGCAGGGTGAGCAGGTCGGCGAGCGCCTGACAGGGGTGGTGCAGCGGAGTGAGGCCGTTGACAACCGGCACATCGGAGGCGGCGGCCAGTTCGGCGACCGCGTCGTGGGAGCCGGAGCGGATCACGATCGCGTCGACGTAGCGCGACAGCACCTGTGCCGTATCTCCCACCGACTCGCCGCGGCTGATCTGCAGTTCGTCGCCGCGCAGGACGACCGGCGTCCCCCCCAGCTCGGCGACGCCGACCTCGAAGGAGATCCGCGTCCGGGTCGAGGGCTTCTCGAAGACGAGAGCGATGCTGCGGCCGGCCAGAGCGTCGGCGCCGACGCCGTCTCGCCGTCTCGCTTTCAGCTCGAGCGCCCGGTCGAGCAGCCGACCCAGCTCGAACGCGCCCAACTCTTCGCCTGTGAGGAAATGACTCGTCGCCATCAGAAGTTCGCGCCTCGCTCAGTCACGATGAATCAGATATGGACGTTCCTTCGCTCGCGCTCACGGGGTTGATACTAAGTGGGTGGAATTCACCGCCGTCGCCTGGAATCTCTTTCATGGGCGCGATTTCCCGCCCGACCCGAGCCTCTTCACATGGCGCTCGCGGCTACTGCGGACGACGGAGCGAAACGAGACGCACGTCCAGGTCAACCGCGACCTGCTGGACGAGTTCGCCACGATGCTGTCCGGCGCCGAGTGGGACGTCGCCCTGCTGCAGGAATGCCCGCCGCGCTTCGCCGAGCCACTCGCGAGAGCCTGCGGCGCCGAGGCGCACCGGGCGCTCACCTCCCGCAATTCCTTCGGCCGTCTGCGCAACGCTGCCGCCCGTCTCAACCCCGACCTGATCGCCTCCGGCGAAGGCGGCTCCAACCTGACCTTGTTCCGCTGCGACTTATCCCTGTCAGACAGGGATAAGTCGCAGCGGAACGGAGGTTTAGGGGGGATTGTGGAGCGGCGGGAGCTGGCGATCCACACCGGCAGGCCCGAGCGGCGGGCTATGGCGTTTACCCGGACGGCATCCGGTATTTGCGTCGCCAACCTGCATGCGACCAACGACCATCCCGAACTGGCCGCCGAAGACGTGCTGCTCGCCGCGCGGACCGCTTCCGCCTGGGCCGGCGAAGCGCCGCTGCTGTTCGGCGGCGATCTCAACCTTCGTCCCGCGGAGGACACTGCACTTTTCGCCGAACTGCGCGACCGCTTCGACTTTGACACGCCGGTGACCGCGCCGCGAGCTATCGACCACCTGCTCGCGCGCGGATTGAAAGTCGTCGAGGCTCCAGCGCAGTGGCCACCCGAGAAGCGCGAAGTCGCCGAGGAAGGACTCGCCCTTCGCCTCTCCGATCATGCGCCCGTCGAGGCGATGTTCGCGACCCCGCCGATGCGGGGATGAGATAGTCAACCCACTCCACACCCTGTACCCACTCCAGGAGGCAACGACATGGCCGCCAGAAGAGCCACCAAAAG
Source organism: Solirubrobacterales bacterium (assembly GCA_035558955.1). Lineage (GTDB taxonomy): Bacteria > Actinomycetota > Thermoleophilia > Solirubrobacterales > 70-9 > DASVDE01. The sequence continues at coordinate 2,490 of DATMBX010000105.1, read as the reverse complement.
AAAAGCTTCGACCAGAGCAAGAGCAAAAAGAGCGGGGCGCAGACCCACGGCGAAAAAAGCGAAAGCCCGTAGACCCGCCTCGAAGCGCTCCAGCAACACAGGCGGTCTCGACAAGAGCATCGAACAGTTCCGCGAGAGCCTCGAGCGCAGCGTCACCCTCAGTCGCGACCGGCTCCACGAGGTCATCGACGACGCCGTCAAACGCGGCCGGATGACCCGTGGGGACGCGGAGAAGATGGCCGCCGACCTCGTCAACCGCGGCCGTCGCCAGACCGACTCGCTGCTGAAGGAGCTGGAGCGATTGATCAAACAGGCCCGCAGAGAAGTCCAGCGGCAGGCCAAACCGGTGCGCAGACAGGCCACTCAGGCTGCTCGCCGCGCCCGCCAGAAGCTGGGGTGACGCAGGCCGAGGCGAAGCCGGCCGGCAAGCGGCACCGCGGCGAGCAGCTCGAAGTCGAGATCGACTCGCTCGCCTTCGGTGGGCGGGGAGTGGCGCGGGCGGACGGCATGGTCGTCTTCGTCGCCGGGGCGCTGCCGGGGGACCGGGTGCGGGCCGAGGTGACGAAAGCGAAGCGGCGCTTCGCCGAGGCGCGCACGGTCGAGTTGCTGCGCCCCGGGGCCGAGCGCGTCGCCGACCGTTGCGCGCACGGCGGCGAGCCCTGCCCGGGGGCGCCGTGGCAAGGATTGCCGTACGAGCGCCAGCTCTCCCACAAGCAGGAGCAGGTCGGCGAGGCGCTGCGGCGGATCGGCGGGCTGGACCGCTTCGAGCTGGAGCCGATCGAGCCGGCGACGGAGCAGTGGCGCTACCGCAACAAGCTCGAGTACTCCTTCGGCGAGGATGCCGAAGGCGAACCGATCCTCGGCTTCCACGCGCGCGGGCGCTGGGACCTGATCGTCGATGTCGAGGACTGCCTGCTGGCGTCCGAGGCCGGCAACGCCGCCCGCAACAAGGTGCGCGAGTGGGCGCGGCTGGAGGCCGTCTCCACCTACGACGGCCGCAGCCACGAAGGAGCTCTGCGCAACCTGGTGGTGCGGGAGGGGCGGCGAACCGGGCAGGTACAGACACGCCTCGTCACCTCCGCGGCCCGCTTCCCAAAACCCCCGGTCGACCTCCACACGGTGATCGAAGGAGCGTCCGGCGGAACCGACGGGCCAACCGGCGTCCTCGGTGAGGAGCGGCTGCGCGAGGAGGTGTGCGGGTTGAAGCTGGAGATGTCCCACGGGGCTTTCTTCCAGACCAATACGGAGATGGCGGAACGGCTCTACGCCGTCGCCGCGCAGTACGCCGGGTTGAGCGGCAGCGAGCGCGTCTTCGACCTCTACTGCGGGATCGGCACGATCGGGCTGACGATGGCCGGGCGCGCCGGAGAAGTCTGGGGGCTGGAGATCGTTCCCGAGGCGATCGCCGACGCGGAGCGCAACGCCGAGGCCAACGGAATCGCCAACGCTCGCTTCGTCGCCGGCAACGCGCGCACCGGCGTTCGACCGCTGATCGAGCAAGCGGGCAAGCCCGACGTCGTCGTCATCGACCCGCCCCGCGCGGGCCTCTCGCAGAAGATCGTGCGGCGAGTGATCGAGTGCGAGGCGCCGCGCATCGTCTACGTCTCCTGCAACCCGACGACGCTGGCGCCGAACGCCGCCCAGCTCACCGAAGCGGGCTATACGCTGCGCCGCGTGAAGCCGGTCGACATGTTCCCCCAGACCCCGCACATCGAGTGTGTGGCGCTGTTCGATCGTGAGTAACCGGGGATTCGGAGTAGCCGCCGGGCTGGACCCGGAGGTGGCGCGGCCGCTCGCCGCGCGCTGCGCGGAGCTGGGCTACGCCTCGATGTGGTCCAACGACCATCCCGGGGCCAGAGGGTTGGAGACGCTGGCCGAGTTCGCCGCCGCGGCGCCGGGCATCGACCTCGGCGTCGCCGTGATCGCCCTCGACCGCACCCCGCCGGAGGCGATCGCCACGGATGTCGAGCGACTGGGGCTGGACCCGGCAAAGCTCTGGCTCGGGGTGGGCGCCGGCTTCTCGGAGAAACCGCTGACCCAAATGCGCAAGTCCCTCCCCGAGCTGCGCGAAAAGCTCCCCGGCATCCGCCTCGTCCTCGCCGCGATGGGCCCAAAGATGTGCGCCCTGGCCGGCGCCGAATACGACGGCGCCTTCTTCAACTGGATGACCCCAGAGTTCGCCGCCGGCGCACGCAAGCAGGTCGAAGCGGGCGCCCAGGAAGCGAACCGCAAAACACCCCCGATCTTCGGCTACGTCCGCACCGCCATAGGCCCCGACGCGGCAGACCGCCTCGCCAAGGAAGAGTCCTTCTACCGAGACCTACACGACGGCTACCGAAACCACTTCGCCCGCCTGGGCGAACCAGAAGGCACAGTGGGCGTAGCCGCCCCGGATGCCACCGAGACCCAGTCCCAACTCAGCGCCTACGAAGCGCTGGACACGGTCGTAGTCCGCGGCTTAGCTTCCGCAAGGATCGACAAGATGCTCGC
>DATMBX010000104.1:0-11737 GCA_035558955.1 Solirubrobacterales bacterium | reverse complement strand
GCCCGACTCCGAGTAGAAGACGCGCGAGAGGCCGGGGGGTGCGATCTCGACCAGGCGGCCGGCCAGCTCGGCGGCGCCGGGGTGGGAGAGGCCGAGCATGGTCGTGTGGGCGACTCTGCCGAGCTGGTCGCGCACGGCCTGGTCGATGCCGGGATGGCGATGGCCGTGGACGTTGCACCAGAGCGAAGAGACGCCGTCGAGGTAGCGGCGCCCGTCATTCGCGATCAGGTGCGACCCCTCGGCGCGCTCGATGACGAGGGGCTCCGCCTCGCACCAGCTTTGCTGCTGCGTGAACGGGTGCCAGAGGTGGTCGCGATCGAGCTGGGCGTGGTCCACCGACATCGCGACATCGACCCTAGACCCGTCTCCGGTTGGAACTCCCATCGGAAAAGCCCGCAAGATGCGACAACCGCGGGGCACGCTTGTGTGAGGAAAGGCACGCTTGAATATGACATCAAACTATGTAACATCGATTGATGGCAGAACGAGGCGCCACGCCGAAGGTCCCCGAGGTTAGGCGCCGGGCGCTGCGGGCGGTCCGCTCCCTCTTCAGCCCGCTGCTCCCGGACGACTACCTGGAACTGATCAATCCCCTCTGGTCCACCCGCGAGCTGCGCGGCCGGATCGAGCGGATCGATCAGGAGACGCCGGAGGCCGTCACCGTGACGATCCGTCCCGGCCACGAATGGACGGGACACCGGCCGGGCCAGTACCTGCGGATCGGGGTCGTAGTCGACGGCGTCCACCACTGGCGCGCTTACTCGCTGACCTCCGAGCCCGAGCGCGCCGACGGCTGTATTTCGATCACGCCGAAGCTGGTCGACGCCGGCAAGGTGTCTCCCTATCTGGTCCGGCGGGCCAGACCGGGCGACATCGTCCGGCTGGGCGGCGTGGAGGGGACGTTCGTGCTTCCCGATCCGCTGCCTCAGAAGCTCCTCTTCATCAGCGCCGGCAGCGGCATCACCCCGATCATGAGCATGCTGCGCAGCCTCGCCCGCCGCGACGCGATCGCCGACGTGGTCCACATTCACTCCGCCCGCGACGAGGGCCGGGTGATCTTCGGCGAGCGCCTGGCCGAGATCGACCGCTCCCACGAAGGGTTCGACCTGCGCCTGCGGCTCACCGGCGAAGAAGGCCGGATCGCCCCGGCGGACCTGGACGAGATCTGTCCGGACTGGCGCCTGCGTCACACCTTTCTCTCCGGCCCCGCCGAGATGCTCGACGCGATGAGCGAGCGTTGGGAGCGGGAGGGGGATTCTCGACTGCTCAGCATGGAGCGCTTCCAGCCGGTGATCGGCGGCGATGCCGGCGAGGGCGACGGCGGAACGGTGTGCTTCGTCAAGAGCGGGGTAGAGGCCGAGTGCGATGGCGGCACGCCGATCCTGGCCGGCGGTGAGGAAGCGGGGGCGGTCCTGCCCTTCGGTTGCCGGATGGGCATCTGCCACACCTGCGTCGGGAAATTGCGCAGTGGGCGGGTGCGCGACTTGCGCACCGGCGAAATCCACGGCAGCGACGGAGAGATGGTCCGCACCTGCGTAAACGCCCCCGAGGGCGCAATCGAAATCGAACTTTGACCAACGAGAGGGAGAAGACACATGAGCGCCACCACGACTGAGGCACAGAGCCCCCTCACCCACCTTTCGCCCGAGCAGCTGGAAGAGCTGGCCCGGGAGTTCGACGCCATCCGGGATCGGGTAAGAGCCGAGCTCGGCGACCGCGACCGCCGCTACATCGAGAGCATGATCGAGATGCAGCGACGGCTCGCGGTGATCGGCCGGGTGCTGCTGCTGGCGTCGCGCTACCGGCCGGCTTGGATCGCCGGGACGGCGACGCTCTCGATGGCGAAGATCCTCGAGAACATGGAGATCGGCCACAACGTCCTGCACGGCCAGTGGGACTGGATGAACGACCCATACATCAACTCTTCGACCTGGGACTGGGACACGGCCTCCACCGCGGAGGCGTGGAAGCACTCCCACAACTACGTTCACCACACCTTCACCAACATCCGCGGCAAGGACAAGGATCTCGGCTACGAGATCATGCGGATCGACCCACATCAGAAGTGGAACCCGGTCTACCTCTTCCAACCGCTCTACAACTTGTTGCTGGCGGCGTTCTTCGAGTGGGGGGTCGCCCTGCACGACCTCGACTTCGAGGCGATCCGCACCGGCAAGAAGTCGAAGGCCCAGGTGAAGCGGGAGCTGGCCGGGATCCGCCAGAAGGCGAAAAGCCAGATCGTCAAGGACTACATCGCCTGGCCTTTGATCAGCGGCCTGGCGATGGCAGCGCTCGACGCTGCGCTCGAGGCTCGGCGCCCCACCGGGCGACGCAGGCGCAGAGGCGGGTTGGCCGGCGCGCTTCGCGGGGCGCTGCGCGGCGGGGGCGGCACGTTCCGCTCGACCGCGTCCGCGAACGCCACCGCCAACGTGGTCCGCAACGTCTGGTCCTACGCGATCATCTTCTGCGGCCACTTCCCCGACCAGACCTACACCTTCAGCCAGCGCGAAGTCGAGAACGAGTCTCCTGGGGGCTGGTACGTCCGCCAGCTCACCGGAGCGGCGAACATCGAGGGCAGTCCGCTGTTCCACGTGGCCAGCGGCAACCTCGGCTACCAGGTCGAGCACCACCTCTTCCCCGACCTCCCCAGCAGCCGCTACGCGGAGATCGCCCCCCAGGTCAAAGAGATCTGCGCCCGCTATGGCCTCCCCTACAACAGCGGCCCGTTCGGGCAGCAGCTGGGAATGGTGCAGAGGACGATCCTTCGGCTCGCTTTCCCGGGAGGGGAGCCCCGGCCGAAGCCGGGCCCCTACCGACCGGACGAGCCCGCCGAACTGTGATGTAGCTCACAAAGCGCCGGATGGGCGGGAGCGGGCTGCGACGATGGTCCCTTGACCCGGTACCGCCACCTGATCACCGACGAGAACCGCAAGTGGTGGACGCTCGGAGCGATGTGCTTCGCGCTGTTCATGATCATGCTCGACAACACGGTCGTGAACGTCGCGCTGCCTTCGATCCAGCGCGATCTCGGCGCCTCTCTCTCCGGCCTGGAGTGGATCGTCAACGGCTACACGCTCTCCTTCGCGGTGCTGCTGGCGACCGGCGGGCGGCTGGGGGACATCTTTGGGCGCCGTCGCATGTTCCTCTTCGGCGTCGTCATCTTCGCGCTGTCCTCGGCGACCGCCGGCCTCGCGCAGAATTCGACAGATCTGGTCGTCAGCCGCGTCGTCCAGGGCGTCGGCGCGGCGCTGATGATGCCGGCGACACTCTCAATCGTCACCGACGCCTTCCCGCCCAGTGAGCGCGGCAAGGCGATGGGCACCTGGGCGGGAGTCTCGGCGCTGGCGCTGGCGGTCGGCCCGGTGCTGGGCGGCTTCCTCACCGAGCACGTCAGCTGGCGCGCGATCTTCTACCTCAACATCCCGGTCGCGATCGGCGCCGTCGCCGCGGCGCTGTTCGCGGTGCGCGAGTCGCGCGACACGACCGTCGGCCGCGAGGTCGACTACCTCGGCGTCGTCGCCCTCACGGCAGGGCTGACCGCTCTCGTCCTCGCCCTGATCGAGGGCAATGCCTGGGGCTGGGGCTCGACGGAGATCGTCGCCCTGCTGGCCGGCGCCGCACTCGGGCTGGTCGCCTTCGTCGCGATCGAGCTGCGGGTGAAGGTGCCGATGGTCGAGTTCCACTTCTTCTCCGACCGCAATTTCGTCGGCGCGGTCGTGGTGGCGCTGATCGTCTCCTTCGCGATGCTGGGCGTCTTCTTCTTCCTTGCCCTCTACATGCAGAACATCCTCGGCTACTCGGCGCTGGAGGCGGGCATCCGCTTCCTGCCCTCGACGCTGATGATCGTCGTCGTGGCGCCGGTCGCCGGGCGGCTCTCGGATCGCATCGGCCCGCGCTGGCTGATCGCCGGCGGCCTCGCGATCGTCGCCGCCTCGCTGTTCAGCTTCAGCGGCATCGCGGTCGACTCCAGCTACGGGGACCTGCTGCCGGGGTTCATGCTGCTCGGCATCGGGATCGCGCTGACGATGTCGCCGATGACGAGCGCCGCGATGAACGCGGTACCGGTGCAGAAGGCGGGAATCGCCTCCGGCGTGCTCTCGATGTTCCGCATGATCGGCGGCAGCCTCGGTGTCGCCGTCACCGGCGCGATCTTTCAGGGCGCCGTGGGCGATCCCGAGACCGCGACGCCCGTCGACTTCGTCGACGCGCTGGGTCACGCGATGACCGTCTCCGGCGTCGTCGCTCTGACTGGCGCGGCGATCGCCGCCGCGACGATCCGGGCGAAAGGAAAGCAGGCAGGGGTTGAAGCGGCGGAGGCGGCGGCAAGTCCTGGCGGCGAGTTAGCCGTTCACAAGTCCACTTAGCGGTGGCCAGGTCTCCGACGCCGAGAGGTCGAGGCGTGGCAGGCTGAGGACCGCCGCCTCACCCAGCGAGGCGATCGTCTTACGGTTGGACTCTTCGATCTCGTTTGGATCCTCCGGCCACGGCGTGAGGACAACCGCTGCGACCTCGAGGCCGGCGGCGCGAGTGGCCTCGATCGTCAGCAGGGTGTGGTTGATCGTGCCGAGCCCGGGAGCGGCCGCGATCACCACTGGCAGCCCAAGGTTGCTGGCAAGATCTCGCACCAGGTAGCGCTCGGAGGGTTGCGGGACGACTTTGTCCCCCATAGCGACAGAAACTCGCCCCGCCAGAGGGACGAGCAGGCCGCCGACTCCTTCGCAGATCAACGCATCGACGGGGAGGGCTGCGGCCCGGGCGGCTTGGAGCAGGCGCTCGGGGTTGATTTCCTCGCCTGCCATTTCCGCCGCCAGGTGGGGGGACGCGGGCGGCCCGTAGCGGTAAGGAGCGATTTCCTCATCGCTCTGCGTCGAATTCGCCGCCCGCCGCAGCAACTCATGATCCGCCTCACCGGTGCAACGCTTTGTCCCCTCCATAGGGGAACAAAGCGTTGCACCGGGATCGTCGAGCCCTGTCACGGCCGGCTTGAAGACGGCGACTCTCTCTCCGGCCGCCACCAGGGTGCGGGCGATGACGGCGGCCACCACCGTCTTCCCAACCTCGGTCCCCGTCCCGGTTACGAAGACGCCGCGCATGGCACGCTAGGCGGCGATCGCAGGTGCGCGGTCTTGAGCCGAGGCGATCCCCATCTCCCGCGCCACGGCGCCGACCAGCTTCGCGGCCCGCCGCAGCTCACCCGCGCGGTGACTCGCCATCACCGTGAAGCGCAGCCGCGAAGATCCCTCCGGGACGGTCGGCGGGCGGATTCCCTGCGCGAAGACGCCGCGATCCAGGATTCGCTCGCACAGCTCCATCGTCGGCCTGGCGTCGCCGACCTCGACCGGCACGATCTGGGTCTGCGAGCCGCCGACCGCGAGCCCCTCGGCGGAAAGGCCATTGCGCAGCGTCGCCGCGTTCTCGCGCAGCCGCTCCACCCGGTGGGGGTGGGACTCGAGCAGCTCCAGGGCCGTCGCCGCCGCGGCGAGGACGGGCGGTGGGGGGGCGGTGGAGAAGATGAAGGGACGGGCGGTGTTCACCAGGTACTCGACGATCTCGCGGCTGGCGCAGGCGTAGGCGCCGTAGGAGCCGAGCGCCTTGCCCAGCGTGCCGACGACGAGGTCTATCTCGTCGCCCAGCCCCGCCGCGGCGACCGAGCCGCGTCCCCCCGGCCCGATCGCTCCGGTCGCGTGCGCCTCGTCGACCATCAGGCGGCAACCGTGCTCGCGCGCCAGCGCGGCCAGCTCTTTCAGCGGGGCGATCTCGCCGTCCATCGAGAAGACGCCGTCGGTGACGATCAGCGACCCGCGTCCCGCGGCTTCGCGCAATCCCCAGGCCAGGTGCTCGACGTCCCCGTGGCGGTAGACGAAGGTCTCAGCCCGCGAGAGCCGGCAGCCGTCGACGATGCTGGCGTGGTTCAGCTCGTCGGAGAAGACCACCTCGCCCCGCCCGGCCAGCGCCGCGATCGCGCCGGCGTTGGCGAGATAGCCGGAGCCGAAGAGCAGCGCCGCCTCGTAGCCCTTGAACTCGGCCAGCCGTTCCTCCAAGCCGCGGTGCGGCTGCATGTTGCCGCTGATCAGCCGTGAGGCGCCGGCGCCGGCGCCCCAGCGCAGCGCCGCCTCCGCGGCGGCATGGCGGACGCGCGGGTGGTCGGCCAAACCGAGGTAGTTGTTCGAGCAGAGCAGCAGCACCTCGCGCCCGTCCAGCAACACCCGCGGCCCCTGCGGGCCGCTGACCAACCGCAGCCTCCTGTAGAGCCCCCTGTCGCGAAGCTCCTCAAGCCGCTCCGCGACGTCGGTCATGCGGTAGCCGCCCCCGGACGCGGGAGCGCGGGCGCGTGACTTCCGGTGGTCATTAGCGCGCCCGCGCGGGAGAGGAGGAGGCGGCGCCCGGCATTGGATAAGGCGGGGGTTTCTGTTTCTTCTTGACGACGCGAAGCTGGGTCGAGGGGTCCCAGAAGTTGGCCTCGTCCTGGCGGTCGATCAGCTCGTCGATCGGCGTTTCCGGGGCCTCGCCCGCCAGCCACCCGTCGCGGTTGTCGGGGCGTGGGTTCGAGCCGTTGTCGGGCTGGCGAGCCACGTTCAGCCCCAACTCCTCGAACATCGCCCGGTCGTCCTCGGGCTCGGCGCCCAGCGTGGTGAGGAAGTTCCCCATCATCACCCCGTTCAGGCCCGCCTTCACCGCCAGGGGCTGGAGGTCGCCGAGGTTCTCGACCCGGCCGCCGCAGAGGCGGAACAGCGCCCCGGGGATGATCAGCCGGAAGATCGCAACCCACTTGACGACCTCGATCGCGTCCATCAGCGGCCGCTCGCCGAACTTCGTCCCCTCGCGCGGGTTGAGCAGGTTGATCGGCACCGAAGTGGGGTCGATCTCGGTCAGCTCGAAGGCCATCTCGACCCGCTGCCGCGGGGTCTCGCCGAGGTTGAGGATGCCGCCGACGCAGGTCTCCAGCCCGGCTTCCTTGACCGCTTGGATCGTCCGCAGCCGGCCCTCGTAGCGGACCGTGCTGGAGACCTCCGGGTAGTAGGAGCGCGCGGACTCGACGTTGTGGTGGACGCGCTGGATCCCCGCCTCGCGCAGCGCCTTCGCCCGCTCGGACGACATGTGGCCGATCGAGGCGCAGCGCTTCAGGTTGGTCTGCTCGGCGACCAGCTTTGCCCCCTCGAGGATCTTGGTGAAGTCCCGTCTCGAAAGGCCCTGTCCCTGGGTCACCATGCAGAAGCGATGCGCGCCGGCCGCCTCGGCCGCTCTCGCGTGCTCGAGGATCTGCTCCGGCTCCATCATCGCGTGCATCGGCGTATCGGCCTCGGCGTAGCGCGACTGGGCGCAGAAACCGCAGTCTTCCGCGCAGCCGCCGGACTTGGCGTTGACCAGCGAGCACATGTCGGTCGAGTCGCCGAAATTCTCGCGCCGCACCGTCCAGGCACGCTCGATCAGGTCGAAGATCTCCTGGCGGTCGCTCAGCCCCCCGAGGGCGAGCGCTTCGTCGAACGAGATGAGAGAGGACATGCGGCCGCAAGGCTAGGCGTCGTCCCGGACGGCCGGCCGGCGACCGCGGCGGTCCCCAGCTCGCCGGTCAGCCAGGGACGGCTGCGAGCGATTCCCAGAGGTAGAGGGAGGCGAGGCTGCGATGCGGGCGCCAGGGCTCGCCGATTTCGATCACCTTCAAGGGGGGCGGCATCTCGTCCAGCCCGTACTCGATCCCGACTGCCTTGCGGATGCCGAGGTCGCCGCCGGAGAGGACGTCGGGCCGCTCCAGGTGGAAGAGGAGAAACATCTCGGCGGTCCACTGGCCGAGGCCGCGCACGGCGACGATCTCCTCGATCACCCGCTCGTCGGGGAGCTCGTCGAGCCGGTCCAGCTCCAGCTCGCCGCTGAGCACGTGGGAGGCAAGGTCGCGTACGTACTCGACCTTGCGCCCGGAGAGGCCGCAGCCGCGTAGATCCTCCTCGCTCGCCTCCAGCAGCGCTTCGGGCGCCGGGGTTCTGCCGCCGAACAGGTCGACCACTCGCAGGTAGATGGTGCGCGCCGCCTTGGTCGAGAGCTGCTGGCCGACGATCGCCCGCAGCAGCGCTCCGTAGGCGTCGGCGGGTCGCTCCTCGCTGCGTCGCGCCAACCGCGTCGCCAGGTCGATCTCCCCGAGTCGCTCGATCAGCGCCCCCATCGTCGGGTCGGAAGCGGCCAGCCGCTTCGCCGCCGCGGCGCTCATCGTCCCTTCCACTCGGGCTTGCGCTTCTCGGCGAAGGCGCGGATGCCCTCGCGGAAGTCCTCCGAGGAGAAGCAGGACTCGCGCAGGGCGACCAGGCCCGCCTCCTGCTGGTCGGTCAGCACCGGGCACTCGTTGAGCAGCTCGATCGCGTGCTTGTTGCCGCGCATCGAGATCGGCGCGTTGGCGGCGACTTCGGCCGCCAGCTCGACCGCGGCTGCCTCGAGCCTCTCGGAGGGGACTATCTCGTGCACGAGGCCGATCTCCTCCGCCCGTTCGGCGTGGAAGTTGCGCCCGGTCAGGAACAGCTCCTTGGTCCGCGCCAGGCCGATCGTGTCGAGGAACTTGCGCAGTCCTGTGTGGCCGTAGACCAGCCCCAGCTTCGCCGGCGGCATTCCCAGCTTCGCCCCGGTCGCGCAGAGCCGCAGGTCGCAGGTCAGCGCCAGCTCCAGCGCGCCGCCGAGGCAGTGGCCGTTGATCGCGGCGATCGTCGGCCAGGGGTGGTCGGCGAGCTTCTCCAGCGCGGTGTGGAAGGGGTGGGCGACGAGCGCCTCGGCGTCGCGCTCGAAGGTTTCGGCGGGGATCGTCGCGATGTCGTAGCCGGCCGAGAAGACCGGCGGCGCGCCGGTGATCAGCACGCAACGGGTTTCGATTCCGCGGTCGAGGCGCGGCAGCGCCTCCGCCAGCGCGTCGAGGATTTCGTGATCGAGCGCGTTGCGCCGTTCGGGGTTGGAGATCGTGATCCGGACGACCGCCTCGGCGGGAGAGTCGAGAAGGAGCTTGCCGCCGGCGAGGCTCTCGGTCACGGAGCTATTCCAGCACGATCAGGACGTCGCCTTCGCTGACCGCCTGGCCCTCCTCGCAGCGGATTTCCTTCACGGTCCCGTCGTCTTCGGACTCGACCGGGATCTCCATCTTCATCGACTCGAGGATGGCGACCGTGTCGCCGTCTTCGACCGTGTCGCCCACCGCGACCTCGATTCTCCAAACGTTCCCGGTGATGTGCGCCTCGATGTCTGCCATGGCGCGGCACAATAGCCGCCGTGTCCGACTCCCTGGCCGTCATCGTCGCCGCTCGCAACGAGGCGGACCGGATCGCGGCGACGCTTGTGGCACTGCGGGGGGCCTTCCCCGATGCGGCGCTGTGGGTCGCCGACGACGCCTCCACCGACGGCACCGCTGAAGTGGCGATGGCGGCTGGCGCGCAGGTGGTCAGCCGCGGCCGCCCGCACGGCAAGGGCGCGAACATGACCGCCGCCGCCGAAGCGGCGTTGAGCGCAGGGCCCGCGCCGAAGCTGGTCCTGCTTTGCGATGGCGACCTCGGCGACTCCGCCGGCGGGCTCGCTCCCCTCATCGAGGCGGTTCGCGCCGGCGAGTGCGATCTTGCCGTCGCCGCCTTCTCGAGAAGAGTCGGCGGCGGCTTCGGCGTCGCGCTCGGCTTCGCCCGGTGGACGATCCGCCGCCTCTGCGGCGTCGAGACGACCGCGCCGATCTCCGGCCAGCGCGCGATGCGGACCGAGGCCCTGCGCGCCGCGCTCCCCTTCGCCCACGGCTACGGCATGGAGGTGGGGATGACGGTCGACATCGTCCGCGCCGGCTACCGCGTGCGCGAATACGAGCTTGACCTCTCTCATCGCGCCACCGGCCGCACCCTCGCAGGCTTCGCCCACCGAGCCCGCCAGCTAACCGACTTCGCCCGGGCCTATCGAGCGCGGCGCCGAACCGGCTGAACTCTCGCTCAGCCGCGCTTCGCGTACTCGCCGATCTCGCCGAAGTCGACCATCACGCAGGGCTCGTCGCCGACGACCTCGGCGTCGTGGCCCGGCGGGATCGCGGCCACGTCGCCGGCGCTTATCTCAGCTTCCGAGCCGTCATCCATGTAGATGCGCATGTTGCCGGAGAGGACGTAGCCGAAATGCGCCACCTGGCACGAGTCGGTGCCGGCGATCGGCTTCACGTTCTCCGACCACTTCCAGCCCGGCTCGAACGTTCCCTTGCCGACCGGATGGCCGGCAAGCTGAACGACCTCTGCCTGGCCTTTCCCTTCGAACGGCCGGACTTCGTCCGGTGAGTCGAAACTCTTGACTTCCGCTGTTGCCATGGGGGCTCCTTCCATAGGGTTGGGCCCCTGCCCGATCTCGACCGTACACCCGCCGCCGTATCGAGGCAACAATGATCCTCGCGATCGACCAGGGGACCACCGGGACCACCTGCCTCGTCTTCGACGAGGAGGGGAGGATCGCGGGGCGGGCCTACTCGGAGTTCGAGCAGCACTTCCCGCGGCCGGGCTGGGTCGAGCACGATGCCGCCAAGATCTGGGAGGTGACGCGGCGTGTGGCGATCCAGGCGCTCGCCGACGCCGGTATCCAGGGTGCGGAGCTGGACGGCATCGGGATAACCAACCAGCGCGAGACGGTGGTCGCCTGGGATCCGGACACCGGCGATCCCATATACAGGGCGCTGGTCTGGCAGGACCGCCGCACCGCCGAGCGCTGCGACGAGCTGCGGGCGGCCGGTCGAGAGGGGCTGGTGCGGGAGCGGACCGGCCTCGTCCTCGACCCTTACTTCTCCGGGACGAAGATCGAGTGGCTGCTGCGCAATGCCGAGGGGGCGGAGCGGGCCGTCTTTGGCACGATCGACTCCTGGCTGGCGCACAAGCTGACCGGCCGCCACGTCACCGACTACTCCAATGCCTCGCGGACGATGCTGTTCGACATCCGCCGCCTGGCATGGGACGAGGAGCTGTGCGAGATGCTCGGCGTCGACCCGGCTCGCCTGCCGGAGCCGCTGCCCTCCTCGCACGTCTACGGCACGACGAGCGAGTTCGGCGGCGAGGTGCCGGTGGCCGGGATCGCCGGCGACCAGCAGGCGGCCCTCTTCGGCCAGGCCTGCCACCGCGCCGGGATGGCGAAGAACACCTACGGCACCGGCAGCTTCGTCCTGCTCAATACGGGCGGGGATGCTCCCGAGCCGACCGACGGCCTGCTCACAACGATCGCCTGGGGGTTGGAAGGGGAAACCTCCTATGCCCTGGAGGCCTCGATCTTCGTCACCGGCGCCGCGGTGCAGTGGCTGCGCGACGGGCTCGGCATCGTCGGCGAGGCGGCGGAAACGGAGGCGATGGCCGCTTCGCTGGACGGCAACGATGGCGTCTACTTCGTCCCGGCGCTGACCGGGCTCGGTTCCCCCCACTGGGATCCCTACGCGCGCGGCACGATCGTCGGCCTCACCCGCGGAACCGGTCGCGAGCACCTGGCCCGCGCCGCCCTTGAGGCGATCGCCTACGAGACTGTCGACGCGGTGCGCGCCCAAGAGGCGGCCTCGGGCGAGCGGCTGGAGGTGCTGAAGGCCGACGGCGGCGCCGTCGCCAACCGCTGGCTGATGCAGTTCCAGGCCGACGTGCTGGGCGCCCCGGTGGTCGTGCCGGAGATCGCCGAGACGACGGCCCTCGGCGCCGCCTACCTGGCCGGGATCGCGACCGGCCGCTGGACCCGCGAGCAGGTGGGGGAAATGTGGCGCGAGGCGGCGCGCTACGAG
>DATMBX010000103.1:0-4454 GCA_035558955.1 Solirubrobacterales bacterium | reverse complement strand
CGGCGAGGTGCGGGTGGTGTTCGGTGATCGCCCCCCGCAGCGCCCGGTCGAGAGCATTGACCGGGCCGTTGCCCGACGCGGTGCGCTCGTAGCGCTCGCCGTCGACTCTCACCTCGATCGTCGCCTCGGTGCTGACGCCGTTGCCGGCGCGCTTCTCGGTGACGACGCGGAACGACTCCAGCTCGAACAGCGGCTCATACGCGCCGGCCTCGCGCCGTAACAGCAACTCGAAGGAGGCCTGCGCGGCCTCGTAGTGGTAGCCGCGGTGCTCATGCTCCTTCAGGCGCTCGACCGCGCGCGCCGCCGCGGCCTCGTCGATCTCCAGCCCGGCCTGCTCGGCCTGACTGCGAATCGTCGCCTTGCCCGAGAGCTCCGAGGGCAGGATGTCGCGGCGGTTGCCAACCGACTCCGGGTCGATGTGCTCGAAGGTGCGGGCGTCGGCCTCGACCCCTGCCACGTGCATCCCCCCCTTGTGGGCGAAGGCGTTGCGGCCGACGTAGGGCTGGTCGGGATCCGGCGTCACGTTGCAGAGCTCGCCGACGAAGTGAGCCGTCTCGGTGAGGGTCGCCAGCTGCTCCGGCGTCACCACCTCGTAGCCCAGCTTCAACTGCAGGGCCGGCAGGATCGACACAAGGTTGGCGTTGCCGCAGCGCTCGCCGTAGCCGTTGACCGTTCCCTGCACCAGGCGCGCCCCCTCGCGGACGGCCGCCAGCGAGTTTGCGACGCCGCACTCGGCGTCGTTGTGGACGTGGATGCCAACGCTCACCGCCTCGGCGGAAAGCCCCTCGACGATCCGGCTCGTTGCCTCGGCCACCTGATCGGGCAGGCTGGAGCCGTTGGTGTCGCAGAGGGTGATGTTCTCGGCGCCGGCCTCGACCGCGGCGCGGAGGCACTCCAGGGCGTACTCGGGGTCGTCGCGAAAGCCGTCGAAGAAGTGCTCGGCGTCGTAGATCACCCGCTTTCCCCGCTCGCGGCAGTATGCAACCGACTCGGCGATCATCGCCAGGTTCTCCTCGCGGGAGACCTTGGTCACCTTCTCCAGGTGCAGTCCCCAGGTCTTGCCGACGAGCGTTACCACCGGGGCGAAGCACTCGACCAGGGTGCGCAACGCCGGGTCCTCCTCGGCGGCGACGCCGCGACGCCGCGTCATGCCGAACGCGCAGATCGTGGCCTGCTCGAGCTCCAGCTCAGCGAGCATCCCGAACAGCTCCACTTCCTTCGGGTTGGAGCTGGGGAAGCCGGCCTCGACGAACTGCACGCCGAGCGCGTCCAGCGCCTGTACGACGCGCGCCTTCTCGCCGGCGGAGAGGGACATTCCCTCGCCCTGCATGCCGTCGCGCAAGGTCGTGTCGTAGAGATTCACCTGTTCCATCTGATGCCTTTCGAATTCGAGAGATCGGGGTGAGGGCCTGCCGGCCCCATGCGCAGCGCCGCGCCAGCCGCTAGGCGGCTGCGGTAATTCGCCCGATTGCCTCGAAACGAGGGTGCATCAAGAACTGACCTTACTCGGTTCGCCCGCCCCGGCCGAGACGTCGACGAAATCCAGCCACTCCAGGTATTCCTCGGCGCGTCCGTGCAGGGCGTCCTCGAACTTGGCCTGGATCACGCGGGTGATCTCACCGGGCTCCCCCAGCTCGTGGTCGTCGACGGAACGGACCGGGACCAGCTCGGCCGCGGTGCCGGTGAGGAACACCTCGTCGGCGAGGTACAGCTCGGAGCGGGCGATGTCGCGCTCTTCGACTCTGTAGCCGAGGTCCCGCGCGATCTGGACGACCGAGTTGCGGGTGATCCCGTCGAGGATCGCCGAGGTGTGGCCGGGCGTGCAGAGAACGCCATCGCGAACGACGAAGATGTTCTCCCCCGATCCCTCCGAAACGCAGCCGCGCTGGTC
Organism: Solirubrobacterales bacterium; assembly: GCA_035558955.1. Lineage (GTDB taxonomy): Bacteria > Actinomycetota > Thermoleophilia > Solirubrobacterales > 70-9 > DASVDE01. The sequence continues at coordinate 2,563 of DATMBX010000103.1, read as the reverse complement.
GAGGAGGATCGCCTCGTCGTAGCCGGCGTTGGCCGACTCGGTCTTGGCGAGGATCGAGTTGAGGTACTGCCCGGAAGCCTTGGCGTGCGGGATCAGGCTGTCGCCGGAGATCGTCCGCCAGGAGGAGACCTTTGTGCGGATGCCGTGCTTCTTGCCGTCCTCGCCGAGATAGGCGCCCCAAGGCCAGACGGCGACGATCACCTCGATCGGGGCGCTCTGCGCATAGAGGCCCATCTCCCCATAGCCGCGGAAGGCAAGCGGGCGGATGTAGCAGGAGCGCAAGCCGTTGCGAGCGATCAGCTCGTGGGTGGCGGCTCGCAGCTGCTCGGCCGAGTACGGCAGCTCGAAGTAATAGAGCTGCGCCGACTTCTCCAACCGCTCGAGGTGCTCGCGATGGCGGAAGATCGCCGGCCCGCGCTCGGTCTCATAGCAGCGGATCCCCTCGAAGACGCCGGTCCCGTAGTGCAGGCCGTGGCTGAGCACGTGAGTCTTCGCCTCGGCCCAGGGCACGAGCTCGCCGTTTTGCCAGATGAACTCGGCGGTCTCCATTAGATCGCGAAGTATGCCCTACGCGGATAGCTCCGCCAACACGGCTTCTGTCATCTCCGCGGTACCCACCTGCTCTTCTCCCTCAACCGCGAGGTCCGGCGTGCGCAGGCCACGTTCGAGCACGGCGTCTACCGCTGCCTCGATCCGAGTCGCGTCGTCGGGCCGATCGAGGCCGTGGCGCAGCATCATCGCCGCCGAGAGGAAGGTGGCGAGCGGGTTGGCGACCCCTTTGCCGGCGATGTCGGGGGCGGAGCCGTGAACCGGCTCGAAGAGGCCTGGATCGCCCTCGGCGCCGAGACTGGCCGAGGGCAGCATTCCGAGCGAGCCGGTGAGCATCGCCGACTCGTCGCTGAGGATGTCGCCGAAGAGGTTTTCGGTGACGATCACGTCGAAATCGGCCGGACGGGAGACGAGCTGCATCGCGGCGTTGTCGACCAGCAGGTGGTCCAGCTCGACGTCGGGGTAGTCCGGAGCCACCCGGCCGACAACTTCGCGCCAGAGGCGGGAGGTCTCCAGCACGTTGGCCTTGTCGACCGAGGTGACGCGGGGCTTGCGGGACGCGCCCTCGGCGCGGCGGCGAGCGGCCTCGAATGCGGCGCGCGCGATCCGCTCGATCTCGGCGACCGAGTACTCGCAGGTGTCGTGGGCGACGTCGCCGTCGCGGCCGCTGTCGCCGAAGTAGATGCCGCCGGTCAGTTCGCGGACGACGAGCAGGTCGGTCCCGGCGATCCGCTCTGGGCGCAGCGGGCTGGAGGCGACCAGCGCCGGGCTGGGCCGCACCGGGCGCAGGTTGGCGTAGAGGCCCATCCCCTTGCGCAATCCCAGAAGGCCCTGCTCCGGGCGGGGAGCGTCGGGGTCCGTCGTATCCCACTTCGGCCCGCCGACCGCCCCGAGCAGAACCGCATCGGCGGCGCGACAGGCGTCGAGCACCTCGTCGGTCAGCGCAGTGCCGTGGTCGTCGATCGAGCACCCCCCCATCAGAAGCTCCTCGAACTCGAACTCCCCCAGCGTCTCCAGCAGCCGCCGAGCGGCGTCGACGATCTCCGGCCCGATCCCGTCCCCGGGCAGCAGGACTATGCGCGGCGCGCTCGACACGAGGCGGGACTCTATGCCGCTATGTCGCGGCGCGCCTCGATGTTGAGGCGGCCTCCTGCGGCGACGCAAGACGGTCGTAGGTCTTCGCATCCCAGTCGGTCGTGCCGGAAGCCATCACTAGAGCGCGGTGGTCACCGGACCGTGCTCGGCGGCGCCGGTGGCTTCGAAGGCGTCGATCGCGCCGGCGTTCTCCAGGGTTATGCCGATGTCGTCGAGGCCGTTGAGGAGGCGGTGCTTTACGTCGGGCTCGACCTCGAATCTGAAGACGCCAGCCGCGCAAGTAACCGTCTCGTCGTCGACGTCGATCCGCGCCTCGCCCGCCTCCGCCACCGCCCGGCACTGCTCCTCGCTGAGGATCGCCGGCAGCAGCCCGATCTTGGTGCAGTTCGAGTAGAAGATGTCGGCGAAGGACGGGGCGAGGATCGCGTCGAAGCCGAAGTCCTGCAGCGCCCAGGGGGCGTGCTCGCGGGAGGAGCCGCAGCCGAAGTTGCGTCCGGCGACCAGGATCGGATTCGGCTCCAACTCGATCTCGCCCGAGCGAATCCAGTCGTAGAAGAGGAACTCGCCGAAGCCGGTCCGCTCGACCCTCTTGAGGAACTGCTTGGGGATGATCTGGTCGGTGTCGACGTCGGCTCGATCCAGGACCGAGACCTTGCCTTCGATCACGTCAATCGGTCGCATCTCTAGCTCCAATCCCTGATGTCTACGAAGCGTCCCTCGATCGCCGCCGCCGCGGCCATCTTCGGGCTGACCAGGTGGGTCCTCCCTCCCTTGCCCTGCCGTCCCTCGAAGTTGCGGTTCGAGGTGGAGGCGCAGCGCTCGCCCTCGGCGAGGGTGTCGGGGTTCATCCCAAGGCACATCGAGCAGCCCGCCTCGCGCCACTCGAAGCCCGCCGAGCGAAAGACCTGGTCGAGGCCCT
>DATMBX010000102.1:0-30632 GCA_035558955.1 Solirubrobacterales bacterium | reverse complement strand
CTGGCTGCTGGAGGCGCTCAAGCGCGGCAAGAGCGTGGTCACGGCCAACAAGGCGCTGCTGGCCGAGGACGGCGCGGCCCTGCACGACGCGGCCGCCGAGGCCGGTGCCGACCTGTTCTACGAGGCCAGCGTCGCCGGCGCCATCCCGCTGCTGCGCCCGCTGCGGGAGAGCCTGCACGGGGACAGGGTCACCCGCATCACCGGCATCGTCAACGGCACCACCAACTTCATCCTCAGCGAGATGGCGGCCACCGGCGCCGCCTACGAGGATGCGCTGGCGCGCGCCCAGGAGCTGGGCTACGCCGAAGCCGACCCCGCCGAGGACGTCAACGGCGCCGACGCCGCGGCGAAGATGGCGATCCTCGCTCGCCTCGCCTTCCACACGCCGGTCACCCTCTCCGAGGTCGCCTACGAGGGGATCGAGTCGATCCAGCCGGACGACCTCGCCTACGCCAAGGAGCTGGGCCTCTCGCTGAAGCTGCTGGGCGTCGCCGAGCGGCTCAAGGGCGGCATCAGCGTCCGCGTCTTTCCCTGCTTCCTCTACGGAGGCCACCCGCTCTCGCCGGTCGAAGGCCCGTTCAACGCGGTGATGGTCGAGGCGCCGGCGATCACCGAAGTGACGATGTCGGGACCGGGGGCCGGGGGAGTGCAGACCGCCTCGGCGGTGCTCGGCGACGTCGTCTCGATCCTCGCCGGCGATGCCCCGGTGCACGAAACGCGCGAGGAGCTGCCGATCGTCGCCGACGTCGCCTCGTCCTTCTACCTGCATCTGGAGGTAGCCGACCGCCCCGGCGTGCTGGCGCGGATCGCCCAGGTGCTCGGCGACAACGAGATCTCCGTCAAGAGCGTGGTCCAGCGCGGCATCGGCGACGACGCCCGGCTGGTCATGGTGCTGCACGAGTGCCTTGAGTCGCGCTTCGAAGCAGCGGTCGCCGCGCTCTCCGAGCTGGACGTTCTGCGCGGCGCCCCGCGGGCGATCCGGGCGATCGAAGAAGAGTTCGTCTAGTGCCCGCCGGGCTGATAGAGCGTTATCGGGATCGGCTTCCCCTCGAAGAGGGCGACCCCGTCGTCACCCTGAACGAGGGGTCGACGCCGCTGATCGAGGCGCCCCGCCTCTCCGAGCGGATCGGCGTCCGCGCCTATCTGAAGTTCGAGGGCGCCAATCCGACCGGGTCCTTCAAGGACCGGGGGATGACCGTCGCCGTGTCGCGGGCGAAGGGGCGTGGGGCGGAGGCCGTCATCTGCGCGTCCACCGGGAACACGGCCGCCAGCGCAGCCGCCTATGCCGCGCGGGCCGGAATGCGCGGCGCGGTGATCGTGCCGGAGGGCAAGATCGCGATCGGGAAGCTGGCGCAGGCGCTGATGCACGGGGCGCGGGTCGTGGCGCTGCGGGGGAACTTCGACGACGCCCTGCGGATCGTCCGGGAGCTGGCCGACAAGCACCCGATCGAACTGGTCAACTCGGTCAACCCGTACCGGATCGAGGGGCAGAAGACCGCCGCCTTCGAGGTCGTGGAGGAGCTTGGCGGGGCGCCGGGCGCGCTGGCCATCCCGGTCGGCAACGCCGGCAACGTGACCGCCTACTGGCGGGGGTTTCAGGAGCTGGAGACCGCGCCGGTCCTCTACGGCTTCCAGGCCGAGGGGGCGGCGCCGCTGGTCCATGGTGCGCCGGTCGCCAACCCGGAGACGGTCGCCTCGGCAATCCGGATCGGCAATCCGGCCCGCTGGGAGGAGGCGATGGACGCCTTCACCACCTCACGTGGGCGGGTCGCCGCCGTCTCCGACGAGCAGATCCTCGACGCCTACCGCTGGCTTGCGTCGACCGAGGGCGTCTTCTGCGAGCCGGCCTCGGCATCGTCGGTAGCCGGCCTCCTCGCTCACGGCCTACCGGTCGCCGAAGGGGCGGCCCCGCCGGAGTCAGTCGTTTGCGTCCTAACCGGCCACGGCCTCAAGGACCCCGATACCGCCCTGGGCAAAGCCCCCGCGGTGATCAACTGCGAGAACGACCTCAGCGACGTAGAGCGCGCCGTCTTCGACTGAGACCGCCAGCGTCGCGGATAGGCTGCGTCGGGTGACCAGCCGCCGCCGACTCATCCGCGTTCCCGCCTCCTCGGCCAACCTTGGGCCTGGGTATGACGTGATGGCGGCAGCCGTCGCCCTGCACCTGGAGTTGGAGGTCGAGGAGACGGGGGAGTTCTCGCTGGACGCCGGGGGACTCGACGTCTCGACCGGGCGCGACAACCTCGTCGTGCGGGCGTTCGAGAGCCTGCACTCCGCCGACGGGATCGCCTTCCGGCTGCGCAGCGAGATCCCGCTCGCTCGCGGCCTCGGCTCCAGCGCGGCGGCGATCGTCGCCGGGCTCTTCGCCGCCGACCACCTCTTCGAGCTGGCCCTGTCGAAGGAGGAGATGCTGGCGCGGGCGACCGAGCTCGAGGGCCACCCCGACAACGTCGCCGCCGCGATCTACGGCGGGTTCGTCGTCTGCGGCAGGGGAGGGGAGGGTGAGCCGGTCGCAGCTCGCTTCGATCCCCCTGGCGGACTTGAAGGCATCGCCGTCATCCCCGCCGAGGAGGTCTCGACCGAGAGCGCCCGCGAGGCGATCCCGGCGGAGATCCCGCTGGCCGACGCTGTCGCCAACGTCTCCGCCGCCTCATCGCTGGTCCTTGGCCTGCAAACAGCCGACCTCGATCTCGTCGCCTGCGGCCTCGAAGACCGCATCCACCAGCCGCGCCGCCGCGACCTCTACCCCCGCTCGATGGACCTCGTCGACGCCGCCCGCGATCTGGGCGCTCTCGGCGCCACAATCTCCGGTGCTGGGCCCACGGTCCTCGTCTGGACGACCTGGCAGGACGCCGGCAAGGTTGCTGACGAGCTGGAGCGCCGGTGCGACGGCTGGGCTGAGGTCCACCGGCTACCCTTCGTCCCCCAAGGCGCAGACGTCCCAGAGTTGTAGGCAGATGAGCGGCGATTACACAATCAAGCACCGCGACGAGTTCGAGTCGATGGCGGGCTCGGGGGAGGCGACCTGGTTACTGGCGCGCAAGGCGCTCGGTACCGGCGCGTTCGGCTTTAACCTGGTCGAGATCGGGCCGGGTGGGCAGATTCCCGAGCACGACGAGTCGGAGAGCGGGCAGGTCGAGCTGTACGTGATCCTCGATGGAGATGCCGTTTTTCGGATCGACGGCGAGGATCGTCCAGCGCCCGCCGGAACCTTCGCCTCGATAGAGCCGGCGCCGAAACGCACGATCCTCAACCGCTCCGGCGCTCCGGTTACGGCGCTGCTGATCGGCGTCGACCCGAGCGGCGGCTACGAGCCGATGTCCTGGGCCTAGCACCAGGGTGGTGCAACGCATACGACAGCCATCGGCTGTCGTATGCGTTGCACCACCGTTGTTGTGGGGCTGGCGCGTCCCTATAATGCGGCGACTCGTCAACCCGTCGCGCGCCCGCTCGAAGAAGGCGCGGAACCCGGGAGGTTTGGATGTCCGAGCACCAGTCACGCGCTGGGCGCAGAGCGCACCGCTACTCGCCTGAGCTTCCATACCGGCCACTGGTTTCGCCGCCTAGCGTCGAGGACAAGGACGCCTGTGCGATCTATGCCTCAGTCCGCAAGGACGCGACGCCCAGCCATGAGCCGATCGTTCGCGCCATCTCGGCGCTGCAGAAGATGCTCCACCGCGCCGGCAACGTCGATGGCGAGGGGGACGGCTGTGGCGTGCTGGTCGACATCCCGCGCAAGATCTGGGCCGAGGAAGTGCGGGCCGGCGGGCATGACCCGTCGCTGACGCTCGACGACGCCTTCGCCGTCGCGCATGTCTTCGTCGACCGCTCCCAGGATCTGGCCAAGATCCAGCACGATGCCCGCGAGTTGTTCGGGCATGGCGGGTTCCGCATCCTCGCCGAGCGGATCGGCGTCGTCGACTCCACCGCGCTGGGCCCGACCGCGCGCGAGGAGGAGCCCCACTTCTGGCAGGTCGCCGGCCTCGTTGCCGATCCCGCCAACCGCGATCGCGTCCTCTTCGACCTGCTGATCGGGCTGGAGCAAAAGTTCGACGTCCACGTTCCGTCGTTCTCGGCGACGACCTGCGTCTACAAGGTGATGGGGGCGCCGAAGATCCTCGGCGAGTATTACCCCGACCTGCGCGACGAGCGCTTCGAGACGATCGGCTGCTTCGGCCACAACCGCTACTCGACCAACACCTGGCCCTCCTTCAAGCGGGTCCAGCCCTTCTCGGTGCTGGGCCACAACGGCGAGATCAACACGATCGAGCAGCTGCGCCAGGAGGCGCGGATGCTCGGGGTGCCGATCCAGCCCGGCTCCTCTGACTCCCAGGACCTCAACCGCACGATCGACACCTTCGTCAGCCGCGACGGGCTCAGCCTCGCCGAGGCGATGGAGATGGTGGTGCCGCCGATCGTCGAGGAGATCCGCTCGCTGCCGGCGGAGCTGCACGCCTTCTACATGTACCTGCACCAGGCGATGGGCCCGTTCGCCCAGGGCCCGGTCGCGCTGATCGCCCGCCACGCCGACGAGTGCGTGTTCTCCGCCGACGCGCTGGGGCTGCGCCCGTTGTGGCAGGTGGAGACCGCCGACGACTTCGTCTTCAGCTCCGAGCCGGGCGTCGTCTCGGTTGCCGAGATGGTCGCCGAGCCGAAGCCGCTGGCCCCCGGCGAGAAGGCGCTGGTGACGATCGACCGCGACCGCAAGCGCTCCACGCTGCACCCTCACGACGAGATGCTGCGGGTCGTCCGCGACCGCTGGCTGCAGCGCGGTGGCGCCGAGGCCGTCGGTCCCTACGAGCGGGCGCTCGACACCGGCGGGCCGCTGGAGGGCGAGGACGTCCCCGGCTACTCCGACGCCGGCCCCGAGGAGCCGGTCAAAGTCGCCGACCGCGTCCTCGCCGGTTTCGGCTGGCAGCGCGACGACGTCAAACTGGTTCAGCAGATGGCCTCCAACGGGGCCGAGCCGATCGGCTCGCTCGGCTACGACGGGCCGCTCGCGGCGCTCTCGCCCGAGCGCCAGAACCTCGCCGACTACTTCAAGGAGACGGTCGCCGTCGTCACCAACCCGGCGATCGACCGCGAGCGGGAGATCGAGCACTTTTCCACCCGCACTGTCTTCGGCCGTCGCCCCTCGATCGATGCGCCCGGCGAGGACAGCGGCACGGTCGAGACCGCTTTCCCGGTGATCCTCGGCGGCCACCACGAGATGGCGCCGCTCTCCGACAAGACTTACCGCCGCATCGCCCGCGAGCACCGCACCTATCTGCTGGAGGACCTCTGGGAGGAGTTCCGCGGCCGCGCCGGCGCGGTCGACATCTCCCTTTTGGAGTCCGAGACCACCCAGGGGGCGATCGAGCGGATCAAGCAGGAGGCGGTGAAGAAGGTGCGCGACGGCGCCGAGCTGCTCGTCCTCACGGACCGCACGATCTACGACGCCGATCGCCGCTACCTCGATCCGCACCTCGCCACGTCGGCGATCGACCAGGCGCTGAAGGGTTTCCGGGTCGAGCCCGGCGAGGAGAACCTGCGCCGCCGCTGCGGGATCGTCCTGCGCTCGGCGGCGATCCGCAACGTCCACGACGTGATGCTGGCCCTCGGCCTCGGCGCCAACGGCGTCTGCCCCTACACGATGGTCGAGGTCGTCTGCGTCGAGGACTACGAGACCGACGTCTCCAACCTCTGCGACGCGCTGACCAAGGGAATGGAGAAAGTGATCTCGACGATCGGGATCCACGAGGTGCGCGGCTACGCGCGCCAGTTCTCCTCGATCGGGGTGAAGCCCGAGCTGGCGGAGATCTTCCAAACGGAGGCCTTCGCCGCATCCGAGAAGGGCGGCGTCGGCTTCGCCGACCTCGACGAGGATGCCAACGAGCGGGCGCGGGCGCTGGCCGGCGAGGAGGACGCGGCGAAACCGGCGAAGACGTTCCGCTTCTACCCCAAGGTCTACAAGGCGGCGATCGCCACCGCGAACGGCTCCGGCACCTACGAGGAGTACTCCCAGAAAGTTCGCGACCTGGAGGCGCAGAGCCCGATCTCGATGCGCCACGCGATGGCGCTAAAGGGCGACCGCGAGCCGATCGACCCGGCGGGCGTCGACGCCGGCGTCGGCCACCACGACTACCCGGTGGTGATCTCCTCGATGAGCTTCGGCTCGCAGTCCGAGCCGGCCTTCCGCGCCTACGCGGAGGCGGCGAAGGCGATCAACATCCTCTGCGTCAACGGCGAGGGCGGCGAGATCCGCGACATGTACGGCAGATACCGCAAGTGGCGGGGCCAGCAGGTCGCCTCGGGGCGCTTCGGCGTCTCGGCGGAGATGCTCAACTCCTCCTACGTCGCCGAGATCAAGATCGGCCAGGGGGCGAAGCCCGGGGAGGGCGGCCACCTGCCCGGCAAGAAGGTCTCCGAGAAGGTCGCCGCCGCGCGTAACGCGGCGCCCGGCACCGACCTGATCTCCCCCTCCAACAACCACGACCTCTACTCGATCGAGGACCTCGCCGAGCTGATCGACGAGCTGAAGACGGTCAACCCCGACGTGCGGGTCTCGGTCAAGGTCCCGGTGGTGCCGAACATCGGCACGATCGGCCTCGGGATCGCCAAGGCCGGCGCCGACATCATCACCCTGTCGGGCTTCGAGGGCGGCACCGGCGCCGCCCGCCAGCACGCGCTGCGCCACGTCGGCCTGCCCTCGGACATCGGTACCCGGGCCGTGCACCGCGCCCTGATGGAGGCTGGCATCCGCAACCGGGTGGAGATCTGGGCCGACGGCGGCTACCGCCACGGCCACGACATCGTCAAGCTGCACTGCCTCGGCGCCAACCGGGTCGGCTTCGGCACCTTGGCGATGGTCAGCCTCGGCTGCACGATCTGCCGCGGCTGCCAGCTGGACACCTGCCACGTCGGCATCGCGACCCAGATCGAGACCGTCGAGCAGGCCCAGGAGCACGGCCTGAAGAAGTTCACCCCGCAGGAGGTCGACGGCGCCGCAGAGAGCTGCGCCCGCTTCTTCCAGGCGATGGGAGAAGAGGTCAAGGAAGTGGTCGCCTCGCTCGGCTACGAGCGCGCCCAGGACCTGATCGGCCGCTACGACTTGCTCGAGCAGGTCGCGGCCACCGACCGCCTCGACCTGGCGCCGCTGATAACCCCGCTGGAGGAGTTCCTCGACCTCGAGCCGATAGACCTGCCGGTCGCCGAGGGCGCCGAGGAGCGCGCCGAGGCGGGGCTGGTCGCCGCCCGCCCGATCCGGATGGAGGCCAAGGAGGCCTCGGCCCAGATCGGCTCCCTGGCCGGCGACGTCTGCTCCGGGCGGACGATCCGCAACGAGTTCCCCCGTCCCACGGACGCCAACGACCGCGTGCTCGGTACCGAGCTGTCCGGGGCGATCGCCCGCTCGCGCATCTTCGACGACGGCCCCGAGTCCAATGAGGACGTCCTCGCCAGCCTCGAGTTCAACGGCGGCTCGGTCGCCGGCCAGGGCTTCGGCGCCTTCAACGCCTACGGCGTCGCGATCCGGGTCGAGGGCGGCGCCCAGGACGGCGTCGGCAAGACGATGCTGGGCGGGACCGTGGCGGTGCTGAAGGGCAAGGGCGCCAAGGGCAAGCGGGTCAACGGCTCGGTCGGCAAGTCATTCGCCTACGGCGCACAGCGCGGCCGCCTCTTCGTTCAGGGCTCCGCCGACTCGCGCTTCTGCATCCGCCTCTCCGGCGCCGATGTGGTGCTGGCGGGGGAACCAGAAAGAGACATCGATGACGGTCGCGGCTGCCTCGTCGACCGCGCCAACGCCAAGGGCTTCGCCTTCGAGTACATGACCTCGGGCCGTGCCGTGGTCCTCGGCGATCTCGGGCCGTGGGCCTGCGCCGGGATGACCGGCGGCCGCGTCTACGTCCGCCACAACGCCTTCGGCATCGACCGCGAGGCGATCGAGCGCCGGCTCGGCGAGGGCGCCAAAGTGGAGCTGAAGGACCTCGACGCCGAGGGCCTGCTCGACGTCGACGACCTCCTCACCCATTACGCGAACGAGTTGAAGGCGACCGGTCAGGACGAGGAGGCGGTGCGAATCCTCGACCTCGCCGCCCACGGCGCCGAGAACTTCCTGATGGTCCTGCCGCACAAGGTCCAGGCGGACCCGAGCATCTCTACCGAGTAGAGGAGAGCAGGTCGGCGATTGCCCGGACCTCGCGGAGGAGGCCGTCGAGCATCGCTTCGGTGTTGGTGTGGATCCGCCACTCGGCGTATCTGCGGTCCGCCTCGACTTGGTCCAAACGGCGTTCCAGCTTGCTTACTCGCTTGTCTATGCGCCGCTCGCTCTTGCGCACGCGGCGCTTGACGTAGCGGCGGGTCTCTTCGCGCAGCTGGGCCAGCTCGCGTCTCAACTCTTCGTCCCCGCCCCCCTGCTCGGCGAGCATCTCCTCCACGCCCATGCGCACGCGCTCGATCTCCTCGTGGAGGCGGACGCGCGCCTGCTCGGCAGCGGCCGAGGGATCGAACGCGGAACTCATCCCCCGCATGCTAGGACGGGGGGTGGCTGGAATATGGGCGTTCAGCGTTCGAGCGCGAAGAGGCGGTAACGGCCGATCGTCAGCTCGTCGCCGTCGGCGAGCCTGGCCCACTCGATCAGGTCGCCGTTGAGGAAGACCCCGTTGAGACTGCGATCGTCGAGCACCCGCAGCGCGTCGGGCTGTTCGGAGACGATCAGCGCATGACGGCGGGAGACGCTCGGGTCGTCGAGGCGGATGTCGGCGGTCACGCTACGACCGATCCGCGTCCATCCCTCCTCGATCGGGAAGACTTGTATCTCGTCGTCGGCCTCCTCGCAAAAGGCCAGGTAGCGGCCGGGACAAGGCAGCAGCGCCCGCGCGTCACTCAGCCAATCGGGCGCTTCCTCAGGGGCGGGGACGGCGAACTCCGAGGTCTGCGCGCCGTGCTCCTGCATCGGCTCGAAGATCGAGTCGCGGCGGAAGTCGGTGCCGCCGCAGCGGGGGCACTCAGGCATGGCGTCGGTCTCCTGAAGGGAGAGTTGCGAGCCGCAGCCGACGCAGAAGAAGGTCCCCGCGCCGGGGGTTGCCCCAGCCTCGAACGGGCCGGTGGCTGGACTGGTGGTGCTGACACTGGCGAAGATACGAACTCCTTCCCGGCGTCTCCCTCGATCGATGGTAGCGCGCATCCGCCGATCGGGTACCCAGGCTCCACTGTCCCAAACACCTAGAATCGCGCCGCGATGGGCCCCCTCAGCGCTGAAGTGGAGATCGACGTGCCGCGCGAGCGGGCCTTCGAGTTCGTCGCGGACCTCGCCAACCGCCCTTCCTTCACCGACCACTTCGTCTCCGGCTTCCACCTCACCCGGATCGCGTCCACGGGGGTCGGTGCCGGGGCGCGGTTTCGCTTCGACGTGCCGTTGCACCGTGTTTGGGCCGACACGACGGTCGTCGAGCTGGACGCGCCCCACCGGATCGTCGAGCACGGTCGCGGGGGGCGGGGGAACCGGGTGCCGTCGATCACAGTTTGGGAACTGACCGAAGCGCCCGGCTCGCTGACCAGGGCCCGCGTCTCCTACTGGACCGAGCCCTCGCACGTCGACAGGGCCAAGGAGACGCTCGTCGCCGCCTCCGGTCGCTACGAGCGCCGCTGGCGCGAGGCGATGCGGCGGCTGCGCGACGAGCTCGAGTCCGGCGGGCCCGCAGCGGGCCGGATGGCGGTCGCCGGAGGCAACCGCTACGCGACGGGTATTCCCTGAGCCGTCTTCTATAGGCTCTCGCCGCCGATGACCCTCCGTCGCCGAATCGCCTCGTCGCTGCTCGCCGCGCTCGCGCTCTGCGCGGTCGTCGCCGGCATCTCCGCCTGCGGCTATGAGAGCCACGAGACAGAAGTCGTGGAGGGGGAGCCGGTGAAGCTCGGCGACGTCGCCTACAACGTTGTCTTCTCCCGCTACCTCAACCGCAACGACACCGAGGACTCCGCCTACCTCGTCGGCCAGCCGCCGCCCCCGCCGGGCAGCGCCTACTTCGGCGTCTTCTTTCAGGTTGAGAACGAGGCCGACACTCCGCAGCCGCTGTCGGAGGCGCTGACGATCAGGGACGCCGACCACCAGGAGTTCGAGTCGCTCCCCAGCGAGAGCCTCTACGCGCTGCACCTCGGCACCGAGATCGACGCCGAGGACGTGCTGCCGGCACTCGACTCGACTCCCCAGCAGGGCCCGATCGAGGGTTCGCTGGTGCTCTTCCTTCTGCCCGACTACGTCTCCGAGAATCGCCCCCTGATCCTCGAGATCCCGGGCGAGGACGAGAACGCCGAAGTAACCCTCGATCTCTAGAGGCCCGCTGAGAGGATCTGCGCCGCGGCCGGGGCCGCGACTTCGCCGCCGGAGGCGCCGGCGTCGATGAACATCACGGCTACCGCCAGCTGTGGCTTGTCGGCTGGGGCGAAGGCGGTGAACCAGGCGTCTTTGATCTGGATCGGGTCGGGCTCGTTCTCCTGCCCGGGCGCGGGGCCGAGCTCGGCGGTGCCGGTCTTGCCGGCGACTTGGGCCTCGATGATCGCGCCGGCGGTGCCGGTGCCGCCGGTGACCACGCCGACCATCAGGTCGGTGAGGTCGTTCGCCAGTCTCCGCGACATCACCCGCACCGGCTCGGCGTCGGGGCGCAGCTTGCGGTTGGCGACTATCGAGGTCGGTTCGCGAACGCCGCCGTTGGCGATCGTCTGGGCGACGCTCGCCATCTGCAGGGGCGTCGCCAGCACTCTGCCCTGGCCGATCGCGCTGACCCCGAGGTCGAGGTCGGTGCCGATCTCCTCGGGGATGGACGACTCGGGCAGGTCTAGTTGGCGCACGATGCGGGGCGCGTAGAGCGTTGGCGGCGAGTTGAAGCCGAAGCGCTCCGCGGTCGCCACCAGGTCGTCGTTGCCGATCTCCGGCCCGAGCGGGGCGAAGTCCGCGTTGCACGACTCGGCGAAGGCCTCGGCGAAGGTGCCGCCGCAGTACTCGCCATTGGCGTTGCTGATGAAGCGGCCGCCGACGTTGACCCCGTCGAGGATCGGGAAGGTGTCGGCGAGCGAGGCGACGCCCTTCTGGAAGGCGGCGGTGGTGGTGATGATCTTGAAGGTGGAGCCGGGGGGCTGGGGGGCGGAGAAGGCCTGGCCGGCGAGGGCGCGGACGTTCCCGTTGCGGGTGTCGAGGACGGCGATGCCGCCGTAGCGGCCGGCGAGGGCGGAGACCGCGGAGGACTGCAGGTCGGGGTCGACCGTCGTTTTCACCGGCGCGCCGGGGCGTGGCTCGGACTCGGAGAGGATGCGGGCGGACCCGGAGTCGGTGACCGCCATCAGCGAGCCGCCGGGCACCCCGGCGAGGCGGGCGTTGAAGGCCTGTTCGAGGCCGCTGATCCCAACCGGGGTGTCCGGTGGGAAGCCCTGTCTCGCGAGTGCCTCGAGATCGGCCGCCTCAGCCATGCCCACCTCTCCGGTGATGTCGATCGCAGAACTGCCGAGCGGGTGGGAGCGGGCGGCCGCCGGGCCGGTCGCCAAGGGCGAGCCGTCGATGGCGAGGATCGCCGCCCGCGGGGCAAGGTCGACGTTGCTCTCGAGGTGCTCGCCCCGCCGCAGGCCCGGGAAGACGAGGCTCTGGTCCCAGGCGATGCCGCCATCGGCGTAGGGAAGTTCGAGGCTCGCGACCACGTCGCCGAAGGCGACCGTGACGGCGTCGAGGGGCACCGAGACCACAGTGGTCCCCTCGAGCGAGGTCGCGTCCTGCGGCGAGCCGGGGTCGAGGGCGCGGAGCGTTGCCACCTCAGCGGCATCGCGGTAGGCGATGACGAAGTCGTTGATCTCGATAGTCCGCTTTGAGGCCTCGTTCAGCTCGCGATGCATCGCGGCGAAGTCCTGGCGCGCCCAAGCCTCGGCGAACCGTTGGGCGGCTTCCTTCTCAGGCGAGCCTGGCGCGCCGGTCGCGGCGCCCCAGGCGAATGCGACGGTCGCGATGACGATGAGGGGGAGCGCGCGGGTGACGAGGCGGCGACGGCGTTCCACCTCAGGGGGGAGAGAACTCATTTTGCTGAAAGGTAATGGAGGGGTCGGGGGGTCATCCAGGGCGCTGGGTTTTTCGCCGCCGAGTTGGCGTTTCTCGCTTAGTTGGCGGTGCGAAAAACAGGACGCCGCGCCCTGGATGACCCCCCGACCCCTCCTTCATCGCTCATCATTGATCCCGTGACCCTGTTGGACTTGGGTATAGCCGCCTTCGTATTGGCGTTAGCTTTGTGGGGATTCCGGGAGGGTCCCGTCGTTGGGCTGTTTGTCACTGCTGTGACTGTTGCTTTTGTCTGGGCGTTCGGGGTTGCGGCGCTGCACGCGCCCGGGTCGGGGCAGTTGCGGCGGGATGTGCGCGACTCTTTGATCCTCAGCAACCTGACCGAGGTGCTGCCGCCGTCGGAAACGGTGATCAGCGCGCTGCGGCGGATCGATCCTGCGCCTGACGTAATCGGCGCGCCGGCCCCTGTGGCGCCGCCCGACCCCGCGATCGCCTCGGACCCCGATGTGGTCCGCGCCGGCGATTCGGTGGTCCGCGTGTTCGGGACGGCCTGCGGCCTCGGGGTGGAGGGATCGGGTTGGGCTGTCGGGCCGGACCTGATCGTCACCAACGCCCACGTCGTCGCCGGAGAGGACGACACGACGGTCACCACCGGGGGTGGCGCGTCGCTCGACGCGACGGCCGTCCACTACGACCCGCGAAACGATCTCGCCCTGCTCAAAGTCGCCGCCGACATCCCTCCGCTTCCCTTCGCGCCCGACCCCGACTACGGAACTGCCGGCGCCGTCCTCGGCTATCCGCGGAACGGGCCCTATGCGGTCGCGCCGGCTCGCTTCGGCGGAACCCGCGAAGCGATAAGCGAGGACTCCTACGGCCGCGGTCCCATCCGGCGCACGCTCGTCTCCCTCCGCGGCATCGTCTACAGCGGCAACTCCGGCGGCCCGCTGGTCGACTCCCAGGGCCGCGTGATGGGAACGATCTTCGCCGCGACCACGTCTGGTCCCCCGGGCGGCTTCGCCATCCCCAACAAGCTCGTCGAAAACGCCCGGCGACATGCCGACCTGCCGGTAGACACGGGTTTATGCAGCGGCTGAGACCCCCTTTCCCGACCACTTACATTCAGTAAGCTGAACTACGTGGAGGCAACGTCCGCCGAGCCACAGGAAGTCTGCCCGCACTTCCACGCCGCGATCGAGTTGATCGGCAAGCGGTGGACCGGGGCAATCGTCTGCGCCCTTACCGAACGCCCGCTGCGCTTCGGCGAGCTGGCGAAGGCGGTGCCGGGACTCTCGGACCGGCTGCTCTCCCAGCGGCTGCGGGAGCTGGAGGACGCCGGAGTGGTGGAGAGGGAGGTCGTGGCCGGCTCTCCGGTCAGGGTCACCTACTCGCTTACAGAAAAGGGCGCCGAGCTGCGCCCGGCGATCGCCGAGCTGCGCGCCTGGGCCAGGCGCTGGAAGTAATGCGGTTGGGCCTGATCTGCCGGGGCGGTGGTAAGCCGATACGCCGCAGCCACTCGGTTGGGCTCACGACTTCGATGCCTCGTTCGGTGAGCCAGCCGGTCACATCCGCATCGTCGAGCAGATCCTTGTCCCCGGTGACGATCGCCTCCGCAGCCCCCGAAATCGCCGCTGAGACGACGGGAGCGTCATCCGGATCGCGAATCGCGAGGTCGATCGCCACGTCCGGAAGCATTGGGGCGAGTAGCACCAGGACGTCACGCACATCCGCTTCGCTTATGCCAAGGGCGCGCATCCGTGGTCGTCGCATCACCTCGACGATCTCATCCGCAAGCTCCCAGGATGCGACCGCCTCGAAGGCGCCGGCCCTTAGCGTGTGAAGCACCCCGCCCGGAGATCCGTCGGGGAAGGCGATGCCGGAAACCCAGACGTTCGTGTCAACGACCGCGCGCAGCCCGAACCTCACGGACCGCAAGCTCGACATCCCGCTCGACATCCGACTCGGTCAACCCCTTCTTGTGCGCGCGCGAGCGTCCACGCGCAAGAAGGCTGTCGAAGCGGCGTTCCCACTCGTCTTCATCGAAGACTGCGACTCCCTGGTCGGCCAGCCATCTGTCTAGTGCTCCCCGGATCAGGGCCGCAACTGACTCTCCGCGCCTCTCGGCCACCGCCTTGAGGGCAGTCAACTGGCGGTCTTCGAGGTAGATGTTTGTGCGATGCATCGCCTATACACCATACATCATTTGATCACCGGCGCGAGCCGGGCGATCGTTGCCTCCAGCCGCTGCCGCCCGGCCTCGGTGGCGGTTCTGTCGAGGGTTTCGAGGACCGGTTCTTCGGGTCGCTCCAGGAAGACGTAGGCGACCTCCACCTCATCCACACCGCGCGCTTCGCTCACCGCGAGCGCGTATATGTTGCGCTGGGTCTCGTAGCGCCGGACGTGCTCGGCGGGCGTCGTGGCGCCGAGGCGGTCGGTCTTGTAATCGACGATCAGCGGCGGGCGGTCGTCGTCTTCGACCAAGAGGTCGATCGAGCCGCGCAAGACGGTGCCCGCCAGGGAGAGAAGAATCGGGACCTCGGCGCGAGCGCGCTTCGCACCCCGAATCCGCTCGGCGAAGAAGTCGGATTCGAGCCAGGCTTGGACCGCCTTCAGCGCGTCCGTTGCGCCGGTATCGGGGTCGAGTCCGGCGGCGGTCGCGAAGCGGCGTGCCGGCTCAGGTAGGGGCGGTAGCCAGCCGTTGGCCTGGCTCCACTCGAGCAGGGAGTGCACGGCGATTCCACGCGTGGCCCCCTCTTCGCGACCCGGCGTTTCGCCCTCGACCCGGAAGCCGTTGGGGTCTTCTTCGTGGCCGGATATCGCGGTGTAGGAGAGGGGACGGACGGGGGCTGTCGGGAGCGTCGGCCGAGCCAATGGAGCCGGTCCCTTGCCGAGCTTCGGGGCGGCGCCCGCCTCGCGCTTGATTGCCGCCAGCTCGGCGCCGCGTTGGGCTGAGGGAAGGTTGACCCGGACGGCGATCTCCGAGGAGGCGAAGGTCGCGTCCAGACCGTCGCGCGGCTGCGGAGGTGGGGCTGGGATGGTGGAGGCGCGCTCGCGGTCGATCTCGAAGCCGTCGACGATTCGCTCGATCACCGGCGTGCCGGGCTTCGTCTCTCTCCCGGGCTCCGGTTTGACGACTCCGCTGAGGATCAGCCGCTCCCGCGCCCGGGTCGCCGCCACGTGGAAAAGTCGCAGGCCCTCCTCGGAATCGCGCTGCTTCGCCTCCTCGCACAGCTCGGCGTAAGAGTAGAGGTTGATCGAGCCGGCGCCGAGCCGGCGTAGCTGCATGCCGATCCGCGGCTCCTCCGCCTCGCGGCCGATCGTCAGCAGCGGCGCCCGGGAGCCGGCCAGCAGGCTGCGCGAGAGGTCGGGCACGGCGACGACGCCGAACTCCAGCCCCTTGGCGTTGTGGACGGTCATGATCCGCACTCCGTCGTGGCCTTCGGCCGCCGTCGCGGCCTGCGCCTCGGCATCGACCTCCGCGCGGGTGGCGAGGAAGTCGAGCAGCCCGCGCAGGTCCCGTCCCTCACGCGACTCGAACTCCGCCGCCAGCCGCATCAGCTTGCGCACGTTGGCGAAGCGCGCTTCGCCGGAGGGGCGCATCAGCACGGCGAGGTCGTAGCCGGTGTCGGTGACGGCCGCGTCGATCAGTCCGGCGAGGGAGAGCCGGGTGCCGCGCTCGCGCAGGGCGGCGATCGTCTCGGCAAAGCGCCGCAGGAGCGCGACCTCACTCTCGGGGATCTGCGTCAGGCGGTCCGGCTCGGCCAGCTCCGCCTCGCGTACTCCGATTGCCTGCTCCACCGCGGGCCAGACGTGCCGCCGCTTTCCCGCCGCCGCGCGCAGCAGCCAGAGCGTGTCGGGGGCGAGTCCGCAAGCGGGGGAGGCGAGGGCGCCGAACAGCGCCTGGTCGTCGAGCGGGTTGGCGATCGTCGCCAGCAGCGCGCAGACGTCGGCAACCTGCTGTTGGGACCAGTAGCCGCGTCCGCCGACCACATAGGGGCGCAGCCCGGCGCGCTCCAGCGAGTCCTCGTAGGCGTCGAGATGGGTGAAGGCGCGCAGCAGCACGACCATCTCGCCGCGCGGAATCCCCGCGTCGGCCAGTTCCCCGAGTCGCGCGGCGACGAAGCGCGCTTCGGCTAGGCAGTTGAGCGGGGTGCGGCCGTCGACGGTCGGCGCCAAATCGATCCCCACCTCGTCCCAGCCGTCGCGGGCGGTGAGCAGAAGCTCGACCGCCGGTCCCACGCCCGGGGGCGCCGGCTCGGAGGGCGGCGCGCCGACTCGCAGCGGCCTGAAGGAGTCGCCGAGAAGCTCGCCGCCGAGCGCGTTGACGGCGCCGATCACCTCGGGCCGGGAGCGGAAGTTGCCGCTCAGCTCCATCGTCGCGGCGCCGGCGCTCTCCTCCATCGCCAGCCGGCGCTCGCGGAAGACGTCGAGGTCGGCGTGGCGGAAGCCGTAGATCGACTGGAACTCGTCGCCGACGACCATCAACTCGCTGCCGGGCCCGCGCAGCGCCTCGATCAACCGCAGCTGCAGGCGGTTGGTGTCCTGGAACTCGTCGACCATCAGGTGGCTGAAGCGGGCTCGGTATGCCTCGCCGATCTCCGCCCGCTCCAGCAGCCGGGTGGCGAGGATCTGCAGGTCTTCGAAGTCGATCCCCGCGCGTCGCTCCTTCGCCGCCTCGAAGCGCGAGGAGAACAGCTCCAGCAGGATCGCGACGTGACGGTAGGCCTCGCCCCCTTCCCTGTCCTCGGGCGTTTTCGGAGCCGGCGGCTCCGGCAGCCGAGGCGCGGCGACGCCGCGGCTTCGCAATTCGGCGTGGGCGCCCGTGACCATCGTCCGCAGCACATCGATGCCAAAGGCGGCGACCGTCTCCTCCCGCGACTCGCTCCCCTCCACCATGAACTCCACCAGCGCCTCGTCGAAAGCCTCTCGCGCCACTCGCGTCGTTTCCGGCGCGTCGAGCACGCGAAAACGTGGGTCGATTCCGGCGGCGACCGGATGTCCGGCCAGCAACCGGTTGCAAAAGCCATGGATGGTCGTGACCCAGGCGCCGCCGATCCCGGCCAGCAGAGTGCCGGCTCGTCGATCGCCCGCGACTGCGCGACGGGCCAGTTCGGCGCTGATCCGCTGTCGCAGCTCCGTCGCTGCCTTGTCGGTGAAGGTGAAGGCGAGGATTGCGTCGGGGCGCAATCCCTTTTCGCAGACGAGACGGCAATAGCGGTCGACCATTACTCCGGTCTTGCCGGCGCCGGCGCCCGCTTCCACCAGCACGTCTCTCCCGGCAGTGCCGATCGCCGCCGCCTGCTCGGGGGTTGGGATTCGCTCGCTCATCGCTCCCGTTCCATTCCGTTGCCGTTCTCCTCGCCGGCCGGCGCCCGGTCGCGGCGGCAGATCGGGGCGAACTCGCAGAAGGTGGGGCAGACGTCGTGATCGCGCAGTCCTCTGCGCGGGCCCGGGTCGCGGCGGATGTCGCCGGCCCGCATCCGCGCGACGATCGCGCCGGCGCGCCGGCGCGCGTCATCGAGCAACTCTTCCAGCCCCGCCCGGTCGACCAGATCGTTGCGGTAAAGCTCGTAGGAGCCGAGATCTTCGGCCGCTTCGTCGAGCACTGCGCCGCGAGGGCGCCGCACCGAGGTTCCCCGCAACGGATGGTAGAGGCCGCCGACCGGCTCTCCTCCCCAGTGCTCGGCGACGGCGATCAGGTAGAGCTGAAGCTGCAGCTTCGCCTTCTCCTCGAACTTTTCCCGCGGGGTGACGGATCCCGCCAGCTTGTAGTCGAGGACAAGCGCGCGGCCGTCGGGCGCCCGATCGACTCGGTCGATCGCGCCGTGCAGCCCCCAGTCGTCGATCTCGAGCACCGGGCGCTCGCTGTCTTCGTGCTCGCCGAAGGCCGCTTCCAGCAGCCAGGGCTCGAAGCCACCCGTCTCGCGGCGGGCCTCCTCGGCCAGGAAGCGGGCGAGCAGGCGCTCGACCCGGCGCACGATCGCCCGCTCGGCCGGGTGACCACCCAGCTCCCGCTCGGAGGCGATCGCGGTCGCCAGTTCCCGCCCGCGCGCGGTCCAGGCGTCGAGCGACCCCGGGCGGGGGAGTGGGTCGCCTCCCGGCCGTTCTCTGTAGAGACGGTCGAGCGCCGCGTGCATAAGGCCGCCCTGGACGAGCGGGTCCGGGGTGGGGTCGAGGCGCTGTGGGTCGAGCTCGTGCCCGGCGAACCAGCGATAGGAGCAAACGTCGAACTCCTCCAGAGTGGTGCCGCCGTAGGCGGAGACGGCGGCGAGCGACTCGAGCGCCGCGGGGTTGCGCAGCGGCCCCGGCGCCCGCGAGGCCGCCTCCGTCACCGCCGCCGCGCCGAGCCTCGCCTCGATCCGCTCCCCGGTCTTGGCGTCGGCCTCCGCGATCGCCAGCAGCGCCCGCGGGTCGGCGCCGTGCCCGTGTGCGGCGATCGCGCGCGCCAGCTCGTTCTCGGAGGGCGCCTCGGCTACGGGGCTGACGACCCGCGTCAGGTCCCGCTCGCGCACGATCGACTCCTCGACGGGGTCCGGGCTCTCACCGCTCGGCGGGGGCGCCAGCATGCGGCGCACGTCGTCGAGCAGCGGCGAGCGAGCCTCCGCGGCGCCGTTCTCATCGCTGTCCCGGTAGGAGAGGAAGAGGCTCTTGCGCGGCAGCGAGAGGCAGGCGTAGAAGAGGTAGCGCTCCTCGGCGTCGGTGTCGCGGCGCGGGTCGAGGCCGAGCGATCCGCGCTGTTGCTCGGAAAGGAAGGGATCGCCGCCCTCGGCGTGGCGGGGGAACTCGCCATCTTGAAGCGAGCCGACGAGCACGTGGTCGAAGCGCCCGGCGCGCAGGCGGTACGGGTCGGCGATCCGCACCCGTCCCCCGACCGGGCCGCTCCAGGCGCGGAACCTGATCCCCGCCAGTACCCCGGCCAGCTCCTCGGGGCGCGGGGCGAGGTCGCCCATCTCGCAGAGGTCGGACAGCGCGCTGGATATCGCCGCGGCCGCTCGCGACTCCAGCCCGGCAACCGCCGTCGCGGTTTCCGGTTCCTCTCGCGGCGTGCGAGATCCGATCCTCACGACCAGCCGGCCGACCTCCTCGGCGAGGTGGGCCGGGGGCCCTCCAGCCGCCTTGCGTAGCCGCGCCAGATCCGCAGGGAGGTCACCGCCCTCGCCGCGCCAGAGCTCCAGCGCGTCCGCGGCGCTTCGCACCCGGCCGCGGCGAATCGCCCGCTCCAGCCAGTCGACCTTTCCCGGTGGCGCTCCCGAGGGGCCCCGCAGGAAGCGCAGCAGGTTGCTCGCCCGCCGCGCTCCGAACTCGGCCTCGAGCAGGGCGATCAACCCGCCGCCCACGGCCGTTGCGGCGACCGGCAGCTCCGCCTCCAGCGCGGTGGCGATGCCGTAGGACTCGAGCACCGAGGCGACGAGCGGCCCGCGCCGCGCCGGATCGCGCAGGGCGATTGCGATCTCCGCCGGGTCTACGCCCCCGGCTACCAGCTTCGCGACCTCGACGCCGATCGCTTCCGCCTCGCCGCGCTCACCGGCCGAGCGCAGCAGGGTCAGGCCATCGCCGGGCGGCAACCTCTCGGCATCGATCGCGCCGAAGCCTCGCTCGAGGTGGAAGAGGAGCGGGTCTTCCGTGTTGCGGGGGTCTGCCGGCAGGGTTTCTTCGGAGCCGCCAACTCTCTCGCGCAGCCGGTTTAACAGCGCATCGCGCTGACGCAGGATTGCGTGACCCTCTTCATAGGGCAGCGCGATCGTCACCTCGGCGGCCCCGCATAGGGCCGCGACCAGTTCGAACTCATTCGGGGTTAGGTCGTCGAAGCCGTAGAGGAAGACCGGCCGCTCCCGCCAGAACTCGCCCGAGGCGCGCAGCAGCGAGATCGCCTCGCCGGCGATCTGGTGCGGATCGACCCGGCCGAGCCGGTCTCGCACCTCGGTGTAGCCGGCGAAAAGGGTTGCGATGTCGCTGAGGTATGCGGAGCCTTCCAGCGTCGCCGTCCCTCTCTGCACGGCTTCGGCATCCAGCCCGGCGCCCTGCAACTCGTCGAGCAGCCGTTCGAAGGCGAAGGCGAATCCCGGTCGTGCGGTCGAGTTCCGCAGCGGCCCCAGCTCTCGCCGCCGCTCGGCGATCGCGACGGAGATCGCCCGCAGGCGCTGGGCCGGAGTCAGTTCGGCGCCCGGGGGGGCGCCACCCGCCATCGCCACGGTGCGAAAGAACGCGCCGAAGGTCATCACAGAGCCGCCGAGCACCGCGCCGTCCTTGCACAACTCCCGTTCGATGCGGAATACCTCGTCCATGTTGGGCACGACGAGGACCGGGTTGTGTTCGAGCCCCGCGGTGAAGCGCGCGAGGATCAGGCCGATGCGGCCGGAGTTGGGGGGGCCGTGGATCAGGTTCAGCGGCATCGCTCCAACCCTATGGATCGCCCCGGCGCGCTCCACCCGCAAACTGCGGCTCTCTGAGTCGGATTTGCCGTCTACCACCCCCTTTAGATTGACCGGCAGATGGCCCTCTGTTTCGTAGACCCAGCCGACGCGATTCGCGCGATCGCCGACTCGGTCGGCCGCGAGGCCCGTCGCCAGCTTCTCGGCGAGTCGGTGCGCGCCTGGGTCGACGAGATCCCCGACGACGAGCTGGAGGTCCACTACGCGAAGGCGCTCTCCGAGCTCGACGAGCACGACCTCTCGATGCTCGCCGCTTGGCACGGCTCGATGGAGGTCGGCCAGCCGCTGCCCAACCGCGACTTCCTGATGGGCGCCTTCCCCTCGCTCGGCGAGCACCGCCGCGAGGCGCTCAAACTCGCGGCCGGCTTCCGCGGGGAGGAGGCGGTCGACGCCGGCGTCACCGAGGACGACGCCCTGGAGCTGGTCCTCAGCCTGCTTTCCCCGCCCCGCCTGATGGAGCTGGCGGTCGAAGCCGTCGAGCTCTACATCTGGGACCGCGCCGGCTCAGACAACTGAGCCGAGCGCGGCGCGGATCTCACCGATCGCCTGCTCGTTGTCCCGGAAGTGGACGGCGCTCATGCCGGCCCTGCGCGCGCCCTCGCAGTTATGAGGGAGGTCGTCGATGAAGAGGCAGGCCTCGGCGGGGAGGCCGATGCGCTCCAGGGTCAGCTCGTAGATCCGCGGCTCGGGCTTGCGGCAGCCGACGAAGCCGGAGTCGACGACGGTCTCGAAGATCTCGTCCACCGGCAGCATGGAGCGCCACAGCGGCTCCCACTCGCGCACGTTGTTGGTCAGCATCGCCATCCGGTAGCCCGCCGCCTTCAGCTCTCGCATCAGCTCGATCATCGGCGGATTGGGATCGAGGGCGGCGAAGTAGATCTCTCTGAAGCGGTGCATCTGCGGGCGATGGCCGAGCAGCGGCTCCAGCCCATCGGTCAGCCGCTCCAGGAAGGCGACCTCGGTGATCTCACCGCGCTCCAGCTCGAACAGCGGGTTCTCGCCGTCGGCTTCGGCGACCGCCTGCATCGCCTTGCCCAGCGTCTCGGTTGAGATCCCGGTCTCGTTCTGGAAGGCCATGAACGACTGCAGGAGCGGCGTCGTCAGCACGCCGCCGAAGTCGGAAATGACCGCTTCGATCCGGCTCCCGGGCTCAGGCATCGCCGAGTCGCACGATCTCGTAGTGGCCGAGGCCCTCCCGCCCCTCGACCGACCAGCGGAAGAAGGCAACCAGTGAATCGAGGCCCGGCCGGTGCACCGCAGTGGCGCTGATCAGCGTCCCGGCGCCGCGCAGGGGCTGTCCCTCCTCGCCGTCGACCCACAGCTCCAGCGTCACCCGCTGTTGGGTCCCGTCTTTGCCGTACTCGGTCGAAAGCAGAGCTTCGGAGACCTCGATCGGCGCCGCGTCGGGATCGCAGACGACCGCCGCCACCTCCTCTTCGCCATGCCCACCGGCACCGCGGGGACGCACAGCGGTCAGCGCCAGTAGCCCGCCGTCGGAGAAGACGATCCCGATCGAGCGTCGCAGGGCCGCGTCGTCGCTTCGCTCAGCACTCACGCGCGGAAGCCTAGACAAGCCGCCCGGCTACCATTGGGCCCATGTCCGAGAACGAAACGACGGCGCTGACCGAAGACGATGTGCTCGAGGCCCTCGAAGAGGTGATCGATCCCGAGCTGGGGCTCGACTTCGTTTCCCTCGGCCTCGTCTACGACGTCGACATCGAGGATTCCGACGTCTACGTAACCTTCACCCTGACGACCCCGGCCTGCCCGATCGGCCCCCAGGTCTCCGAGCAGATGAAGGAGTTCGTCGGCGACCTCCCCGGCGTCAACGCCGTACACCCGAAGATGATCTTCGACCCCCCCTGGTCGCCGGAGATGATGACCGACGACGCCAAGTTCGCCCTGGGCTTTTGAGGCCGAGCGGCTAGGTTGGGTGGAGTTCCAATCCCCGGGTCTATGCAGGGGATTTACGTGACGTGCCAAGTCAACTTGTGTCGGCGAAGCTAGGACACAAGTTTTCCTCGATATAGTTGCGTCATGGACAACCGCCTCGGCGCGAGCCCGATCGGGCAGCTGATCCCGATCGTCGGACCCGATCCTGTCACCCACGAGATGGTTGAGGGCCAGGCGTTCCTACCCGAGCCACTTCCCTCGACCTTGACATTATCCACGCAGACCTGGACGGCGGTGAACAATGCTACGGCGGCGCTGGCTCGCCTCGATGGCGCCGCCAGGCTGATCCCCGCCCCGTCGCTTCTTCGCCGACCTGCCCTACGTCGGGAGGCGCAGAGCACCAGCGCGCTGGAGGGTATCTACGCACCCTTTGCCGACGTAATGGCAGCGGACCAGAGCGACCAGCAGCACATGAGCGTCGAGGTGAGAGAGATCCTCAACTTCGAACTGATGGCCGAGTTGGCCTTCTCGTGGCCTGAAGATCGGGCAATCACCTTGGGGATGCTGGGCGAACTCCAGCGAATTCTGGTCAGCGGCACCGCCGGAGAGCTGAGCGACGTCGGCGGCCTGCGCGACAGGATCGTCGTGATCGGATCGCGGGGCAGCGCCTTCGACGAGGCTCGCTTTGTGCCTCCTCCTCCCGGTGACCAGCTGAAAAGCGGCGTCGACAATATGCTGGAGTGGATCGGCAATCCGCCCGACCTGCCAACCGTGGTGCAGGCGGCGATGTCCCACTACCAATTCGAGTGCCTCCACCCCTACTCGGACGGCAACGGCAGGCTCGGACGTCTTCTGATCATCGTGCAGCTGCTACGGGAGGCCTTGATTCGCGAGCCACTGCTGGTCGTCTCGCCCTGGTTTGAGCGTCGGCGCGACGAATACCAAGACCAGTTGCTCGAATTGAGCTGCGACGGGGACTGGGATCGATGGATCGGCTTTTTCGCTCAGGGTGTCGCTGCCTCGGCGACCGAATCCCAGAGAAAGGTTGAGAGTTTGGTGGCGTTGCAGGAGCGATACCGCACGAAGGTTCAGGAGGCCGGGAGGCGCGGCACCTCAGAGCGGCTCGCCGCCGATCTCGTGGGACGCCCCTACGTTTCGCGCGGCGATGTTGCGGAGCGATATGCCCTTTCCGGGCAGGGCGCGATCAACGCGATCAACACCCTGGTCGACCTCGGCATCCTGCAGAGCACGAATCAGATCGACGCAAGCGGTGGCCGCCTCTACGTTGCGCCCGACGTAGTCGAGGTCGCCTCCTTGTAGCTGATTTGCGCTCTGTCCTAACGCGGTAGCTGCGGGTCGTCAGCCGGAATTTCCTCAGCCGTCCCGTCGAAATCGTGGGGCCGTGACGCGCCGGGGCGGCTGGGGAAGGGGACGATGCGGAAACGGCGCATCAACAGCGGGCGCATTAGGCGGCGGGCGATCGCTCGGGTCGGTGGGATCAGTAGGAACAGGCCGAAGATGTCGGTGATGAAGCCCGGGGTGAGTAGGAGGGTGCCGCCGACCACGATCAGGACGCCATCGGCCACTTCGCGGCCGGGGAAGCGGCGCGCGGCGAGGGCCTCGTTGAAGCGGCGCCAGGCGCCGCGGCCCTGGTGCCGTAGCAGCAGCGAGCCGAGCAGGGCGTCAGCGAGCAGCAGCGCCAGCGTCGCCCAAACGCCGATCAGCTGACCGACCTGGATGATCACGTACAGCTCCACGATCGGCACGACGATGAAGAGGATCACCAGAAGAGCCACGCTCAAAGCGTAGTCGGCCGGTGTGCCGGCCTCGCAGGCTCAGGCGGCTGCGGTCGCCGCCGCCGCTTCTTCCAACTCCGCGAGGGCGTCGGTGAGGCCCTCGGCAATCTCGTCCACGTCCTCCATCGAGTCGTAGTCGGCGAGGAGGCCGAAGTTGATGCGGCCGTTGTAGCTCATGATCGCCACCGCGAGGGCGTGGTTCTCGGGCAGGAAAGCGACCGGAAAGACCTCTTCCAGCTCGCGTCCCAGCACGTAAAGGGGAATCTGCGGTCCCGGCACGTTTGTGACGATCGTGTTGAACAGGCGGGTGGAGAAGTTGATCCGCGAGGCCTGCGCCAGCAATGTCGGCGGGGCAAAGTCGTTGAAGCGGGAGATCACCTCGGCGCCGAGCGCCTGCTTGGAGCGCTTCAGCCCCTCCATCTCTTCGCTGACGATCCGCAGCCGGCGCACCGGGTCCTCGACGTAGACGGGGAGGGGCCCGCGCATCGCGGCGATCCGGTTGCCCAACTCGCCGCGCTCGTCCGCGCTGCGGATCGAGACCGGGACCAGCGCCCGCAGCTCGAGCCCTTCGGTGCGAATCCCGCGTCCGTGAAGCCATTCGCGCAGGGCCCCGGTCACGACGGCGAGGACGACATCGTTGACCGTGCCGCCCAACGCGTTCTTGATCCGTTTGAAGGTGTCCAGCTCTCCTCGCGCCCAGACGAAGCGCCGGTGCGGGCCGATCGGCTGGTTCAGCGGCACGTCCGGCGCCGGATCGGCGAACGCGCCGGCGACCTCGCCGACCGCCTCGACCGCCTCCACGACCCGCCGCGCCGCCGTCTCGGGGTGGCGCACCGCCTCGGCGGCCCGCTCGATGAAGCCAACGGGCACGGCGGCGAGGTCGCGCGCGCCGCGCGTCATCAGGTCAGTCGTGCTGGGCTCCGGCTGTGGCGCCCAGTCGTCGTCCACCGGGGTCGGTTCGGGCACCGGCTCGACGTCGAACAGCACGGAGCCGATGTCCACCCCGGAGATGCCGTCGACCATCGCGTGGTGCGTCTTGGTCAGGATCGCAAAGCGGTTGCGCTCCAACTCCTGCACCAGCCACAGCTCCCAGAGCGGCTTGGAGCGGTCGAGTTTCTGGGAGAAGACCCGCCCGGCGAGTCGTTTCAACTCCTCTTCGCCGCCCGGCGCCGGCAGTCCCGTATGGCGGATGTGGTAAGTCAGGTTGAAGTTGACGTCGTCGGCCCACAGCGGTCGCCCGGCCTCCAGCGGCGGCACCACCAGACGCTGGCGGAAGCGGGGCACCTGGCTCAGCCGCCCGCGCACGTGCTCGACCAGGTCGACGTACTTGGGCGGCGGCCCCTCGAAGACGAGGATCGCGCCGACGTGCATGTGGCTGGCGGAGGTCTCGTTGGTGAGGAAAGAGGCGTCGACGGCGGTCAGCCGGTCGAGGTGCTGTCCCTGGGTGCTCACGGCTTCAACGGTACCCTGTCTCGGATGCCTTCCGTCATCGCTTCAACACCCCGCAAGGTCCTGCTCGCCGCCCCGCGCGGCTACTGTGCCGGTGTCGATCGCGCCGTGCAGACCGTCGAGCGCGCGCTCGACCTCCACGGCGCTCCCGTCTATGTCCGCAAGGAGATCGTCCACAACAAGCACGTGGTGGAGGAGCTGAGCAAGCGCGGCGCGATCTTCGTCGAGGAGGAGACCGAGGTGCCGGAGGGGGAGATGGTCGTCTTCTCCGCCCACGGCGTCGCCCCGGCCGTGCACGAGAATGCCGCCACGCGCGATCTGCGGACGATCGACGCCACCTGCCCGCTTGTCACCAAGGTCCACGTCGAGGCCCGCCGCTTCGCCGCCGACGGCTACACGATCGTGATGATCGGCCACGAGGGGCACGAGGAGGTCGAGGGGACGATGGGGGAGGCGCCCGGCAGCATCATCCTCGTGCAGACGGCCGAGGAGGTGAGAGACCTGGAGGTGCCCGACCCCGAGCGCGTGGCCTTCATCACCCAGACGACCCTCTCGGTAGACGAAACGGCGGAGATCATCGCCGCTCTGCGCGCCAAATTCCCGGCGATCGTCAGCTCCAAGTCCGACGACATCTGTTACGCGACGACCAACCGCCAGATCGCGGTCAAGCAGCTCGCCCGCGAGTGCGACCTTGTCCTGGTGATCGGCTCGACCAACTCCTCCAACTCCAACCGCCTGGTCGAGGTGGCGCGCGAGCACGGCGCCGCCTCCCACCTGATCGACAACCACACCCAGGTGCGGGAGGAGTGGCTGGAGGGCGTGAAGACGGTCGGCATCACCTCCGGCGCCAGTGCCCCGGAGGAGTTGGTCGAGGCCCTTGTCGGCCTCTTCCGCGACCGCGGCGCCGACGATGTCTCCGAACTCCGCACCGTCCACGAAGACGTCCGCTTCATGCTCCCCAAGGAGATCCGCGAAGCCCAGGCTGCACGAGCCTGACGGAGTTGCGCTAAGCGCTCACTCGTACGGCGCGTAGCGGTTGTGCAGCATCAGGTCGTTGCCGTCCGGATCGGTGAAGAAGGCCATGTGGCAGACGCCGGTGTCGAGGATGTCGCCGCTGAACTCGACGCCCTTGGCCTCCAGCTCCGCCCGCGCCGCGGCGACGTCGTCGACGTGGAGGGCCGGGTGGGCGTTTTTCTGCGGCGCGAACTCCATGCCGAAGCTGGCCGGCTCCCAGATGCCGAAGCAGGTGTCTCCGGCCCAGAACTCGAAGCGCCCGTGCTCGTCGGGCCGCAGCCCGAGGGTGTCCACGTAGAAGGCGCGGCTGCGCTCGCTGTCGGTTGACGGAATGCCGACGAAGTCGACCTTGCTGATCATCGTTCGTGCCTCCTTGGAATTGGGTTTCATCCCAGGCAAAGATCACACATCGCCGGCGTGGGCTCCATCCGGGCGCAGGCCGAGGCGGCGCTCGAAGGCGTCCGCGGCCGCCGGCGGGCCGCCGGTTGCGGCGAAGGCGGCGGCGACCCGCTCTGCCCCCGCGCGACAGGCGATCGCCTCACGGACCTTTTCCCGCAACCGGTTGGGGCGCAGTCGCCATGGCGGTAGGCGGCTGCCGGCGGAGGCGACCTCAACCCGTCGGGCGACCTCGAACTGATCGCGGCCGAAGGGGGCGACGCAGACGGGAATGCCCCTCGCCAGCGCCTTCTGGGTAGCTCCCATCCCGCCATGGGTGATAGCGCACGCCGAGCGGTCGAGAATCGGCCCGTGTGGGGCAAATGGGAGGACGGTTGCGTTGGGAGGCACGGACAGGCCCTCTGTACTTGCCGATGGCAGCGTGGCGACCACGTGGTAGGGCTCATCGGCCAGCGCCGTGAGCGCCACACGTGCGAGGCGATTGTCGTCCTGGAACTCCGAGGAAGTCGTCACAAGCACGAACGGGACTTCGATCCCGGCAAGCTCCAGCGGGAGCTCGGCGGGGGGATCCCAGGCGCAGGGGCCCACCATGACGATGCTTTCTGGCCAGTCGGAGCGTGGGTACTCGAACCCATTTGCCGTCATATAGAGCAGCAGGGGCGGTTTCAAGAACAGGTCGTAAGCGTGGCCAAGCGGATCCAGGTCGAGTGTTGCCCGCAGTGGGTTGAGCCGAGAGAGGACAGGAGGATCGAGGCCCGCGCGGTAGGACGCCCACATAAGCCGATCGCGCAGGCGGCCGAGCGGCCCCCGGGCCGGATGCAGTCCCGGCCCGAACGGCGGCGCGTCGGGCGAGGGGAGCAGAAGCGGAAGGGGAGAGAAGGACGCCCATGGCCCGCCCCAGGCCTCGGCGGCGGCGAGCGCGCCCCAGGACACGATGTCCACGAGGACCGCGTCGGGGCGCTCCTCTTCGATCGCCCGTCTCAGGTCTGGCGCGTCATGTTCGGCGCGGGCGCCGAAGACCCCCATCGCCCCCCTGGCCCGGCCGACCGGTGTCTTCGCTTTCCAGTCATCCATTCTCAGGGCTTCGATTCCCGGCGCGATCGGCTTCGCCTCGAACCCCATGGACCGCAATTTCGCGACCTCGTCCGCCAAGGTGCGCAGCGCGACGTCGTGCCCCCTCCGGCGAAGCTCTTCGAGGATCGCCATCAGCGGGAAGAGATGCCCGTGCGCGGGCGAGGTGTAGGCGAGGATGCGGCTCAGCTGCCTTGTCCCATCAGTGGCTCGATCAACTCGCGCATCGCCTGTTTGGTCTGCGGCCCGCTGAGGCCGCGATCGCGTCGCAGGATCTTCCAGACATAGATGTCGGTGACGGCGACGAGCTGCGCGACCCGGCGCCTGCGCTCCGCGCCCCCAAGGCCCTCGAGGGCTGGGGCGAAGACCTTCCTGCACCAGCGCGCGTGGTACTTGCGGCCGAATTCGGTCACAGCGCCGATGACCCGGCTTCTCTTCTCCTGGGACAGCAGCTGCAGGATGTGGTTGCCGAACTCGTCGTAATGGTCGACGAGGCCGTTCACCGCTTCGGCGACGTCTCCCACCGGCGTTTCCCGGTCTCTCCCCATCTTTCTGCCGGTGTGGATGAGCGACGCCATGAAGAGGCCCTGTCTGTTGCCGAAGCGGCGGAGGACCGTCTGGACGGTGACCCCGGAGCGCTCCGCGATCAACGCCAGGGTTATCTCGTCATAGGGCATCGTGTCGAAGCACGCTTCGACCGCGTCGAGGATTCTCTCTCGCGTCGCCTTCGCCGATTCGGCCCGGGCGCGCATGCGGTACGGGCGGCTGGCGGCCTGACTCTCCTGCTGGCTCACGCCGACACGATATGCCGTTGGTGGAACCGAATCGGGGTTCCCTACCGGCTTGCCCATCCCCATGGCGCGACGATTGCGAGCTTCCATCTCTCCTCGATGCGTCGCATGGTCAGCATCGAGTTGAAGACCTGCTCGAGTCGCGAGCCTTCGACGCCGTTCGAGCGAACCTCCCAGCGCTCGTGGGCCAGCGCGACGTCGCCGGCCGTGAGCACGGTGCTGGACTCGACGGCTATCTCGGTACGCCGGGCGATCAGCTGGGCCAGGACGGGCCGAATCCGGTCCCGCCCGTAGATCGCCGTGGCGTCCGGTGTTATCAGGCAGGCGTCCCTGGAGAAGCATGCGGTTGCCCGGCTGAGGTCCCCGGAGTTGAGCGCATGCACGAAGGCGAAGCACGCTTGGGGGCGACTCAGGGGCACCGGATCAGGGCTGCGTAATTTGATGTTGGTCACGTTAAGGCGAATGCATCGAGGGTTGCGGGCAGAGATTTCATATTAGTAAAGTTAACGCGAAAGCCAAGGCGGCGCTCGTGTCGCAGGCGCGGAGGAGGAGGAGAAATGACGCGACACCTGATTCGAGCGATCGCCGTCGGTGTATCCATCGCCGCGGTGGCATCTGGGGTCGCCCTTGGGGCGGGGAGAGTGACCACCGTCCGGGCGGGCAACATCATTCTGAGATTCACCGCTGACGTGACACCGAAGAAGCTGCCGAAACACAGACTGGCGCCGATTTTCTTTCACGGCACCGATGTCATAACGACCGTCGACGGCTCCCACGCCCCCGCGATGGAGGAAGCGATCATCGATGTCGACAAGGACATCCTCATCGACGTAGAGGGGTTGCCGGTTTGCCGTAAGAGCCAGCTCATCGCCCTCGACAGCAGGAGCGCAAAGCGGGCGTGCGGGACCGCGATGGTCGGCGACGGCTCCGTCACCGTGAGAGTCGCCTTTCCGGATCAGACTCCCTTTGACGCGGTCGGTCCTCTGCTGATCGTCAACGGCGGGGAAAACAGAGGCACTACGACTCTGTTCATCCATGGCTACGTCGCCGTGCCGACGCCGACGGCGGTCGTGGCCACGGTCAAGATAAGGAGAAAGCGAGCCGGCCGCTATGCCACCCGCATGGTCTTTTCGATCCCCGTGATTGCGGGGGGCAGCGGTTCGCCAATTGCGGGCGAAGTCAGTGTGGGCCGCCGCTACAAGTACAAGGGCGAGGACAAGAGCTTCATCTCGGCTCGGTGTTCGAACGGATTGCTTGGGGGAAAGGGGACGCTCAAATTCCGCGACGACACGCAGATCGTCGGGTCGGTCTTCGTGCCCTGCACCGCGACTAGATAACCCCCGCCGCGAAGCTGACCGACCAGACCCTGAGGCTTCTCTCCGGCCTCAGGGTCAGGTCGTGTCGCTCGTGCCCACCGTGCTCCGCCAACGCGTAGAGCCCCGGCCCGTCGATGTTCACCGGGCGGGGCTCTCCTCGGTCAACGGCAACCGCAAGCGTCCCCCTGCCCTCGACCGTCGCGAAGGCACCCCCGGCTTCGTAGGTGACGGTCAGCTCCTTGTCATCTCCACCAGCCGTCCAGGGCCGCTCCCAGGATCCACCCGGGAAGACCTCCGGGGTAGGTGGCATGACGCGGGCGCCGGGACCGTCGGTCGCTCGCAGCGGCTCCATCGGCTCGGGCAGCTCGCGCAGGGCGTCGATCTCGCGCAGCTCCTCCTGGATCGTCATCTCGGTGCCGAGGTACCCGCCCTCGCCGAAGTGGGCCCAGGCGAGGGCGCCGCCC
>DATMBX010000101.1:0-35660 GCA_035558955.1 Solirubrobacterales bacterium | reverse complement strand
GCGACCAAATGGGTGAAGGAGACCTTCATTCCCCGCTCCTTCAAGGCCCCGTTCAACGCCTTGCGCTTGGCGTCCAGCGTGTCCACGGCGACGGTCCGGAACGAGGTGGCGGTCGGAACCTCCCGGCTCTCGTTCATAGCCGAGGCCAGCATCCCGGCGGGCCCCCGCAAAGCTCTCGCCTCCCCCGCGGCCGCTGGGGCAGCCGCAGCCGGCTCCCCATTGGCAGCCGCCAGCACATCCTCCTTGGTCACCTTCGCGCCCGGACCCGACCCAGCTACCGAGCCAAGGTCGACGCCATGCTCAGCAGCAACGCGCCGCGCCATCGGAGTCGCCCGAACTCCGTCGCTCCCGTTGGCACCGGGGGCAGGTGGAGAGGGCGCTCCGGCCGCGGGTCCTGTCGCGGGTGATGGGGGGGCGCTGCGGGCGGGGTCGTCCTCGACCCCCCCATCACCCGCGACACCCGCGGAGGGAGCACTCTGCCCCTCTCCCGGTTCCATCTCAGCAAGAGGAGCACCGACCGGCACCTCCTCATCTACGGAGGCAATGAGCTTCGTGATCACCCCATCCGCAGGAGCAGGCACCTCGGCGTCGACCTTGTCCGTCGACACCTCGACCACCGTGTCGCCCTCGTTGACGAAGTCCCCCTCGGCGACGTGCCACTCGAGCACGATGCCCTCGGTGACCGACTCGCCCATCTCGGGCATTTGGATCTGCACGGTCGCCGTTTGCGCCATCGCTGCTTTGAGTGTATGAAACAGAGGTGAACTACTTCGTAACCGGCGCGACCGGGTTCATCGGTCGCAACCTCGTCGAGCGACTCTTGAAGCGCGAGGGGACGATCTACGCGCTGGTCCGGGCCGGATCGCGAGGCCGCCTGGAGGAGCTGCGCAGCGGTTGGGGGCCCGACGGGGCGCGGATCGTGCCCGTCGCCGGCGACCTCTCCCAGCCCGGGCTCGGCGTCTCCGAAGAGGACCTGGTGACGCTGCGCGGCGAGGTCGACCACTTCTTTCACCTGGCGGCGATCTACGACATGACCGCCGGGGCCGAGGCGCAGGAGGTCGCCAACGTCGAGGGCACGCGCAACGCGGTGCAGCTGGCGACGGCGATCGAGGTCGGCTGCTTCCACCAGGTCAGCTCGATCGCGGCGGCCGGCCTCTATCCGGGGACCTGGACCGAGGAGATGTTCGACGAGGCGGAGAGACTCGACACCCATCCCTACTTCCGAACCAAGCACGAGTCCGAGCGGGTGGTGCGCGAGGAGTGCAGCCGCCCATGGCGCGTCTACCGGCCGGGGATCGTCGTCGGCGACTCGCGGACCGGGGAGATCGACAAGATCGACGGCCCCTATTACTTCTTCAAGCTGCTGCAGCAGGCGCGGCGGGTGCTGCCGTCCTGGCTGCCGACGGTGGGGGTCGAGGGGGGCGAGATCAACATCGTCCCGGTCGACTACGTCGCGGCGGCGATCGACCACATCGCGCACGAGCCGGGGCTGGACGGCGAGGCCTTCCACCTGACCGACCCGGACGCGAAGAGCGCCGGCGAGGTGATCAACCTCTTCGCCAGGGCGGCCGACGCGCCGCAGATGGGGCTGCGCCTCGGCTCCGACGTGACCGACCCGGCGACGTCGCTGGTCGAGACCGGGCTGAGGCTGTTCCCGCCGGCGAAGCGGGTGGCGAAGGCGGCGCTCGGCGAACTGGGAATCCCGGCCGGGATCCTCACCTACGTCAACTACCCGACCAGCTTCGACTCGAGCAAGGCGCAGGCGGCGCTGGAGGGGAGCGGGATCGAGGTGCCGCCGCTGGAGACCTACGCCGACCGGGTCTGGGACTACTGGGAGCGCAACCTCGATCCGGACCTGTTCAAGGACCGCTCCCTGTCCGCGGCGGTGCGGGGCAAGGTGGTGTTGATCACAGGGGCCTCGTCGGGGATCGGCAAAGCGACCGCGGTGAAAGTGGCCGACGCGGGGGCGACGGTGCTGCTGGTCGCGCGCTCGGTGGAGAAGCTGGAGGAGACGAAGGAAGAGATCGAGCAGGCGGGCGGCATCGCCCACATCCACAGCTGCGACATGTCCGACATAGAGGACGTCGAGCGGATGGCCGAGGACGTGCTGGCCTACCACGGCCACGTCGACATCCTCGTCAACAACGCGGGGCGCTCGATCCGCCGCTCGGTCACCCTCTCCTACGACCGCTTCCACGACTACGAGCGGACGATCCAGCTCAACTACCTCGGCGCCGTGCGGCTGATCCTGGCGTTGCTGCCGGCGATGCGGGCGCGCAAGTCCGGCCACATCATCAACGTCAGCTCGATCGGCACCCAGACCAATCCGCCGCGCTTCTCCGCCTACGTCGCCTCGAAGGCGGCGCTGGACGCCTTCAGCCGGGTGATCGCCTCCGAGGTCGTCGACGACGGCGTCCACCTGACGACGGTCCACATGCCGCTGGTGCGCACGCCGATGATCGCGCCGACGCGGATGTACGACGTGTTCCCGGCGATCACTCCCGAGGAGGCGGCGGAGATGCTGGCGGGCGCGATGGTGGGGCAGCCGAAGAAGGTGGCTACGCGGCTCGGGACCTTTGGTGAGCTTCTGTATGCGGTTGCGCCGACCGTCAGCGATCGCATTCTGAACCAGGCCTACAAACTGTTCCCGGAGTCGCAGGCTGCGAAGGGCAAGGCCGATGAGGCTCCCGATAAAGCCCCCACGACCGAGGCTCTCGCCTTTGCGCACTTGATGAGAGGCGTCCACTGGTAAGGCGGCTGAAGCACTGGGGTTGGGGGTGGGAGGATCAGGCCGCCTCTCGGGATGACCTTCTCAATGCTGCTGTTGGGATCAGGGAGCGGCTTGGGTTTGGGGGCGAGCCGGAGATGGCGGTGCCGCTTGAGGAGGTTCAGGTCCGGGCCGCTCGCTTGAGGGCTCCAGGTGGGTTCGGCGACTTGTTCAGTGACGACAAGTACGAGCGGGTTTCGCGGGCTCTGGGGAAGGCTTACCGCGATGTCGTTCGGGGGTTTCGGGGGGAGTTTCCGAATCCGCCTGATCTTGTTGCCCTTCCCAGGGACGAGTCCGAGATCGAGACGGTGCTGTCGTGGGCCGAGGGCGAGGGTGCTGTCGTGGTCCCGTTCGGAGGCGGCACCAGCGTGGTCGGCGGGATCGAAGCGCGCGACGTGGAGCGGCCCGTGGTTTGCATGGATTTGCGGCGGTTGGATTGGGTGCTGGAGGTGGATGCGGAGTCGATGGCTGCTCGGATTCAGGCTGGTGCTACGGGGCCCGGGCTGGAGGAGCAGCTGAAGGAGCATGGGTTGACCTTGCGGCACTTTCCTCAGTCGTTCGAGTACTCGACACTGGGCGGTTGGATCGCGACCAGGGCCGGGGGGCACTTTGCGACTCTCTATACGCACATCGACGACCTGGTCGAGTCGGTGCGGGCGATCACTCCGCGTGGGACGTGGAAGAGCCGGCGGCTGCCCGGGTCCGGGGCGGGGCCGTCGCCCGACCGGATGCTCGTCGGGTCGGAGGGGGTGCTCGGTGTCATCTCCGAGGCCTGGGTTCGGGTGCGGCCTCGGCCGGAGTTCAAGGCGTCCTGCGGGGTGGAGTTCGACGATTTCCTGGCGGCGGCGCGGGCGGTGCGGGAGATCTCGCAGTCGGGTTTGTATCCGTCCAACTGCCGTCTGCTCGACGCTATGGAGGCGGGAACGACCGGAGCAGGTAGGGGCGATAAGCACCTGCTGGTGCTCGGTTTCGAGTCGGCGCACCATCCCGTGGACGCGCCGATGGCTCTGGCGTTGGAGATCGCCCGGGAGCACGGCGGCATTCCTACGGCGAACCCGACTTTGACCACACCAGAGGGGGGTCAAAGTCGGGTACGTGCAAAAGAGCCCGCCGGTTCCGGGGGATCGGACGCGGTTGGGACCTGGCGCGGCGCCTTCTTACTTGCTCCTTACCTGCGAGACACCTTTGTCGCCTGCGGTGTCCTTTCGGAGACTTTCGAGACGGCGATCACCTGGGACCGCTTCGAGGAGTTCCATGGGAGCGTGATGGAGGCGGTGCGCTCGAAGGTCGCTGAGGTCTGCGACGCGCCGGCCGACGGCCCGGGAGCGCCACGCGTCAGCTGTCGCTTCACCCACGTCTACCCCGACGGCCCTGCGCCCTACTTCACGGTGCTGGCGCCGGCGGTGCGCGGCGGTGAGGTCGAGCAATGGGACGAGATCAAGGCCGCCGCGTCCGAAGCGGTGATCGAGGGAGGCGGCACGATCACCCACCATCACGCGGTCGGCCGCGATCACCGCCCCTGGTACGACCGCCAGCGCCCGGCCCCCTTCGCCGCCGCCCTCCGCGCCGCGAAGTCCGAGCTCGACCCGGCAGCCATCCTCAACCCCGGCGTCCTCATCGACCCATAAGCCAGCCGCCACCTCCGCTGCGCTGTTCCTTATGTCTGCATAGGACACATAAGGAACAGCGGAATGATTTCGCCTCCCGGGCGAGCGCTACCCTGCCGCAGACGTGGAAACCGTGACCTCCGAACACCCCCCGACCCCGACCGCCGAAGAGCCGGCCGTGCCAAGGCGCTCGCCGCTGCGCGCCGCGATCAAGACCGGGCGGCCGCAGGAGTGGATCAAGAATGTTTTCGTCTTTGCCGCTCTCCTCTTCTCCGGCAAGTTCAACGACTCGCACGCGGTCATAGAGGCGACGCTGGCCTTCCTCTCCTTTTGCGCTATCTCCAGCGCCGGCTACTACGTCAACGACCTGATCGACGTCGAGCTCGACCGCCAGCACCCGAAGAAGCGCTTCCGGCCGCTGGCCGCGGGGGAACTGTCGGAGGGCGCGGCGAAGACGATCGCGCCGGTGCTTGCCGCGGTCGGCATAGGCCTCGCCTTTGCCGCCGTGAACTGGGAGGTCGGGCTGATGGTCGTCGGCTATGGCGTCGCCCAGATGGCCTACAGCCTCGGCCTCAAGCAGCTTGTGATCGTCGATGTGATGACTCTGGCGGGCCTGTTCATCCTGCGGGTCGCCGCGGGCGCCAGCGCCGTCGACGCCCACGCCTCGGAGTGGCTGCTGCTCTGCACCGGGATGATCGCCCTCTTCCTTGGCTTCACCAAGCGTCGCCAGGAGGCGGTCTCCGAGCTGCATGAGGGCGCCAGCAGCCGCCCGGTCCTCGAGCATTACTCACTGCCCTTCCTCGATCAGATGGTTGCCCTGGTGACCACCGGCACCGTGATCAGCTACTCGATCTACGCGGTCGACTCGCCGATCGTCGGGAGCGAGATGATGTGGACGATCCCGCCGATGGTCTACGGGATCTTCCGCTACCTCTACCTGATCTACGACCGCGCCGACGATCGCTCGATCGCCGCCATGGTCTCCAGAGACAAGGGCATGCTCGCCGCCGGCGCAGCCTTCGTCCTCGCCGCCTTCGCGGTCCTTTACGTCTTCAACTAGACGGTTCGACCGGCAGGTCGTCGCGCAGCTCCAGCTTGCCGTTGCGGGCGAACTGGAGGTCGATCGTCTCGTTCTTGCGGTAGGTGCCCCAGAGGCCCAGGTACATCGCCAGCCAGCGGCTCTTGCCGACTCTTTCCTTGACGATCTGGCGATTGAAGACAATCTCGCCGCCGCGGATCTCGTAGTCGGCGCCCTCGGTCTGCTCGACGCCGTTGATGAAGACGGTGAACGGCGGCTCGGCGCCGGCAGGCAGCTTCACCCGGCGCCCGGCCGCATAGCTGCCCTTCGGAATCTCGCTGGAGTCGCTCATCGAATGCCCCGGTGAAACGTTTTGTCCCCCTATGTCGGGGATAAAACGTTTCACCTCATCGGTTTGGCTGCAGAGTTTCGCGTACCGCGTCGAACGGGGTGTCGTAGGCCGTCGGGTCCAGCTCTTCGCGGGCGACGCCGCCTCGGTAAGGAACGAAGGCGCCGTCGCCGCGCACGTCCACGCCCGCTGTCGGCTTGCGCAGCAGGCCTCTGCCGGTCAGCTGCAATCGCGCCTGAACCTGCTCGCGCGGAGTGAAATCTCGCAGGGCGGAGACGGCCTTGACCGGGCCCTGGGAGCGAATCGACAGCGCCCGCTCCCTCATTCGCGCGACCGCCTCGTCGAGGTCGTCGAAGCGCTCGTGGGTCACCTCGGACCCGTGGCGCACCGTCAGCTTCCAGGTGGGCAACTCAGGCGCCGCGGCGGGGACGTCTTGGGCGGCGCGCGGGGGGGCCGACGATCTTCTCGGGACCCTCGCGATCGGCGACCGCCACGTAGTCGCGGTCGCGCTCGCCGGTGTAGACCTGGCGCGGGCGGGCGATCTTCTGCTCGGGGTCGTCGTTCATCTCCATCCACTGCGCGACCCAGCCCGCCGTGCGAGGGATGGCGAAGATCACGGTGAACATGTTGGCCGGGATCTCCAGCGCTTCGTAGATGATCCCCGAGTAGAAGTCGACGTTCGGGTAGAGCTTGCGGGAGGTGAAGTACTCGTCGTCGAGGGCGCGCTTCTCCAGCTCGCGGGCGATCTCCACCACCGCGTTGTACTCGGTCGCCTCGAAGACCTCATCCATGTGCTGTTGGATGATTCGCGCCCGCGGGTCGTAGTTCTTGTAGACGCGGTGGCCGAACCCCATCAGTTTCTCCTCGCGGTTCTTCACCCTCTCAAGGAAGCCGGGGATGTTGTCCACCGACTCGATCCGGCGCAGCATCCGCAGCACCGCCTCGTTGGCGCCGCCGTGCAGCGGGCCGTAGAGCGCCGCCACCCCGGCGGCGACGGCGGAGTAGGGGTCGACGCCGGAGGAGCCGACGCCGCGCACCGCGCTCGTCGAGCAGTTCTGCTCGTGGTCGGCGTGGAGGATGAAGAGGACGTCCAGAGCCCGCGCCAGCCGCTCGTCCGGCTCGTACTTCACCTCGGTCTTCTTGAACATCATCGAGAGGAAGTTGCCGGCGAAGCTGAGGTCGTTGTCCGGGTAGACGTAGGGAAGGCCCATGTTGTGGCGGTAGGAGAAGGCGGCGAGGGTCGGCACCTTGGCGATCAGCCGCACCGCCGCCATGTAGCGCTGCTCGGCGTCGTCGATCTGCTTGGCGTCCGGATAGAAGGTGGAGAGCGCCCCGACCCCGGCCAGCAGCATCCCCATCGGGTGCGCGTCGTAGCGGAAGCCTTTGAAGAACTCCTTCAGATCCTCGTGGACGAAGGTGTGATGGGTGATGTCGTGGGTCCAGCGGTCCAGCTGCGGGCCGGTCGGCAACTCGCCGAAGATCAGGAGGTAGGCGACCTCGAGGAAGCTGGAGCGCTCGCAGAGTTGCTCGATCGGATAGCCGCGGTGCTGGAGGATGCCCTTCTCGCCGTCGATGTCGGTGATCGCCGAGCGGCAGGAGGCGGTGTTGGTGAAAGCCGGGTCGTAGGACATCAGCCCGAAGTCGTCCTCGCCGGCTCTGATCTGGCGCAGGTCCATTCCGCGCACGGTCCCATCCACG
Source organism: Solirubrobacterales bacterium (assembly GCA_035558955.1). GTDB lineage: Bacteria > Actinomycetota > Thermoleophilia > Solirubrobacterales > 70-9 > DASVDE01. Next base: position 28,221 of record DATMBX010000101.1, on the reverse strand, counting down.
ATCGGCAGCTCGTACGTCTGCCCGGTGCGGTTGTCGGTGACGGTCAGCGACTCCGAGCCGGCGGCGGCGCCGTCAGCGGCTGCGTCTTTTATCTGCTGCTCGGTGGCCATCACCCCTCCTCGAGCCGTGTTGACTGGAGCCGCCAGTATCGCAGTTCAAATCGCCCGGCTTGTTGCTTGCCTGCGAACTACTCGGCGGGCGCCGGGAGCGGCTCGAACTGGGTCATCGCGTGCAGCCTGGCGAGGCGCTCGTCGATCTCCTCGCGAGTTAGGCGGGAGACGCGCTCGGTGCCGAACTCCTCGACGTTGAAGGAGGCGAGCACGGTGCCGTAGCCCATCGCTCGCCGCAGCGTGGCCTCGTCGAGGTCGCCCTCGTGGCTGTCGAGGTAGCCGAGGAAGCCGCCGGCGAAGCTGTCGCCGGCGCCGGTCGGATCGCGCACGTCTTCCAGCGGGAAGCCGGGGAGGGCGAAGAAGCCGTCGGGGGTGAAGAGCGCCGCCCCGTACTCGCCCTGCTTGGCGACGACAGCGCGCGGGCCATGGTCCATCACCGCGCGCGCGGCTTTGGCCAGGTTCGACTCGCCGGTGAGCATGCGGATCTCGGCGTCGTTCACGACCAGGCAATCGACCTCGGCGATCGCCGCCAGGAGCGAGTCCTTCGCGGTCTCGATCCAGAGGTTCATCGAGTCGAGGCCGCTGAAGCGGGCCGCGGCGCACTGGGCGCGGACCTGGCGCTGCAGGTCGGGCTGGATGTTGGCGAGGAAGAGGGTGTCGGCTGCCTGCGAGGCGGGCGAGAGCTTCGGCTCGAACTCGGCGAAGACACCGAGCTGGGTGTCCTCGGTGTGGGCGACGTTGAGGTCGTAGTCGTAGCGGCCGCGCCAGAAGAAGGACTGCCCGCCCTCGACCCGCTCGATGTCGTCGGTGAGGACGCCGCGCCGCTCCAGCACCTCGAACTGCTCGGCGCCGAAGTCCTCGCCGACCGGCCCGACCGGTCGGACCTCGGTGAAGAAGCTGGCGGCCAGGGAGAAGTGGACCGCGGCGCCGCCGAGCATCCGCTCCCGCTCCCCGAAGGGGGTCTTGACGGAGTCGAAAGCGATCGATCCAACGACTGTGAGGGACATGCGGACGGCAGCTTAGTGACTGTCCTGCGAGACTCTCCGGCCGATGAAGGCGATTCAGATCGAAGAGTTCGGTGGGCCCGAGGTGCTTCGCCACGTTGAGGTCCCGGAGCCCGTTGCGGGTGAGGGTGAGGTTGTGGTTGACGTCGCCCGAAGCGGGATCAACTTCGCCGATACGCACGCGACTCGGAACGACTATCTGGCCGAGCAGCAGCTGCCGCTGATTCCCGGCGCCGAGGTGAGCGGGCGGACGCCCGACGGGCGGCGCGTCGCCGCGATCTTGGTCAGCGGCGGTTACGCCGAGAAGGTCGCCGTGCCGGAGAGCTGGCTGGTTCCCGTTCCCGACGAGGTCGACGACGACCAGGCCGCGGCGCTGCTGCTTCAGGGCCTGACGGCGATGGCGCTTGTGCGGCGCTGCGCGCGGATCGAGCCCGGTGAGACGATCGCGGTCGAGGCCGCGGCCGGCGGCACCGGAACCCTCTCGGTGCAGCTCGCCAAGAGCGCCGGGGCGAAGGTGATCGGCCTCGCCTCCAGCGAGGAGAAGCGCGCGCTGGTCGAGCGCCTCGGCGCCGACGCCACGGTCGACTCCCGCGCCGATGACCTGAAGGCGGCGATCCTCGAGGCCAACGACGGCAAGAAGGTCGACGCCGTCCTGCACATGAGCGGCGGCGACGCCTTCGACGCCGAACTCTCGGCGCTGGCGCCGCTGGGGCGGATGGTCGTCTTCGGCATCGCCTCGCGCGAGCAGCGCCAGGTTTCCACCGCGGCGCTGCTGCAGGGCTCGAAGTCGGTAGTCGGCTTCTGGCTCGTCCACCTGCTGATGCGCCGAGATCTGGTCGCGCCGATGATCGGCGAGCTGTTCGGCGCCGTCGCCGCGGGCGATCTGGAGGTCACGGTCGGCGACGTCTACCCGCTTTCCGAGGCCGCCCGCGCCCACGAGGACCTGACCGGCCGCCGCACCAGCGGCAAGCTATTGCTGGACCCGTCGAAGTGAGCGCCTTCAAGGAGCTCGGCCTCTCGCCCGACATCCAGCAGGCCCTCGACGAGCTGGGCTTCGAGGAGCCGACGCCGATCCAGGACCAGGCGATTCCGGAGCTGCTCGGCGGCCACGACGTGATCGGCCAGGCGCAGACCGGCACCGGCAAGACGGCCGCCTTCGGCCTTCCCCTCCTGCAGTACCTGGACCCCGGCAACGACGAGGTGCAGGCCGTCGTCCTCACCCCAACCCGGGAGCTGTGCATCCAGGTGACGCAGGCCCTGCGCGCCTACGCCGAGCACCTCGACGTCGAGATCGTCGCCGTCTTCGGCGGCGCGCCGATCCGCTCCCAGCAGGCGCAGCTGCGCTCCGGCGCACAGGTCGTCGTCGCCACTGTCGGGCGGATGATGGACCTGATGAGCCGCCGCTCGCTGGTGCTGACCGCGGCCCGCTACATCGTCCTCGACGAGGCCGACGAGATGCTGGACCTCGGCTTCATCGAGGACGTCGAGAAGATCCTGCGGATGTGCCCGAGCGGACGCCAGACGGCGCTCTTCTCGGCGACGATGCCGCCGCCGGTCAAGAAGCTCGCCGAGAGCTACATGTACGACCCGGTGACGATCAAAATCACGCCGAAGAAGCTGACCGTCGACGCGATAGCGCAGGCCTACCTCGAGGTTCCCGCCAAGGAGAAGGCGGAGCGCCTGGTCAAGCTGCTCAAGGCGGAGGACCCCGAGCAGGCGATCATCTTCACCCGCACCAAAATCGGCGCCTCGAAGCTGGAGAAGACGCTGAAGGACAGAGGGCTGGACGTGAAGGCGCTGCACGGCGACCTCAGCCAGGGCGTCCGCGATGGGGTGATGATCGCCTTCAAGGACCACCGGGTGAAGCTGCTGGTGGCGACGGACATCGCCGCCCGCGGCCTCGACATCGAGCACGTCACCCACGTCATCAATTACGACGTGCCGGACTCCTCGGAGGTCTACGTCCACCGGATCGGGCGAACAGGCCGCGTCGGGCGAACAGGCCGGGCGATCACCCTCGTCACTCCGGCGCAGCGCGACGAGATCGGCCGCATCGAGCGCGACGTGAAGACGACGATCGACGAGTGGGAGACCCCGGAGGAGCGACTGGAGCATGCCCCCAAGCCGCGGCGGCGTGAGCGGGCGAAGCCGGGGGACGACAAAAAGAACAGCAACAGCAGCAGTAAAGGCAACAGCATCAAGCTGTTCGTGAATCGCGGGGAGCGGAGTGGGATAGAAGAGAGAGACCTGCGCTGGGCGCTGCAAGAAGGCGCCGTCATCCCCGAGGAGTCGATCCACGATGTCCGAGTCCTCCACCGCTTCTCCTTCATAGAGATCGCTCCGGATCAGGCCGACAGAGCGGTCGAGTTCCTCGACGGCACGAAGCTCCACGGCAAGGAGATCCGCTTGGAGATCGCCAAGAGTTGACGTACCCGACCTTGACCACACCCCAGGTGGGTCAAGGTCGGGTACGCGGTTCAGATGAGGGATTCGATCGTCTCGAAGAGCGCTTCGAAGTCGATCGGCTTGGCTATGTAGCCGCTGATCTCGAGGTCGGTTGGGGCCTCGGCGTCCTCCTCGTCCTGATGGGCGCTGACTATGAGGACGGGAGTATCGATGCCCTCCCCGCGCAGCTCGCGCAGGGCGTCGATCCCCGACTTGCGCGGCATCATCGCGTCGAGCAGGAGGACGTCCGGCCCGTCGCCGGCGCGGTGCAGGACGTCCATAACCTCCTGGCCGTCGGCGGCGGTCTCCACCTCATGGCCGGCCAGCTCCAGCCGGGTCCGCATCAGCAAGAGAATCGTCTCGGAATCGTCGGCTATTAGAACCCGTGCCATCAGCCGGCCTCGGCCGCGGTCGGGTTGGGGCTCTCGACTTCGGTCAGCGCCGGCAAGCGGACACGGAAGGTCGCGCCTTCACCCGGGGTCGATTCAACGCCGATCGTCCCCCCATGCAGTTCAACCAGCGATTTGGAGATCGCCAGGCCGAGGCCGGTGCCGCCGACGCGCTGGGTCAGCCCGGCGTCGCCGCGGGTGAAGCGGTCGAAGATGTGCTCGAGCTGTTCCGCTGGGATCCCCGGCCCGTCGTCGGTCACCGCGATCTCCACTTCATCACCTATCTGGGCGGCCGTCGCCCGAATTGACGCCCCCGGTGGGCAGTACTCATGCGCGTTGGTAAGGAGATTGACCAGTACTTGGCGAATCCGGTCCCGCTCGACGCTGACACGGGGCAGGCCGGGCTCTACCGAGGCCTCTATGGACTGGCCGCCGCCCTCGGTCTGGGCGCGCATCGAACGCACCGCATCCTCCACCAGCGGACCGACCTCGGTCGGCGCCGGTTTGATCGCGAGCCGCCCCGCGTTGCTGCGCGCCAGATCGAGTAGGTCGTTGAGGAGGCGGACCAGGTGGCGGGTGTTGTCGAGGATGATCTCGACGGTCTCCGCCTGCTTCGGGCTGAGTCTCTCCCGCTCCAGCATCAGCACCTCGGCGAAGCCCTGCACCGAGGTGAGGGGGCTGCGCAGCTCATGGGAGGCGGTGAGGACGAACTCGTCTTTCATCCGGTCGAGCTGGTCACGACGGCCGGCCTCGCGCTGCAGCTCGGCGGCCATCTCGTTGAAGGCGGCGCCCAGGGTGGCGGTCTCGGAGAGGCCGCCGACCTTCACCCGCGCGTCGAGGTCGCCCTCGGCCAGCCGTCTGGCGGCGTCGACCAGCTCCTCGAGGGGACGGCGCATCGAGGAGATCAGCCCGCTGAACAGCAGCACCGCCCCTGTCAGGCCGGCGATCAGTCCCGCGGCGACCAGCAGCGCCGTGTCGCGCGTGTCGGCATCGATGTCGTCGCGGAGCTCGCGGCGGCGATCCCTCTGGAAGGTAATTGCCTTCCGCGCCAAGGCGGGGTTCTGTCCGCGCGCCAGGCGCACCTGGGCCACCGTCTCCACTTGGTAGGAGCGGGCGATGTCCTGCTCGAAGTCCTGGCGTTGCTCGATGAAGCGGGCGACGCCGATCACCGCCAGGGCTGCAAGCAGGGCGAAGGCGATCGCGAAGCCGATCGTCAGCCGGTTGGCGAGCGACGGGTTCAAGCGCCTGCCTCTCCGAGAATATGCTTGCCCCACTATGGGCGACGAGGCTACAGGCACCGCCGACGGGGCTGCCACAGTGCCGGAGGGAATCGACCGGGCGGGCGTCGAGGCCTGGTTCGCCGCGCATGTGCAGGACGTGGAGCTGCCGCTGGCCTTCGAGCGGATCTCCGGCGGCCACTCGAACCTGACCTACCGGGTGAGCGACGCCGGCGGCCGTCACTGGGCGCTGCGGCGGCCGCCGTTGGGCAAGCGCTTGGGCTCGGCGCACGACATGGCGCGGGAGCACAAGGTCGTCTCGGCGCTGGGGCCGACTCCCGTGCCGGTGGCGCCCGTGGTCGGGTTGTGCGAGGACGAGAGCGTCAACGGGGCGCCCTTCTACGTGATGGAGTTCGTCGAGGGACCGATCCTGCGCGGGCTGGCCGAGGCCGACGCCTTCCCGGAAGAGGCCGACCGGTGGGCGATCGGCGAGCGGGTGGTCGACACGCTGGTTGCGATCCACGCGGTCGACCCCGACGCGGTGGGGCTGGAGGACCTCGGCCGCAAGGAGGACTACGTGGCCCGCCAGCTGCATCGCTGGCAGGGCCAGTGGGAGAAGTCGAGAACGCGCGAGCTGGCGGCGATCGACGACGTGCACGAGCGGCTGGCGGCGCGGATCCCCGAGCAGGGCCCGGCGACGATCGTCCACGGCGACTACCGCCTGGACAACATGATCCTCTCGCCGAGCGGCGAGGTCGCCGCGGTGGTCGACTGGGAGCTGTGCACGCTGGGCGATCCGCTCGCCGACGTCGGCCTGCTGATGGTCTACTGGCCCGAGCGCGGCGAGGAGACGATCGCCCTCGGCCAGCCGGCGAACCTGGCGCCCGGCTTCCCCACCCGCGACGAGCTGCGGGCCCGCTACGCCGAACGCAGCGGCCGCGACCTCTCCCAACTCGACTTCTTCGTCGCCCTCGGCTACTGGAAGCTGGCGATCATCCTCGAGGGCGTCTACGCCCGCTACGCCGCCGGCGCCTACGGCAAGGCAAACGAGGGAATCCAGCAGTTCGCCCGCCTAGTAGAGCGCCTGGCCGAGGCCGCGGACGAGGCGGAGCGCCGCGGCTGAGTGTCCAATCCACCTTGACAGCCCTCCATCGGGTTGAAAGGGTCAAAGCCAGAAATCGAGCAGCGGGGTTTCTAAGCGCCGATCCCGCTCTCCCTGCTCGTCCGACCAAGGAGAGTCCCTTGAACCAGATTCGCAAGCGGCTCACGTACGCGAACGTGATGTCGTCGATCGCCGTCTTCCTCGTGCTCGGCGGAGCCACCGCCATCGCCGCGAAGAAGATCGGAACCAAGCAACTGAAGGCCAATTCGGTCACCACCGGCAAGATCAAGAAGAACGCGGTGACCACGGCGAAGATCAAGAACAACGCCGTCACTGGGGCCAAGGTCAACGAAAGCACCTTGGGCGCTGTTCCCCTCGCGAACAATTTGTCGTACATGACCCAGCTGAAGCTGACGAAGGCTGCGTCGAGCGCGACGGGCGCCACCGATGCCGCCGGAGCCGCCGCGGCAACCCCCGTGACGCTGTACGACGACAGTCACTTCACGGTATACGGCAAGTGCTATGTGGACAGCAGCGGCCCGTTCCTGAGGGCACGTGTCTACATCGCAACCAAGCAGGACGGAGCGATCTTCGACTCCGACGACGATGAGCTCGACGGGGCAGCGCCAGACGGCTACCTCAATATCGGGACCACTGAGTCGGTACGCGAGATGATGAACGTCCTCGCCACAGCGAATAGCGCTGAGATCCAGTACGAAGGCGATACCGAGTTCGGCGCAACGGCTGCCGACGGCTACACCATCCAAGGCGATGTCCCGATCGCCGCGAAGTTCGGGATCCCCGTGGCCGGAGACGGCCCCTACGGGCCCGGTGACGTCTGCCTCTTCGGGATCAGCGTCGCCCACTCCTAGCCATCTATGACGACCGACACCGCCGCCGTGTTCGATATGAGCATGGCGGCGGTGCTCGATCCACGCTAGTTCTCAGGGCGCTGGTAGCTTGACAGCGTCCATCCTGTCTATTCCATAGCAAGGAGACTCGTTTTGAACCAGATACGCAAACGGCTCACGTACGCGAACGTGATGTCGTCGATTGCCGTCTTCCTCGTGCTCGGCGGCGCCACCGCTCTCGCCGCTGTTCAGCTCGGCAAGAACAGCGTCGGCACCAAGCAGCTGAAGAAGAACGCTGTGACCACGGCCAAAATCAAGAAGAACGCTGTGACCACGGCGAAAATCAAGAGCGGCGCGGTGACCGGAGATAAAGTCAACCTCGGCACGCTCGGCACGGTTCCGAGCGCGCAGAGCGCCGAGAACGCCAACTCGGTCGACGGCCAGTCTGCACACAAGCTGCGCACGATCATCCCCGAAGGCCAATCCGCCACCGTGGCGGTCGTTTCTGGTTTCACTATTACGGGGACTTGCAACGCGGACGATGCCGATGTGACGATCACTCCCCCCAGTGGTCCCGGCTCGATTCTCCTCGCGGGAGGCGTGCCGGTGGGGGCCGCCGCCGACACAACCACCCGCGCCTGGGCAGGCAACAATCCTGGGCAGACCACACCTATCCAGGTGGATAACCTCAGCGCTGGAGGCGACGCCTCGTATGGAAGCTCACCGGTTGACCTGACCACCACCGACGGAGCGGTCGTCAGCGGCGTGATCGCCTACGACTACGACGCGTTCGAAAACTCTGAGGACTGCATCGTCTTCGGACACCTGCTCGCAGGCTGAGAAGAGCGCAACCGCTATTTGAAAGGGCCGGGCGTAACGCCCGGCCCTTTGTTTGCGACTGTCGGGTCGGACGGGGGTGTCTCGAAGGGAGGCCTTCCCCGAGCGTCGTCTATAAATCCGATAATCAATCTCTCAGTTCGCGCTTGCGGCGGAGAGCGTCGCGGGTGGCGTAGAGAGCAGGAAGGGCGGCGGTGTCCTTCGGTCGTCCGAGCTTTTCCTTTGAGGCGATCACTTCGTCGATCGTGATCACGCGGACCGAGAGGTCGCCGAGCGCCAGTTCGATCGTCGCGACGTCTTCGTATCCACCGATCGCGGAGGCGAGGGGGACGACGTCGAGCGGGCCGGCCTCGGTGTCGAAGTGCTGGATTTGCCAGCCGAGGAAATCGGCGCCCTCAAGATCAAGCGCTGTGTTCTCGCCGCGCGGGCGAGCGCCCAGTGCCTTAAGGGCCTCAGCGAGGCGGTCGGCGTTGTCGAGGTCTCGCCGAGGCATTACGTCGAGGTCGAGCGTGACCGACGGATTTCCCTGCAGCCAGGCCGCGACCGCCCCGATCACGCAGAACTCGACCTCGTGCTCGACGAGGGAACGGAGGAGCCGCTCGGGATCGAGCTCGGTCATGGCTGCACCCGGGAAATCTCGCGCAGGCGCGCGTAGCGCCTTAGGGCTCGTAGGCGCTCGAGGGGAGTGAGTTTGAGGAGAAGTTCGGCGAGCTCGACGTCGTGTGGATCGGGCATCGCCTCGGCCGGCCACTTGCGCATCGGGGCGTCGAGCATCTCGCGCTTCTGCTCTTCCCAGTCGGGTTCCTCGCCGGGGGGCGGTGGCATTGCAAGCAACGTTCGGCCGGCTTCTTCTCGCTCGGCCGTATGGCGCATTCGGACCAGCAAGGCTGCCGATGGAGTGACCTTGCCGGTGGCGTATGTTGAGAGGCGGGAGGCCGAGGTGCCGATGCGGGAGGCGAACTCGGCGCGGGAGAGCCCCGACGCGCGCGCGAGCCGGCTGACTTCAGCCGCTACCGCTTCCCGTTCGGAGGCTTCGGTCGCCTCGCGTGCGCGGGCGATCGTTTGCTCCATCACCGGGGCGACGCCGTAGGGCCGGCTGTATGCGAGCATTTCCTCCAGGCGGCGAGCGACTGGGCCCCAGGGGTCGGACCAGACCTCGTTTGCCAGCCGCCGCCAATGCTCGAGGCTGCCACGCTCCAGCGCCGTTTGGATCGCCTCCAATGGCCACTCGGAGACCGGGTCATTCGGTGAGGCGTCGACATTCCGAAAGGCGAGCGTGCTCATCACCGCAGTGGACTGCGGATCTCGATTTCCGGTCTCGGCAGGCTCGTTGGTCACATAGATAAATTATCAGATTCGATAATGCAGCCGGCACCTAGAGGGCGGTCGGACAGATTGGGAGCAGGGCGAGGACCGATTGGGAATACGATGTCAAAATTTCAACGGCTAAATTGTAGGTATTACAACGCTCAATATGCCATAATTTCAACGTATGAGCCGGATAATCGAGCGCCGTGCGCGCCGCACCATCCTCGAAGCTCTTGGCGACACTCGCGTCGTCGTGGTCGTCGGCGCCAGGCAGGTGGGCAAGAGCACGCTCGCGCTCGCGCTCGTGGATCACGACTTCCCGGCCACTGTGATCAACCTCGACGAGCGCGCGAAGCGCGAGGCTGTCTTGGCCGACCCGGCCGGAGCTCTGGCCGATTTGGACGGAGCTGCATTCATCGACGAGGTTCAGCGTGGCGGCAACGACCTGCTGCTGGAGATCAAGGCCGCGGTGGATCGCGACACCCGCCCTGGACGGTTCCTGCTTACCGGCTCGGCAAACCTGCTGGCCACGCGCAGGACGTTTGAGGCGCTCACCGGGCGGATGGAGGTCATTCGCCTTTCGCCGCTCACCCAGGCGGAGATAGAGGGGTCGTCCGCGAACATCGTCGACGCGCTTTTCGCCGACGAGCCCACGCGAGTCCAGGACGCCCTGAAAGGCCGTCGAGCCTTCGTCGAGCGTGTCGTGCGAGGCGGCTACCCGGAAGTGCTGGGGCGCACCGGTCGCCGGCGCGAAACATGGTTCACCAGCTACCTGGAGGCTTCGTTGAGCCGTGATCTTCGCGAGCTCAGCGATGCCCACAAGCTGCGAGAGATGCCCCGCCTGCTCCAGCTCATCGCGGCTCAGTCGGCGAACCTTTTCGTCGTCAGCAGCATCGCCAAGCGTCTCGGCCTCGATCACCGGACGGTCAGGGCCTACTGCGATCTTCTCGAAGCGGCCTTCCTGATACACCGGATACCGGGTTGGCGTCCGGGGATAGGCGCACGAGAGGCTCGAACTCCGAAGGTCCACGTGGTGGACAGCGGATTGCTTTGCCATCTGCTCGGCGCCGACGTCACCCGTCTTTCCGGCGACGACCAAGTGACGGGGAAAGCGTTGGAGAGCTTTGTCGCAATGGAGGTGGCGCGCCACGCCGATTGGGCGCAGGTCGATACGCGACTCTTCCACTACCGCAGTGGAAGGCGGGAGATCGACCTGGTCCTGGAGAGCCGCGGCGGAGAGATCGCATGTATCGAGGTGAAGGCGGCCGCCTCGTTTGGGCCGCGCGATTGGCGAGCGATGGAGGCGTTGAGGGATGAGCGGGGGGAGTCCTTTCGCAGTGGGTTCCTGCTCTACGCCGGCGAGCGCACGCTTCCGTTGGGCGATCGGCTCTGGGCGGTGCCGATCAGCGCTCTTTGGCTGGAATAGCCGGCGCGGTCGAGTCTTTGCTCAGATCTGGCGGGGGGCGTGCTTTGCGGTGAGGGTGCCCTCGGTTTCGGCCTCGGCGCGCTTTGCCCAGCGGTTCAGCTCGCGGCGGGCGAGGACCATTTTGTGGACCTCGTCGGGGCCGTCGGCGAGGCGGAGCATGCGGCTGAAGCGCCAGAGGGCGGCGAGGGGGGTGTCGTCGGTCATGCCGAGGGAGCCGTGGATCTGGATCGCGCGGTCGAGGACGTCCATGACCATGTTGGCGGCGACGATCTTGATCGCCGAGATCGACTGGCGGGCGGCGCGCTTGCCCTCGGTGTCCATCTTCCAGGCCGCGTACATGGTGAGCAGGCGGGCCTGGTCGATCTCCATCCGCGAGGCGGCGATCGATTCCTGGACGAACTGCTTGTCGGCGAGCGGACCGCCGAAGGCCTCGCGCTCGTTGGCACGGCGGCACATCATCTCCAGCGCGCGCTCGGCGGTGCCGATCGCCCGCATGCAGTGGTGGATGCGGCCGGGGCCGAGGCGGTCCTGAGCGATCGTGAAGCCCTGCCCCTCGCCGCCGAGCAGGCTGGACGCCGGCACGCGGCAGTTCTCGTAGCGGATCTCGCAGTGGCCGGGGCCGGCGGTGTGGCCCATCACCGGGATCGGCCGCACCAGCTCGAAGCCGGGCGCGTCGGTCGGCACGCAGATCATCGAGGCGCGGGTGTAGGGAGGGGCGTCGGGGTCGGTGACGACCATCGCGATCGCCAGGTCGGCGCCCATCGCGCCCGAGGTGAACCACTTGTGGCCGTCGATCACCCACTCGTCGCCGTCGCGCACGGCGCGCGCCTGCAGCAGGGTCGGGTCGGAGCCGGAGACCTCCGGCTCGGTCATCGAGAAGCAGGAGCGGATCTGGCCGTCCAGCAGCGGCTCGAGCCAGCGCGCCTGCTGCTCGTCGGTGCCGTGCTCGGCGAGGATCTCCATGTTGCCTGTGTCCGGCGCCGCGCAGTTGAACGCCATCGGCGCGGCGACCGGGCTGCGTCCCATCTCCTCGCAGAGCAGCCCGTATTCCCAGCTGGCAAGACCCGGGCCATGGCGCTCCTCCGGCATGAAGAGGTTCCACAGCCCCTCGGACTTCGCCCGCTCGCGGACGTCGACGAGGATCTTCGGATAGGGGACGCCGGGAGCGACCTCGGCGTCGAGCGCGGCCATGATCTCCCGCTCCTGCGGATAGATGTGCTCGTCGATGAAGTCGAGGATCCGCTCGCGCAGCGTCTCGACCTGGGGACTGGGCTTGAAATCCATCGCTGCGGGTTCCTCTCCTCGGGACTGGGCGCGGGGAACGCTAGCTCAGCGCCGCCGGTACCGCGCGAACAGCTCGCCGTCCTCTTCCAGCAGCCAGGCAAGCTCGAGGTCGGTTGTGGCGGGAAGGCTTCCTTCGAGGATGCGCGGCGCCCCGCCGCCGGTCAGCTTTGGCGCGATCGTCAGGAACAGTTCGTCGACCAGGCCCGCGGCTTGCAACTGCCCGTAGAGCGTCGGGCCGCCTTCGCTGAGCAGCGCCCGAACTCCCTCCTCGCGCAGAGAACGCAGCAGGTCGCGGAGGTCCACCCGGCCGTCCGGCCCGCTCTCGACCACGATCAACCGTCTCCCGATCTCGCCGTAGCCCTCGGCGCGCATCGTCCCATGTCCGATCATCACCGCGTCGAAGCGCGTGCGCAGGCCGGACAGCATCGCCGTGTCGACCTCGGAGCCGATCGGCCCGGAGCGCCCGCCGATCGTCGCTCGCCCGTCGACCGTGACGACGAAGTTCATCGCCACGAACGGCCGGTCCTCGCGCGCCCACTCCCCCGGGTTGTAGGAGCCGAGCTGCTCCTCGACTGTGGTCGATCCGGGATCGGGAAGTAACCGCCGCACTATCCGCAGCCTAACTCTCAGCTTCCGCTGTTCCTTATGTGTCCTATGCGGACATAAGGAACAGCGGAGCGGCTAGGAGTAGTCGTGCCAGCCGGCGAACTCGCGGCCGGCGAAGCGTTGCAGCGCGGCGACGTCCTCGCCGAAGCGGCCGCGGATCGTCTCGAAGAGGTCGTCGGGAAGCTTCGGCTTCGGCGCCGGCGGCTTCTCGGGGTCGTGGACGACCTTCTCGACGATCCAGCGCATCGACTCCGGCAGCCTGTCGAAGTTGCGGTCGAAGGAGCGGAAGCCCGGCAGTCTGATCAGCTTCTCCATGAACTGGTATTTGTCGCCCTGCTTGGCGCTGGACTTCTCCCACTCGCGGTCGAACTGCTCCGAGGTGAAGCCCTCATCGACACCGGCGAAGCGGAAGGCCTTGCGCATCGTCTCCTCGCGCTCGCTCTGCAGCTCCTCTTGGGCGATGATCTCGATCTGCTCGCGGTCGAACAGCTCCAGGTAGGGCTGCAGCTGCATCCAGTACTTGGAGCGGTTCATGTAGGAGGAGTCGGGGTTGGAGAGAACCTCGACCAGCTCGCCGGTCTCATATCCCGCGCCGGTCGCGTGGACCCAGTGGGAGAGGATGCGCTTGATCGGGTCGCGCACCATGTAGATGAGGCGGGCGTCGGGGCAGTGCTCGCGAATCCGCTCCGGCACGCCCTCGAAGCGGGGCAGGTTGGTGTAGTGCGGGGAGGACTCGCCGCGCACCTTGAAGCGGCTGTCGAAGCGACTGGCGTACCAGTCGAGCCCCAGGTCCCAGTTCAGCTCCTCGACGAAGAAGTTGAGCTCCTTCGGCTTCGACATCTGAATCTCCGGATGCAGGCCGAGGTAGTGGTGGATGCTCGTCGTGCCGCACTTGAGGCCGCCGACGATGATCAGGTTCGGCAGTTGCGCGTGGCGTTTGCGGCGACGGCGAAAGCGGCTCTTGCGGTCGGCCGTATAGCGCTCGCGGGCGCGGTCGCACATCGCCTCGTCGGCGGGGTCGCGGGGCGCCGCGAGGGGGGTCTGAGCGGTCTCTGTCTCTGACACGAGCGGGCTAGTCTAGCCATCATGCCTCCCGCCGATCTCGCCTCCAGCTTCAACCGCTTCATGGACGCGGCGCGGGCGTTCTTCGAGCATCTCTACGCGATCGACTGGGTGCCCTTCGGGATCGCCCTGCTCTTTCTGCTGGCGATGCAGCTGGCGCGCGCCAGAGCCTGGCGTAACGTCCTGCGGGCCGCCTATCCAGGCACCCGCATCTCCTACCTGGGGCTGAGCGCCGCCTACTTGGCCGGCGCGGGGATCAACGCGATTTTCCCGGCGCGGGCCGGCGACGTGACCAAAGTCTTCCTGGCCAAGCGCCAGATCCCCGGCTCCTCCTACCCGGCGGTCACGTCCTCCTTCCTCGTGCAGACCGTCTTCGACACGACGGTGGGGATCCTCGTCCTTCTCTACGCGATTAGCCAGGGGCTGCTGCCGGAGCCGCCGCGGCTGCCGCACCTGCCCGCCTTCGAGATCTCCTTCTGGGCGGAGCACCCGCAGGTGTTCCTGATCGTCAACGGGGCGTTGCTGCTGGCGCTCGCGATCGGGGTCATCTACCTGGGCCACCACGTGCGCCGCTTCTGGGAGCGGGTGAGACAGGGCCTTGCGATCCTCACCACGCCGCGTCGTTACCTGAGGCAGGTGGCGGCCTGGCAGGGGATCGGCTGGCTCTGCCGCTTCGCAGCCTTCTGGTTCTTCCTCGAGGCGTTTGGCATCGGCGGCTCCTTCGGCAAAGTGATGCTGGTGATGAGCGTGCAGGCGATCGCCAACATCGTCCCCTTCACCCCGGGCGGCGCCGGCGCCCAACAGGCGCTGCTGGTCGCGACCCTCAACGGCCCCTCCCGCACCGCCGTCCTCTCCTTCTCGGTCGGGACCCAAATCGCGATGGCGGCCTGGTCGGTCGTCTGCGGTTTCGCCGCGATTCTCCTCGTCTTCCGAACAACGGACTGGCGCGGCCTGATCAGACAGGCGGAGGACGAGGCGGAGAACGAAGGCGCTTCTCCGCATCCATCCCCCGCGGGCTCTCGATAGCAACCCGTTCCGCTGCGACTTATCCCTGTATAGCCCGGATAAGTCGCAGCGGAAGCCGGTTTTCAGCTGGACCAGCCGGGGTTGTGGGCGTTCACCCGCCACTGCCATGGTGGGCGTTCGGCGGGCGGGAAGTCGTAGTGGTTGCGGCCCGGGAGTGTTTCGAGGGGGACCAGAGACGGGTCGTCCTTGAGGAGGACGCGGACGTGGGATGCGGCATCGATCTCGGATTGGGTGGCGCGGTGGGAGATTCGCTCCCAGCCGAGGGTTGGGCGGTAGAGCCAGTAGGCCACTTCCACCCAGCCGAGCGTGTCGCGGCGGTCGGCGAGCTGGGTGAAAGCCGTGGTGCGGCGGTTGGAGGCGGTGAGGCGGGGGCCGGCGGAGACGGCGCAGCTTTCGCTGCGGCAGCGGCGGAAATCGACCGGCACGAGGGGGAGGCCAGAGGGTCCGAGTTTGGCGAGCGGCGCAGGGGCGAGGGCGCGGGTGAGGCGGGCGAGGGGCCAGCCGTAGGCGGGGACGAGGGGGTGGTGGCGGCAAGCGTCCGGGAGGCGCGGGGCGCAGCGGATCTTCTTCCCGATCGCGCCGGCGAGGATGCGGCCCGCGTCGATCTTGCCGCCCGCCGCGACGGCGGCGATCGCCGCCAGCAGCAGCAGTGCGATCAGGGCAGCCAGGCCGGCCTGCTCGACGCTTGCCGATCCGCGCTCCGCTCGCCCTGAGCCGGCCGATCCGCGCTTGCGTTGTCCCGCGCGCCACATGGCCCGAAACTAAGCGCCGCTGGTACGCGAGTGGTGCGCACATGGTCAAAACTCTGTGCCGCCTCTCTCGCCTTCTGCTTACATGTCTTCAGTGGAAGGAAGCCCCTTCAACCTCTTCGGCGACCCCGACGAGTTCCGCGCCCGCATGGAGGAGCTCTCCGAGCAGATGCAGTCCTCTCAGCGCGTCGCCTGGGCCGACAACGCGATCAAGCTGGCGGTCGAGATGACCGTCGCCTCGATCGGCCAGATGGAGTTGACCGGCGGCCCGGACGAGCAGGCGATGCAGGTGCGCGACGCGATCCGCGTCCTCTTCCCGGAGTCAGTCACCCTCGTGCGCGAAGCGCGCGAGGGGCTCTCCTAGGAAGGGTGCAACGCAAAAGGCAGCAAATAGCTGCCGTATGCGTTTCACCCCTGCATTAGGGGAGGTCTACAGCCTGCGGTGCAACGCAAAAGGCAGCAAATAGCTGTCGTTTGCGTTGCACCGCGGGGCTAGAGGAGTTTGAGGCGGAGAGCGATGGCGCCGGGGCGGCGTAGCGTGGCGGCGATCAGCTCCATAGGGACGGCGACCAGCAGAGCGGGCAGGGCGACGACGACGTTGACGAAGCTGTCGAGGCGGCGCTGCCAGGGCTCATCGGCCGGGACCGCCGTGCCCCGTCCCAGCGCTCCGAGCGCGACGTTGCGGCCGAAGGTGAAGCCGTTGAGGACCGTCTGCCACATCGCGGCGATTCCCGTCACCGGCGCCCAGCGGGCGCTCTTCACGACCTGGTCGCGGTGGGCGGCCAGCCGCCGCACCGCCTCGACCGTGAACAGGCAGCGCGACTCGGGCTCCAGCCCGGCCCATCCCGCCCCGCCGATCCAAGCCGAGAACCCGCCACGGTTCAGCACCAGAATCGCTCCGCTGCGACTTATCCCTGACATACCGGGATAAGTCGCAGCGGAAGCTTGGCGGTCCAGTTCTCGCAGGGCGTCCTCGGGGGTCCCCGGGGCGCCGACAACGCCGAGGCCGCAGCTTTCGCAGCGGCTGACCGGGCCTGCCAGGCCGGGGCGCTGGTCGATCCAGCCGAAGAGGGGCTCGCCGCAGGCCGGGCAGGGCGGATTCTCGGGCCCGGCGCCCGCCTCGAGCGGGACGACAGGATGGCGCCGCACCCCGTTCACCGCACGCACCCGAACTTCGCTCCCTCGGCACTCATGCGCGGTAGCGTACGACGAGTGCAGCTTCGGGAGATCATGACCGCCGGCGTCGTCACCGCCTCTCCCGAGGAGAGCGCGGTCTCGGTGGCGCGGTTGATGCGCGATCACCGCGTCGGCTCGGTGGTGATCGTCGACCCGGCCGGCTCGCCGGTGGCGATGGTGACCGACCGCGACCTCGCCCTGCGCGTCTTCGCCGCGGGCGCCGACGCCGAGGCGCCGGTGGGCGAGCATGCGTCGCGCCCGCTGATCGCCGGCGAGCCGGAGATGGAGCTCGACGAGGCGGCGGCGCTGATGGTCCAGCACCGGGTGCGCCGCCTTCCGGTGCTCGACGGGGATAGCCTTGCCGGCATCGTCACCCTGGATGACATCGCGGTGCGGACCGGCAACCTCGAGGTCGCGCAGAAAATGACCGCCGAGGTGATCGAGGGCGCGCTGCCCCAGTTCTACTTCCACGAGCGGGGCTGAGCGTGCCGAACGGGCGGGAGGCGGTGCTGGAGTGGGAGCGACGCCGGCGGTTGCCGACCGCGCTGGCCTCCCTGGCCGCGATCGCCTTCGTGCTGGGCGCGATCGTCGTCGCCAGCCAGGCTGTGGGCACAAGCGACGGCGACTCCGAGCTGCTGCGCAACGTCGACCAGCACCGCGCGGCGCAGATGATCTCCAGCATCCTGCAGGCGATCGGCGTCGGCCTGCTGGCGGCGCCGCTCTACTACCTCTTCCGCGCCGCCAATGCGCGCAGCGATGCGATGCGGGGGCAACTGGTCGGCGTCGTCGTCGCGGCGCCATTGTTCCTGGCGGCGTTGGCGATTCTCAGCGGGCTCTCGACCCTGAGCGCCGCCACCACGTTCGTCAACGACGACGTGCCGCGGCTGCTGGCCAGAGGCGTAGCCCTGGGCGGCGAGCGCGCCAACGATGTCGCCTCCGACGCGATCACCGAGGCGCCGCTGCGCCCGCTGGCCGCCGGCTTCGGCCTCGGGGGCCAGCTCGGCTTCGTGATCGCGATGTTCTACACCTGCCTGCACGCGATGCGGACCGGCCTGCTGCCGCGCTTCTGGGGCTCGCTGGGGATGGCGCTCGGCGCCGTCTCCTTCATCTTCTTCCAGTTCGCCCTGCTCTGGTTCGTCTACCTGGGGGTGCTGCTGCTCGGCCGCGTCCCCGGCGGTCGCCCGCCCGCCTGGGAAACGGGCGAGGCGATGCCTTGGCCTAAACCCGGCGAGGAAGCCGCGGCGGCGATGGACGGGGACGGCGCCGCGGTCGAGGCTGAACCCGTCGAGGGCGGCGAGCCCGGACAGCTGGAAAGCGGCGAGCGCCGCAAGCGCAAGCAGCGCGACTGAGGCACAGGCTTAGGACCTATCCCGATAGGGATCGCACACCTGGGACGGCCCAGGACACGGCGCGGATTCGGCCCCGTCGCAAATCCCACATGGCGCTGCCATGCGGAATTCGCGCCGTGACCGCCCCGCTTGGTCCTGAACCGTCCCAGGCGCACGCCCCTAACGGGATAGGTCCTTAGCCGAGCGGGTTGAGGCCGGGCGGGGCCTTGGCGCGGGCGGCCATCTCGGCCTTCTTGCGTTGAGTGCGGATCTCACTCAGCATGCGTTCCAGGCGCGGCTCCTGGGAAGTGTCGACGTGGGACATCGCGGCGGCGACGGCGGGGTGGATGGCGGCAATCCGCTCGTGCATCGCCTGGGCGATGGCGCGGTAGGTGGGATGGCCCTCGCGGCCGGAGCGCAGCTCGATCAGGTGCATCGCCTCACGCGCATTTAGGTCGAGCACGTAGCGGATGCGGTAGGCGAGGCAGAGGGCGTAGGGGGCGGCGTCGCGCAGGCCGGCGGCGGCGAGGCGCTCGTACTCGGTGCGGGAGATCTCCAGAGCGCGCTCGAACTCGTCGCCAGCGCCGGCCTCGCGCACCTCCTCGGGGACGCCGGCGCCGAGGTCCGGCCCCAGCCGCTGCCACTGGCAGGTCAGCATCCGATGGCGCTGCAGGTCGCGGAAGCCGCCGTAGTCGGAGACGATCTCGAAGCGGTAGCGCAGCGCCTCGAAGCCGCGGCCGGGGCGGTGGCGGCGGTTGGCGCGCTCGCCGACCATCTCGGCGAGCAGGGCGGCCCGCTCGTCGCGGTCGAGCACGTCGACGCGGTTGCGGATCTCGGTCTCCGGCGTCGCCGAGGCCTCGAACAGGCAGGAGGCGAGCAGGTCCTCCTCGGTCCCGTCGACGTGGACCAGCTCGACCGAGGGAGTGGCCTCCCCGGCGCCGCGGCGGTCGAGCCCGAGGCGGGAAACCCAGCGCTCGGTGGACTCGCGGCGCCCCTCCAGGAATCTGACCCATTCGCCGCCGCGGTCGGGGCGGTCGACGCGGGAGACGAAGCTCGGCATCACCTGCTGCAGCTCGCGCAGGATCATCCCGCCGTACTCGCGCGCTTCCGGCAGGGGAGAAGCCATCAGCCGCAAGAGCAACTGCTCGTAGGCCTGGCCGGAGGCGTATATGCCGACGTGGCTGAGAGTTGCGGCCGGGAGCAGGCCGCGCAGCAGGTCGAGCGCCTTGGCGCGGATCGAGCGCTGCCAGGGCCCCTCGGGCTCACCATCGCCGCGCGGCCAGCGCTCGGCGGCCCAGGCTTCGACCTGGCGCAGCAGGCGCGAGTAGATCGAGAAGACCTCGTCCATCGCGGCGGAGAACTCTGGGCCGAGGTCTTTGTCGCGGTAGTAGCGGTAGCCCCCGCCGGCATCGTCGGGGAGCGGCTTGTCGTAGGGGATGTAGCGGGTCGACTGCTCCAGGTAGGCGGCGAGGCGGCCGCGCTGCAGCACCTTGGTGAGGACGTTGGAGACCCACTCGCAGGCGACATGGGCGCCGCCGACCTGGGCGATCGAGTCGTCCCCGTAGCCGACGAACACTCTCTCGTAGAGGTCCGCGGCCCGGGCTCCCTCAACCCCGTCAAAGGGCCGCCCACCCGCCGGGACCTCTGGCGCGAACTCCTCCAAATAGAGCCGCCGCACGGTCCCGGAATACCGCGAATAGCGGGCAAAAAGCGCCCCCTTCACGGTCTCCGGCAAGTTGACCAAGGCGAACACGGGCCGGTCGAGGTTGGTGAAGTGAGGAGCAAGAAGCGCCTCCTCCTCAGGGGTGAACGACTCGACCGGGTAACGCATCAGCCGATCCTAGCTGCGCCGTCGGCGGGGTCGGCCAGGGCTCAAATGCGCCAATTCGGGGTCGCCGTGTGACAAGTCGCGCGCGGCGTCTTGACCTCGTGGATCGCCTCGGCTTCCCTGGCCCGCATGAGGCGAGCGCGAGCAGGGTTGGGTGTGGCTGTCGCGGCGGGAACGCTGGCGCTTGCGGCCACGGTGATGGCGCGGACGGCCCCACCGCCGACCGCGATCGTCTCGCTGGGGGACAGCTTCATCTCGGGCGAGGGGGGCGGGCGCTACGGCGCATCGGCGGAGAACGGCTGCGACCGCTCTGCGACGGCGCCGATCCGCAGCGCGCCGATCGAGGTCGACGAGAAGGTCAACCTCGCCTGCTCGGGGGCGAAGACGGTGAACGTCTGGCGGGCGGTGTCGGGTGGGAAGTCGCACCGCGGCGAGCCGCCCCAAGCGGACCAGCTCGCGGCGTTCGCCCGCCGCTTCGACGTGAAGCTGGTCGTGCTGACCATCGGCGCCAACGATCTCGGCTTCGGCGCCATCGTCGCCGGCTGCGCCCTCGACTGGGCTCGCAGCTCCCCCGACGACCCGCGCTACTGCCACGACGACGCACAGCGGAAGATCGAGGAGCGCCTGCCGGCCGCTACGCGCGACCTGCGCAACGCGATCCGCGAGATCCGTGCGGCGATGGCGAGCGCGGGGGAGGCCGTCGCTTCCCCTGGTCGACCCGGCGGCTACCGCCTGATCGTGATGGGTTACGCGTCGCCGTTCCCTGCGGGCGCCGACTTCCGCTACTCGGAGGCGGGCTGGTCCCGCCTCACCGAGGGCGGCTGCCCGGTCTGGAACGCCGATGCCGACTGGGCGCGGCGCTGGGCGCTTCCCGCCATTGCCGGGATGATGCGCGCCGCGGCGGTCGCGGAAGGCGCCGAGTACCTCGACCTCCGGCGCGCCCTGGTCGGCCACGAGGTTTGTGCCCGCGACGTATCCGACATTGACCACACCAGAGTGGGGTCAATGTCGGATACGCGGGAATGGTTCCGCCCGCTGCGACTCACCGGCCGCGTGCGGGAGTCCCTTCATCCCAACCGGATCGGCCAGCGCGTCATCGGCCGATGCCTCGCTCGGGCCTACGCCGAGCGAGGCGCTTCCCACCCGTGTATCTCATGAGCTATTCTCATGACCATGAAGCGCCTCAAGATTTCAGCCGGCGGGCAGGTCTCGGTGCCGGCGGCAGTGCGGCACCGCTGGAAGACGCGGGTCGTCGTCGCCGACGACCGGGGGGACCACCTGATCCTGCGTCCGGCTCCGGAGGACCCGATCGAGGCCGCCATGGGTGCTTTCAAGAACACTTCCGGACTTTCCTCGGACGAAATGCGCCGTCAGTTCCGCGAGGAGGAGGCGGAGATCTACGAGCGGAAGTTTGGCCGCCGGGAGTGATTCTGCTGGACACGAACGCGATGCTGAGCGTGCTTTGGAATGAGATCGGCGCAGACGAGGTCGCTGACCTCCTCCGAGATGGGAACAGCGCAATTCCCTCTCCCTGTCTCAGCGAGGTGGTTGATCAGCTCATTCGCTGCGCGGGGAATCCGCCAGCGAGTCTTGGGGAAAAGCTCACTCCAATGCTCGATGAGGTTGTTGCCGTACTCGCCGTCGGGAGCTCGGTTGCCTTACGTGCCGGCGAACTGCGTGCGGCCCATTACCACCGCAAGACGGCCGATCTCTCCCTCGCCGATTGCATTCTCCTTGCTTCCGCCGGTCCGAGCGACGAGATCGCCACCTCAGATCGTGCCGTCGCCTTTACCGCTCGGGAGCTGGAAATCGGCGTCATCCCTCTCCCCGACAGCAACGGCAACCGCCCGGCCGTCTAAGACGGCGGAGAGGCCATGAACTCCACCCGGTGACCGCCGGGCATGACGACGAAGGCGCGGGGGGCGCCCCATAGTTCGCGGTGGCGCTCGGGGACGTAGCCCGCTCTTTCGAGGGCGGTGAAAGTCGCTTCGAAGTCATCGACGACAACAGCCGGGTGGCCGAGGACCGGGATCGTCGGGGACTCGGTGTGGATCAGGTGGATCTGGGTGCCCTCGCGCTCGAGCCAGGTGAAGTACTCGTCGCCCAGCTCCTCGGGGGAAGCGACCCGCTCGAAGCCGAGCAGCTCCCAGCAGGCGATGCAGGCGTCGACATGCTCCGGCGCTACCTCAATCGAGACGTGGTGGAGCACCAGCCGAGAGTATCTACGGCTTCTCAGTTGGCGCGCTGTAGGACGACCCTCTTCCTCGCCACTGCTGTATTGCGGAGGCGATCGGCGCCCCTGACTCGGGCGATAACTTTTAGCGACTGCCGTCCGCGCGGCAGCGCCTTGCCATCGAGCGCGATCCTTGCGCGGCGCCCGGTCTTGATCTTGAACCTGCCACTGGCCAGGACCTTGCCGGTGCGCGGGTTAACCAGTTTCGCCTTGCCGCGGCAGGGCCCCGAGGTTTCCGCTCTGGGGCAACTCAACTGCAGGCGTGCCATCTCGCTGTCGAACATCCCCCGTCGTGCGATCCGCATTCGTGGCGGAATCGACTCGGCGCTGACCAGGCGCAGGCGGCGCTGGTGGCGGCGCCTCTTCCCGGGACGGGCGGTGGAGGCGGAGGCGCCTCCCTGCGTCGCTGCACCCATGTCAACCAGGTAAAGGTCACTCTTGGCATCACCATCGCCAGGCATCAAATCTTCGAAGGTTTCGAAGACCACATAGCGCCCATTAGGGGAGATGCTCTGGAAGAAGGAGCCGACCTGGCGACCATCGCCTCCGGGTGTGGCCAGCCGGACCTGGCCATTCGCCCATTCGTAGACGTCGACCGTTTCGTCGGTGTCTTCGGCCGAGAGCCTTTCCCAAGTCGAGAAGTAGGCTCGCCCGCCGTCCCTGGAAATGCCGCTCAGTGTCAGCTCAGTGTCCTCGGGCGGGTTCTCGCCGGCACCGAGGCTGACCAAGCGCAGTCTGCCAGTCTCGGTGAAGAGGAGGTAGATGTCGAGCGTGTCGTCTCTGTCCTCGGGTAGGAGGGCGCGGGTCGTAGAGAAGAAGAGCCGCCGGCCATCGTAGGAGATCGCGCCGGGGCGCAGATAGCTCTGGGTGGGGTTTGCCCCGGAGAGCGGCGGCGGGATTGTCAGACGCTCCGTGGCGCCGTCTTGGCCCGCCCGGTAGAGATCTTCATAGGCGTTTGTGTCGTCAGGTGTCTGTGGCGAATGGGCTAGGTAGAAGATGGATCCGTCGCTGCTCGAGCCGACAAAGTTCCCTGGCCAGAACGATTCGAATGGCTGCCCAGGGCCTTCCGGATAACGGACCGTGTGGGTGATTCGTTTGGTCACTCCGTCGCGCCATGAGTAGATGTCGGAGGTCCATTTTTCGGTGTCGTCGGCGGTCAGCTGTTGGGACGTCGCGAAGTAGACCGTGGCGCCATCGGTGGAAGCGCCTAGGAATTCGGCATCGGGGGCGCGTTCGCTGTAGTTCGGGTCGGGGAGCACCACGTCCGGACCTGTCGAGGCGAGGCGGGTTTGACCCTCGAAGCGCTCGTAGATGTCCCTGGACCCGTCGAGGTCGTCCGCCGTCATCCGGTCATTGGTGACGAAGAAGACGCGGCTCCCATCATCGGAGGCCCAGGAGATGGTCGCCCCGCAACAACCGAACGGGTCCGGGATGCTTTCGTCCACCGGTCCGGTTGTGATCAGTGTGTACTTTCCGTCTGACAATTCGTAGCCGTCGACAGACGAGTCGGAGGTGAAGGGAACGTCGCGGTCGTCGGGCGTGAGCGACGCTTCGGTCGAGAAGTAGACGTGCTCGCCGTCCGCGGAAACCCCGTTCACAAGCGCTGAGTAGCGGTGCCTCTCTCCGTAGGGGATCGGTTTGCCGTCGGGTCCCTTCATCAAGGTGGTCGAGTTCCCATCGCGCAGGAAGACTTGGAGGACGCCATGGCGGTGGCTCCCGTCGCCGAGGGCGTCTTCGGTCAGCAATTCATCGCTCAAGAACCAGACCCGTCCGGTGTTGTCCACCTGCACCTGACATATGACCATGGTGGAGCCACAATCGAAAGCTGCGGAAGCGGTCGGGGCAGCGACGAGGGTGCCCAGTATTGCCAGAGCGGCCACCCAGCCCAGGTGACGCATCCGTTTTTCCCCCACCCAGCGCCTCATCGGGGGAGATAATAGAGACACGCTTCAAAGCGCCAGCGAGGCGAGGGCGGCGAGGACGACAATTCCCGTTGACCAGGTGACGGCCTCGGCGGTGATTTCCATGTCGAGGCCGTAGGCGTGGGCTACGACCATCGAATTGAGGCCCGAAGGCATTGCGGCCAGTAGCCGGTAGGCGGCGGGGAGGTCTATCAGCGGGGCCGCCAGGAGCATGAGCAGGGCAGGCGCGACGGCGAGACGGGCAGCCAGGGCTACGGCGACGGGGCGGGTGAGGGGTGGCGGCATAGGTAGCTCGCCGTGCTCCGCGTTCTCCGCCAGGGTGGCGTCGACGGCGAAGAAGCCGATCGGCAGGATCGCGACGACGAGGATCTGGGAGAGGTCGACGAGGATGTCGGGCGCCAGCGTTTGCGGAGCGAGCAGGCCGGCGATAGCAGCGTAGAGCGGTGGGTTACGGGTGAAGAAGGCGCGTACCCGCTCGCGCGGACCCTCTCCCGCCTTGGTGCCGAAGGCGGCGCCGACCGCGAAGGCGCCGAGCAGAAGGCACGGCCCGGTGACGAGGACGTCGTAGAGGACCGCGGTCGAGAGCTCCTCGCGTCCGAGCAAGGCGACCGTCAGCGGGTAGCCGAGGTAGCCGGTGTTTACGCTGAGCACGGCGCAGACGACGGCGCCGGTCTTGGGCCGGGACAGTCTCAGGAAGCGGGTGGAAACCCACCAGGCAAGCCAGCCGGAGAGCGAGACGGCGACGATTCCCAGCGCCAGCCCGATGCCGTGGTCGACGTCGATCTCGCTGGCCGCCAGGTTGAAGAAGATCACCGGCGGCACCAGCACGTAGAGCATCAACACCAGGGAGCGCCGCGCGGCGATTGCGGCGCCGCGCGGCCAACGCCGCTCCGCCCAGACGCCGATAGCGACTGCCGCGCCGATCGCCGCGGCTGTCAGCAGGACGCCCATATCTGGACCCCTTCAGTCAGGTGCAACGTTTTGTCCCCCCATAACGGGGACAAAACGTTGCACCGGTGGGTGTCAGAACAGGGAAGCGCCGGCGCGTTCGGCGAACTCGACGAGTGGCTGGGGGATGACGCCGAAGAAGACGACCGCGGCGGCGGCGAGGAGGGCGGGGGCGACGAGGTAGGGGCGGCGGCCCGCCTCGGCGTCGATCGGGTCGGCCTCCGGCGAGGCGCCGGCGATCGCCGGCGTTGCGGTCGTCTCGCCGCCGGGTCGCATCCACATCGCCGCCACCACCGGCAGGTAGTAGGCGAGGGAGATCATCGTGCCGACCGCGATGAAGACGGCGAGCCAGGTGTAGTCGCCGGCGACCAGCGCCTCGATCAGGTAGAGCTTGCCGATGAAGCCCGCCGTCGCCGGCAGCCCGGCGAGGCCGAACATCGCGATCGTCAGCGGCCAGGCGAGCAGCGGCCGCTCGGCGCCGAGGCCCTGGACGGCGCGGATGTCGTCGCCGTAGGCGGTCTCGCGCTCGCGGGCGACGATCACGGCGAAGGCGGCGAGGTTCATGAAGGCGTAGGCGGCGAGGTAGAAGACGATCGCGTTGACCCCCGCTTCGGAGGCGACGACGAGGCCGCCGAGGATGTAGCCGGCCTGGGCGACGCCGGAGTAGCCGAGCATCCGCTTCAGCGAGGCCTGGCGCAGGGCGCCGACGTTGCCGACGACGATCGAGATCGCGGCGAGCACCGCCAGCGGCGCCTGCCACTCGCCCGACTCCGGCGCCAGCGCGACGTCGAAGAAGCGGACGAAGACGGCAAAGGCGGCGGCCTTGGTCGCGACCGCCATGAAGGCGGTGACCGGAGTCGGCGCGCCCTGGTAGACGTCGGGGGTCCACTGGTGGAAGGGGGCGATAGAGGTCTTGAAGGCGAGACCGACGGCGGCCATCGCGATCCCGACCAGGACGAGCGGGTCGCCAAGCACGCCCTCTCTGCCGATCGCCGCCGCGATCCCGGCGAAGTCGGTCGAGCCGGAGCCGCCGTAAAGGAAGGCCATCCCGTAGAGCAGCGTCGCCGAGCCGAGCGAGCCGACGATCAGGTACTTCAGCCCCGACTCCAGCGATTCCCGACGGCGCATGTTGGTCGCGCAGAGGATGTAGAGGGGGATCGAGAGCGTCTCGATCGCGATGAAGAAGGTGACGAGATTCTGCGCCTGCGCCAGCAGGACCATTCCCAGGACCGAACCGAGCAGCAACGCGTGGTATTCGCCCGAGCCGGCCTCCTCTACCGCCGGCTCGCGGATCGAGAAGAGGACGGCGAAGCCGGCGGTTAGGATCGCGATCAGCGAGATCGAGATCGCCAGCTCGTCGAGCCGCAGGGCGCCGCTGAGCAGGTCCGTCGACTCTCCCCATTGCCAGATGAGGAGGCCCGCGGTCGTCGCCAGGGTCAGCAGGGTGAGCGCCGGCGCGGTGCGCCGCAGCGGCTTGAACACCGCGGTCATCAGGACGACGCAGAGCCCGACGGTGAGGGCGATCACGGGCGAGAGCGCGGCGTAGTCGATTGTCGGCGCGTTGAAGTTCATCGCCTGGCCAGTTCTTTCGGAGATTGCTCACCGCTGACCGCGGCCACCGCCTGCTGCACGGAGCGCTCGGTCCGCTTCAGGATCAGTTGCGGGTAGAGCGCCAGGCCGAGGATGCAGAGGACGAGCGGGGCGAGGACGATGCCGTCGCGCCAGCCGATCTCGCGCGACTCGATTCCCTCGGGTTGCCGGTTGTGCATCGTGCGCTGGTAGAGGCGCAGCGCGTAGTAGGCCGACATCGCGACGCCGCCGATCGCGACGATGGCGAAGATGATCTTCGATTGGAAGAGGCCGTTGAGGATGTAGAACTCGCCGATGAAGTTGGCCGACCCGGGCATCGCCAGGGTCGCCAGGGTGACGATGAGGAAGAGCGCGGCGAGGACCGGGGCGCGCGTCGCCATCCCGCCCATCTCCCGCAGGTCTTCGGTGCCGGAGCGCTCGGCGAGGATCGCGACGATCACGAACAGCGGCGCAACCACCAGGCCGTGGTTGACCATCTGCAGCACCGCCCCGTCGGAGCCGTCGGCGCGCAGGGCGAAGATCCCGGCGGTGATGAAGCCGAGCTGCGCCACCGAGGAGTAGCCGGCGACGAGCCGCACGTTGGTCTGGGTGAAGGCCATCGCCGAGCCGTAGAGGATCGAGGCGAGGGCGATCACGAGGACGATCTCCTGGAACTCGACAGTCGCGTCGGGGAAGAGGGGCAGCACGATGCGCAGGAAGCCGTAGGCCCCGACCTTGGCCAGCACGCCGGAGAAGACGACCAGCGCGGCCAGCGGCGCGGCGCGGTAGGCATCCGGCATCCAGCCATGGAGGAGGAAGGCGGGCATCTTGACCAGGAAGGCGGCGGCGAAGAACCAGAAGATCCAGCGCTGGCTTCCCTCGCCGAGGCCCTGCTCCTGAAGGGCGGCGATCGAGAAGGTGAGCTGGCCGCCGTCGGCGGAGATCACCGCCACGGCGATCGCCCCGACCAGCATCAGCAGCGAGCCGATCAGCGTGTAGACGATCATCTTCAGCGTCGCCGCCGAGGCGCTGGGCCCGTCCGCCCGGTCGCTCCCCCATACGCCAAAGAGGAAGTAGAACGGCACCAGCATCAAGTCGAAGAAGAGGACGAAGAGGAGCAGGTCCTGGGCGAGGAAGGCGCCGAGCGTCGCCGTCTCTCCCAGCAGCATCATTAGGAAGAAGAGGTGGGGGCGATCCTGCTCGCGGAAGGTGGCGAAGGCGGTCCCGCCGAGCCAGACCACGGCGGTCAGCAGGATGAGGAAGACGTTGAGCCCGTCGACGCCGAGGCTGTAGTCGACGCCGAGGCCCGGGATCCACTCCACGTCGACGCTGTCCTGCAGGCCGGTCGCGCCGGAGTCGAAGCCGGCGAGCAACGCGACGGCCAGGGCCAGCGTCACCGCCGCGCCGAGCACCGCCCACCAGCCGGTCGCGCGGCGCGGCAGGAAGAGGCCGAGAAGGCCGAAGAGGAGGGGTGTCCAGAGCAGCGAGTTGGTCATGACGAGACGATCAGGAAGTAGAGGGCGAGGCCGGCGAAGCCGGCGACCAAGAGGAGGGCGTAGCCGCGGACGAAGCCGCTCTGCACGACGCGGACGAGGCGCCCGGCGGCGCCGACCACGTCCTCGGTGCCGGTGATCAGCCCGCCGACGACGAGCCGCTCGAAGGTGCGGTCGGCGAAGCGGCCCATGGCGAGCGCCGGCCGCACCACCAGCAGGTCGATCGCCTCGTCGAAGTACCACTTGTTGACGAAGAAGGTGTAAACCGGGCGCAGGCGCCGGATCAGGATCGCCGGCGTCGCCGGCTG